>NZ_JABAIG010000012.1:0-179392 GCF_012641385.1 Rhizobium sp. P28RR-XV
ATCTCTACGCCCAGCGCCACCTGATCGAGTGCTGCTTCTCCAGACTCAAGCAGTTCCGCAGGGTCGCTACGCGCTTCGAAAAAACCGCCGAAAACTACCTCGCAGTCGTCACTATCGCAGCAATCGTTCTATGGATCAGATAACTGTCCACACTTCCTAGGGCTACGCGCAGGGAGCGAGGATGCCGACACGATCTCGCATCAATAAACGGCATCATGCATTTTGCATTGGACGCGCCGAATATTTCCTGCTATCCGGCTTTCCACACTCTAAGGACCCCTTGTCATGAAAGTCACCAGAAGCCTGCGACGACGCCGATGATCCCGAACGCTCCACGAGCGCCTTCGAGAACAATATCGTCCGTCTATCTGGTTTCACTGGTCTAATGTACAAGCACGATCTGGTCTACCTCACTGAGGATGCGTCGCACGACGCTGTCATCGAACTCATCAACGAAGAAGCATTCGGTCCCGGCCGGTTTACGCGGGCTGCCGCACGCATTCGCGAACAGGGGCCGCATGACCGGTCGCTGTCGTTCATTTGCGCCGACGATGGCGAGACGATCGCCTCGGTGCGGATGACGGCGGTACTAGCCGGATCGGTCAAGGGCCATCTGCTCGGCCCGCTCGCCGTACGCCCCTCCCACAAGAACAAGGGCATTGGCCGCGAACTCGTGCGCATCGCCGTCGAGGCCGCCAAACGCCAGGGCTCGGAAGCCGTCATCCTCGTCGGCGATCCGCCTTACTATGGCCCGCTCGGTTTCGAGAAGGTCGCCTATAACACGCTGACTTTCCCCGGTCCCGTCGATCCGAACCGGGTGCTGGTCGTGCCCATCGCCGCCGATACGCATGCGCGGCTGCAAGGCTCGATCGCGTGGCGCGACGATTCGGTTCCGGCCGTTACGACGGAAGAAGAGGACGAGGAAGACGACATGCAATTGACTGCGATCGCCGTTTAAGTCTTTGCGTTGAAAACGAAAACTATCGTCCCGCTGTTCTTCAGCGGGGCGATAGTTTCTTCTGCAGGAAGAAGCGGCTTCTGCCAGCGGGGAAATCCGGCAATTCACCGAAGACCGCATAGCCTTGCCGTTGGTAGGCGCGCAGTGCCTGCGGATTGAACGTATCGATCCACGCTCCGAAGCAGCCGCGCGCGCTCGCTTCAGCTTCGGCCGCATCCAGCAGCTTTCCCGCCATGCCCTGGCCGCGCAGGCTTTCCGGCACGAAGAGCCATCCCGTGAACAACCATCCCCAGGCGGTGTAGCCGGAAATCCCGCCGATGGTTTTGCCGGTCTCATCGCGAATCAGAGCCGCAAGGGGACGACGTTCGGAGGGGCCGACATCGGCGGCATTGAAGGCCGTCAATCCCTCGCTGATGACCGCGAGTTCGCTTTCGCTGGGGGTATCGGTCACATCAATGTTCATCACGGTCACCGTCCTTCGCGCCACCATGTGGCGGAGAAGGCAAAGAGGAGGGCGGCAAGACCGGCAAAGCCCGCAAACAAGGGCAGGGTATTGATACCCTTTAGCACGGTTTCGTCGGTCATGCGGATGGTCAGCCGCTGGTTGTCGGCGACGCGAACGGTGCCGCGCACCGGCAGGACCTGCGGTACCGTCACGCTGCCATTGGCGCCGGCGACCCGGGTGACAAGCCCCTTGGTCTTTTGCGCCAGCGGCTGCAGCGTCTCGGTGGTCGAGATCATCGCCTTGAATTCCGGGGCATCGATGGCACCGATATGAACGAGCGTCGACAGATTGCCATTGGCGATCTGATAGAGCCCGATCTCATCCATATGTTTTTCGGCCTGATAGAGACCGGGTTGCGTCCGCTTCAGCGGCAGGGTCTCGCTCTTGCCGGATGGTGATTTGATCGTGGCGGGGCCAGGATCGTCGCCGATGGTCTGGCGCGTCACCTGCAGCGTGCGGCCGGCGGCGTTCGCCGTCAGTGCTTCTTCCTCCAGCGCCGGCTCCTTCAGCAGCCAGTGGGCAATGCGGCGATAGAGCGACACGTGCGGGCCGCCGCCTTCGAAGCCGCGCGCCCAGAGCCAGCCTTCGTCGGAAAGCAGCATGGCGACACGGCCCTGACTGACGCGGTTCAGCACCAGCAAGGGACTGTTATTCGCGCCGACCATCACGGTCTGCCCCTGCGGCCGTTCGACATCGACGCTGCGGAACCAGCGGCCCCAATGCGGCGGCTCGGTATCGGATCCATCCAGGCCGCGTGTCACGGGATGTTTCCGGCCCTGATCCGACAGACGCGGATAGAAGGCCTTCTCGATCATCTGGCCCGTCGGCTCGGCCGGCAGCACGGAGGCAAGCGGCGTCAGCGCGATCGAACTGCCGCCGGCATGTTCCGGACCGGCGGCCACGAGGAGGGCGCCGCCGTTTTCGACATATTGCGCCATGTAATCATAATAGATCGTCGGCAGGACGTTCTGACGGTCCTGGTAGCGATCGAAAATGATCAGATCGAAAGAATTGATCTTGTCGACAAAAAGCTCGCGCGTCGGGAAGGCGATCAGCGACAATTCGTTGATCGGCGTGCCGTCCTGCTTGTCCGGCGGACGCAGGATGGTGAAGTGCACGAGATCGACCGAGGCGTCCGATTTCAGAAGGTTGCGCCAGGCACGCTCGCCGGCATGCGGCTCGCCCGAGACGAGCAGAACGCGCATGTTCTGGCGGATGCCTTCGATCAGCTGGACGGTGCGATTGTTGATGGCCGTGACCTCGCCGGGCACCTCGGCGACGGCGAATTCGAGGACATTGTTGCCGGCGCGGGGCACCTTGAAGCTGAAGGGCGTGTCCTGGCCGGGCGTTGCCTGCAGCGTGGCGATTTCGTCGCCGTTCATCTTGACCGTGACTGCTGCCGTGACGCCTGGGCTCTTGCCATCGTCAACGACACGAAAGACGAGCTGTTGCTCGTCATTGACGATACCGAACCGAGGCGCGCGCACGATTTCGATGCGGCGATCGAATTCGTCCGGCTTGCCTGTGATCAGCCCGTGGATGGGTGCGTCGAAGCCGAGTTGCTGGTTGACGCCGGGAATATCGTGGATCTGGCCGTCGGTCAGGAAGATGGCGCCGCCGATGCGGGCGGGCGGCACGTCCGCGATCGCCGAGGAGAGTGCCGAGAAAAGCCGCGTCGACGGCGATTCTGCTTCCGCCGGATCGCGCACCTCGACGATGCGTGGTTCCATGCGAGGGAATTGCGCCAGCCGGTCCTTGAGCATAGCCAGGGCGTCATCGGTCATCTTGGAGCGTTCCGGCGTCTGCTGGCTGAGACTGCGGTCGACCACGATGGGGACGATGGTCGTCAGTTGCTCGCGATCCTCCTGCATCAGCACGGGATTGGCGAGCGCGGCCAAGAGAGCGATGCCCGCCAGAGCACGGATCCAGCCGCCGCGCAGGCGCCTGAAGATCGCAAGCGCCGCGATGGCGAGCGTCAGCACTGCCAGAGCGGCCAGGATGGGCCAGGGGAGGAATGGGGCAAAACCGATATTCATATTATTGCCCCAAGCGCTGCAGGATGTCCGGAACGTGGACCTGATCGGATTTATAGTTCCCGGTAAGCATGTACATCATGATGTTGACGCCGGTGCGGTAGGCGTATTCGCGTTGAGTTTCGTCCGGCGGCACGGTCGGCAGCAGCGGCGAACCGTTTTCATCGACGGCCCAAGCGCCGGCAAGATCGTTGCCCGTTATGATGATCGGCGTCACGCCGTCTGAGGTTGCGACCGCATTTGCGTCGCGGCGCATATCCTGCCGCGCTTCCACCCAGAGCGGACTATCGGCATAGCGGCCGGGGAAGCTTGACAGCAAATAGAAGGATTTGGTCAGCACATGCCCGGCAGGCACCGGCTCCAAGGGCGGAATATCGAGATTGGCGAGGATCTGCTGCAACCGCTGGCCGTTCGGGCTGGGTGTCGAGGTATCGCCCATCGTGTCGATGGCGTCACGGGTATCGAACAGCACTGTGCCGCCGTTGCGCATATAGGCATCGATGCGGTTGATGGCGTCGTTGGATGGCATCGGTGCGGTCGCTGAAACCGGCCAGTAGATAAGGGGATAAAAGGCCAGTTCGTCCTTGGTCAGGTCCAACCCGACCGGAGGACTGGGCTCGAGCGTCGTGCGATAGGTGAGGTAGTCGGAGAGGCCGGCAAGCCCGCGCTCCGAGATATGATCGACTTCCGTCTCGCCCGTCACGACATAAGCAAGATGCGTCTTGTCCAGCCGCGAAAAAATGGTGTCGTCGCCGGGTTTTGCATCGTCGGCCAATGCGATTGCCGGATGCAGGAAGATGGCAAGCGAGGCCGCCAGCAGCAGCATCGCCGCACCTCCAGCGATCGTCTTTGCCGATCTGCCGAGGCGTGTGAAGGCGCCATTCATGAACAATACGATGATGCTGTCGGCGAGAAGAACGAGGAAGGCGAGCGTGAAGAGGATCGGCTTTGCCGACCAGGCTTCTCCCCCGATAAGGCCTTCCCGCGCGACCGAGCCGGCCGCCGATGCATCCAGCGGTTTCAGTTGCGTGCCGCTGGGCAGCGTGTTCAGTGCGACAAAGCCTTCTTCGGAGCCGTAGAGGCCGGGCGGATTGTCGAAACTTGCGATCGACGCTCCCTTGCTGTTCGGCTCCAGCGGGCGGGCGCTGCCGATTTCGCTGGTCAACACGCCCTTTGCGGTCAGAAGCCGGTAAGGCGACATAGCTTCGCTCTCCTTGGCTGCGGCCCCTTCCGCCGGGGTGACGCCGCCGGCATGGGACAGCTGCACGATCCGGCGCAGCATTTCGACGAAATCGCCTGAGATCGGCAGGTCGGACCATTGCGGTTCGGCGCTGACGTGGAAGAGAACGATGCGGCCGGCCTGCATCTGCTTTTCGGTCACCAGCGGCGTGCCATCGGCAAGGCTTGCCCAGGTGCGCTCGGCGAGATCCGGCGTCGGCTCGGCCAGAACCTGCCGCTTGATCAGGACGTTCTTGGGTTTCGGCATGCCGGCAAAGGGGCCGAAGGACGGGAAATCGGCAAGCGGCTGCGGCTCGGCCCAGGAAAGGGCGCCGCCGAATGTGCGCTCCCCCAGCCGCAGTGTCACGGGAACGAGGGGATCATCTGCGGGTGCCGCGGCAAGGCGCGGGCCGGCAAAGCGGACGAGCGTGCCGCCATTCTGGATCCACTTCTGCAGCGGCGCATAGGTTTCCTGCGGCAGGCGGCCGACATCGGCCATGATGATGACCGAGGGATTGCCGGCAAGCAATTCCGGGATCGATTTTGCCAGGTCGGCGCTATTGGGCTGAGTCAGGTCGGCGTAGGGCTGGAGGGCGCGCTGAATATAGTAGAGCGGTGACAGGATCGGCTGGAATTCGTCGGCAGCCTGGCCGGAGAGAAGCGCCACGCGCCGGCGCCGGAAACCGTCGTCCAGAAGATAGACACTGCCCGCGCTCGCCTGCCGATCGAGGCTTATGCGGGCGAAATCATTGCGCATCTCGAAAGGAGCGGCAATGGAGCCGGTGGCGACGGTCTGGCTGCCGGCGAAATCAAGCGAACCGGCAGCGATCGGCCGTCCCTGGTTGTCCTGCGCGGTCAGCCCAAGGCGCATCGGGCCGGTGCCGTTCAGCCGCGTTGCGGTGACGGTCATGTTGTTGGCGGTATTGGTCGCGCCGGTGATTGCGATGATGTTTTGACCATCGCCTTCGATCAGCCGCAGCTCGCTTGGCTGCAGCGCGGCGAGCCGGCTGACGATGTCGTCCTTGTCCCTGCTCTCGACGCCATCGGAAATGAAGGCGATCGTGCCGGGCTTGCTGCCGTTGAGCGCGGCCTTCACGGCATTCGCAGTACGCTCGCGATCCGGCACCAGCGGCCGCGGGTTCATCGCATGCAGCTTGTCGCGCGCCGATGTCGCAGCACCCGGTGTCGCATCGTTGCCTTGCTCGGCGGTGAAGGCGATCGAGACGGGAATGCTCTTGGCATCGGCATCGTCGATCAGCGCATCGGCCGTCCGGACACGGCGCTCCCAATCCGAGACGCTCGCCCAGCTATTGTCGATCATCAATACCAGCGGGCCGCCGCTCGAGAGCGTATTGGTGCGCGGATTGAACATCGGGTTGGCGATCGCAAGGATGACGAGGGCGGCCAGCAGCATGCGCAGCAGCGTCAGCCACCAAGGGCTGCGCGCCGGCGTTTCCTCGCGCTTGAGGATGCTCGCCAGAATACGCAGCGGCGGGAAGACTTCGGTTCGCGGTTGCGGCGGCGTCAGGCGCAGCAGCCACCAGATCGCCGGGAGCAGGATAAGGGCTGCGAGGATGGCGGGAGAGGCGAATGCGAAGGAGAGACCGGTCATGGCTGCCCTCCCGGGGCTGCCTTTGCGGGCATGCCGGAAAGATACATATGCACGGGGACCAGCGCTTCCGAAGCCAGCCGGTCGGTGCAATGGCTGACGAAGGTCCAACCAAGATGGCGCAGCGACTGGCCGAGATTTTCGCGGCGGGCGAGATAGGCGCGTCGATAGTCGTCGCGCAGGTTTTCCGCGCGGCCGGCAATCAGCTTCGAACCTGTTTCGGGATCGCTAAACTCGGTGCGTCCGCTATAGGGAAAGAGCTCTTCGGCCGGATCGGCCACCTCGATCACGTGACCGCGCAAGCCCCGGCGCGCCAGCGGCCCGATCCTGCCCATGACGCTATCGGCATCATCGAGAAAATCGCCGATCAGCACGATATCGCTCCAACCGCGGATCATCGCCGTCTGCGGCAGGCCACCTTCGAGCGGCGTGTGCATCAGGGCTGCCGCCAGCCGTTCGGCGGCATTGCGGGTCGACACCGGCTCCATGATGCCGGGGCAGCCGATGCGTTCGCCGGAGCGGGAGAGAATCTCCGCCAGCGCCAGCATCAGGACGAGCGCGCGGCTCTCCTTGGAGGCGTGCCCATAGGTCGATTTATACATCATCGACGGCGACAGATCGGCCCAGAGCCAGATCGTGTGCGCGGCTTCCCATTCATGATCGCGGATATAGGTATGATCGTCGCGGGCCGAGCGCCGCCAGTCGATGCGCGACAGGCTTTCGCCTTCAGTATAGGGGCGGAATTGCCAGAAATTCTCGCCGATGCCGCGCTTGCGCCGGCCGTGCCATCCCGCGATCACGGTATTGGCGATGCGCTTGGCTTCGACAAGGCAGTCCGGCACGAGTGCGGCGCGACTACGGGCTCGGGAGAGGGCATCGTTGCCTGAGGTCGGTCTGACGATCTGTCCGATGGATGCCACGCGCTATACTCTCCTCGACATCCGGCTCATGGTCTCGACTGTTTTACCAGTCCTGCGATGACATCGCGCACGGACATGCCTTCGGCGCGGGCCGCGAAGGTCAGCGCCATGCGATGTTCCAGCACCGGCTCGGCCAGCGCATGCACGTCGTCGATCGACGGCGCGAGCCGGCCTTCATAAAGCGCGCGGGCGCGGGCGCACAACATCATGGCCTGGCCGGCGCGGGGGCCGGGGCCCCAGGCGACATGCTTGTCCGTCGAGGCATTGCCCTGGCCCGGACGGGCGGAACGCACCAGCGACAGGATAGCATCGACCACGCCTTCACCGACCGGCATCTGCCGGATCAGCTGCTGGATTTCCAGCAGGCGCTCGGCATCGATAACCGCCTGCGGCGTCGCTTCGCTGAGACCGGTGGTTTCCAGCAGGATGCGGCGCTCGTCGGCGAGCTCGGGATAATCGACATCGACCTGCAGCAGGAAGCGGTCGAGCTGGGCTTCTGGCAGCGGATAGGTGCCTTCCTGTTCAAGCGGGTTCTGCGTTGCGAGAACGTGGAAGGGAGCGGGCAGGTCATAACGCTGGCCGGCGATGGTGACGTGGTATTCCTGCATGGACTGCAGCAGGGCCGACTGCGTGCGCGGCGAGGCGCGGTTGATTTCGTCGGCCATCAGCAATTGCGCGAAGACCGGACCCTTGACGAAGCGGAAGGAGCGGCGGCCGCTCTCGTCCTGGTCCATCACTTCGGAGCCGAGGATATCCGACGGCATTAGGTCCGGCGTGAACTGCACGCGGTTGGAGGCAAGGCCAAGGACCGCGCCGAGCGTGGTCACGAGCTTGGTCTTTGCAAGGCCGGGCACGCCGACCAGCAGTGCGTGACCGCCGGCGAGCACTGCCAGAAGCGTGTTCTCCACGACGCTTTCCTGGCCGAAAATGACCTTCGACACCTCCTGGCGGACGGCGGCAATATCGCCAAGCGCCTTTTCGGCTGAAGCGATGATGGCCTGCTCGTCGAGGCTCGTTTCGGTCGATTTGATCATGCCCATTTGCGTCTCCAATGGCAGAAAAACGGTGCGCGTGATTCGCAGACGTTACACATTTGCCTCATAATCAATACAACTTATCGCCACCGAGACGGCTGACAAGCACGTTTCAAATGACTATCTCGTGAGAACTGTCATATTCGTGACTAACGACCAACCGGGACAGAAGAATGGCAACCGAGGAAATCAAGGCAACGGGCGATGCAGCGAGCCTCGCGGCGCTGATTTCGCGCGCCGCCGGCGATAGCGGCGGCCGCAAGAAGGGTCTGCCGCCCGTCGAACGCTGGGATCCGCCCTTTTGCGGCGATATCGACATGGAAATCAGGGCCGACGGCACCTGGTTCTATCTAGGCACGCCGATCGGCCGCGCGCCGCTGGTGCGGCTGTTTTCCACCGTCCTGCGTAAGGATGCCGACGAAAAGACTTATCTTGTGACCCCTGTGGAAAAGGTCGGCATTCGCGTCGTCGATGCACCGTTCGTCGCCGTCGAGATGAGCGTGACGGAGCGCGACGGCAAGCGCGTGCTGACATTCCGCACGAATGTCGGCGATGTCGTCGAGGCGGGCAGGGACCATCCGATCCGCTTCGTCATCCGCGGTGAGAACGACGAGCTGAAGCCCTACCTGCATGTCCGGGGGCGCCTGGAGGCTCTGGTGACGCGCGCCGTCATGTACGATCTCGTCGAGCTCGGCGAACCCGTTGAAATCGCCGGGCGCGAGATGTTCTGCGTGCGCTCCGGGGGCACGATCTTCCCCGTCATGCCGGTCGCCGAACTGGATGCACTGACTCGATGAGTGAATTCCCTCTTTATTCCGCGGATGAATTCCGGCGTCGCGCCCTCAATCAGAGCGGCGGTCCGATCGACCTCGCCTGGCGCGATCACGGCGATCATCTCCTCAATCCGGAGACGATAGCGCAGGTCGCGGACCTGAAGCTGAAGGATGCCGCTGTACTTATACCGGTCGTCGACAGCGGCGACGATGCCAAGGTCATCTTCACGCTGAGGACATCCACCCTGCGCAAGCATTCCGGCCAGATCGCCTTTCCGGGCGGCGCTATCGATCCGGAAGACGCCTCGCCGGAAATGGCTGCCATGCGCGAGGCGGGCGAGGAGATCGGATTGGCCGATATCTTCATCGAGCCTGTCGGGCGGCTGCCGCATTATCTGGCCGCGACCGGTTTTCGCATTACGCCCATTCTGGCCGTCGTGAAGCCGGGCTTCGATCTGGCTCTCAATCCGACAGAGGTGGAGGATGCCTTCGAGGTGCCGCTCTCCTTCCTCATGGATCCCAGCCACCATGTCACAGACACGATGCTCTTGCAGGGGAGCGAACGCCATTTCTACCGCATGCCTTACGGTCAGCGCATGATATGGGGCATTACCGCGGGTATCGTCCGCACGCTTTATGAAAGGCTCTATACATGACGTCCGTTGCCCATGAGGCCTGGTTTCGCGATGAGGCGCTGCAGCGGGTGCTGGCACTGCTCGATGCCGATGGCGGCGAGGGCCGCGTCGTCGGCGGGGCTGTGCGCAACAGCCTCATGGGATTGCCGGTCGCCGATATCGACATAGCGACCACTCTCTTGCCGGAAGCTGTCGTCGAAAGAGCCGAGGAGGCGGGAATCAAGGCGGTGCCGACGGGCATCGCGCATGGCACCGTGACCTTGGTCATCGACGGAAAACCGTTCGAAATCACTACCTTGCGGCGCGACGTTGAAACGGACGGGCGCCGCGCCCGCGTTGCCTTCAGTCAGGATTGGCAGGCGGACGCCGAGCGGCGCGACCTGACCATCAACGCGCTCTATGCGTCCGCGGATGGCAAGGTCGTGGATCTCGTCGGCGGGTTGGCCGATCTGGAGCGCCGCAACATTCGCTTCATCGGCGATGCGGCGACGCGGATCGCTGAAGATCATTTGCGCATCCTGCGGTTTTTCCGCTTCTTCGCTTACTACGGCAGCGGTCGTCCGGATGCGGACGGGTTGCGCGCCTGCGCGGCTGCACGGTCAAAAATTGCCACGCTCTCCGCCGAGCGCGTCTGGTCGGAAATGAAGAAGCTGCTGGCGGCTCAGGATCCGGGCAGAGCGCTGCTCTGGATGCGCCAGATCGGCATATTGACCGAAGTGCTGCCGGAAACCGAAAAATGGGGTATCGACGCCATTCCGGGGCTTGTCGCTACCGAGCAGGCGCTTGACTGGCCGGCGGAGCCCCTGCTGCGGCTTGCCGCAATCGTGCCGCCGGATGCCGCAAGACTTGCCAAGCTGGCGGAGCGGTTGCGTCTTTCAAAAGCCGAAGGCGCCTATCTGCAGGCATGGGCGAACGCGCCCGTCGTCAAGGACGATATCTCGGAAGCGGCCTTCGACCGACTGCTTTATAGCCATGACCCATCGGGCGTCGCGGTTCGCCTGAAGCTGGCGCTGGTGACTGCCCGGAGCAAGGCGGAAAGCGATTTCGAGGAGATGGGACGTGCCGCGCGGCTGGGCAAATTGCTCGAGCGAGCGGCGAAATGGAAAAAGCCCGCATTCCCGCTCAGCGGTTCGGATGCGCTGGCCGCGGGCGTCGCCGCGGGGCCGCGCATCGGCGAACTTCTTGGCAAGCTCGAGCAGGAATGGCTCGACGGAAACTTCAAGATGAACCGGGCGAGCCTTCTCGCCCGACTGAAGGAATTGGCCGCAGCGTGATATCGGGGCCTCTTACTGCCCTCTAATCAGGCCGCGTTGGCCTCGTCGCGAATGCGTGCCTTGATATTGTCGACCATGTTTTCCCGGATGATTGTTTCGCCATGTGCTTCGCGCATGTGCTCGACGGCGCGGCGAACCACTTCGGCATCGTCCTTGGCGCGGGTATGCCAGGAGCAGCCGGGCACGAGCGTACCACATTCGAACAGTCGCATATCTTCCTCCTCAACTTTCAATAGTCCCACATCCCTCCATACCGAAGGGCGTGAGGGCTAAACGCGGGGGATGGAAAAAGGTTTCTGCCGTCCGGCAATCCACCCGCTTGCCGGCGGCGGTTTTCCGGATTTCAATCCGGCATTGCCCAGGATTTGAAGCAGTCCGACGACTGATACTTCGTAACCGGCGTCTGTCTTGCCCAACGATCGGCCGCGAGGCGGGCGATATCGTTCGGGGATTTACCTGCCAACTGCATCCTCACCTGTTCGATGAAACAGGATAGTGGCAGGTCGGACCCGCTGCGGATCCGCATATCTTCGGCCAGCCGGATGACGAATTCCGGACTATCGACCGTGCGTGAAAATTTCTGCTCCTTCGAAGCTTCGGTGACTTGTTTCTCTGCCGCCATTACAACCTCCTCCGATTGAAACGAGCATTAGATCACTTAGGCACTCCTCCCGCCGATTTCAGGGCATTGTCCGATCAACTCGCGTCGGACATCCAAAGCGTGTCGCGATCCTTCCGGGGCGCCCGTTGCGCTCCGCATCGCTCGCTTTTCGCATGCCGTTATCGCAAAACGCCGCCACCCTTGCGCGACATGCATTAGGGCCAACGCACCACCATTAAGGCCAACGCACGACCGGCGGCAGAGACGATAGGATCGACTCCACGTTGCCGCCCGTCTTTAGCCCGAATATTGTACCCCTATCGTAGAGCAAATTGAACTCCACATAGCGCCCGCGGCGAATTAATTGCTCGTCGCGGTCCTCTTCCGTCCATGTTTCGTTGAAATTGGAGCGGACGATGCGCGGGTAGACCATCGTGAAGGCGCGGCCGACATCGCGCGTGAAGGCAAAATCGGCATTCCAGCCACCGGCTTCCTCCGAAGAACGCAGCCAGTCGAAGAAGATACCGCCGATGCCGCGCGGCTCGTTGCGGTGCTTCAGGAAGAAATATTCGTCGCACCAGCTCTTGTAGTGCTGGTAGTCCGCGACGGCGTGGCGGTCGCAGACGATCTGCATGGCACGATGGAAGAGCGCGCTGTCTGCGTCTTCCTGGGTGCGCCGGCGATCGAGCACCGGCGTCAGGTCGGCACCGCCGCCGAACCACTGGCTCGTCGTCACCACCATGCGGGTATTCATGTGCACGGTCGGCACATTCGGATTGACAGGATGGGCAATCAGCGACAGTCCGGAGGCCCAGAAGCGGGGATCTTCCTCCGCGCCCGGAATCTGGCTGCGAAAATCGGGAGAGAATTCGCCGTGGACCGTCGACGTATGGACGCCGACCTTTTCAAAGACGCGGCCTTCCATCATCGACATGCGGCCGCCGCCCCCCTGACCCTTGTCTCTTTGCCAGTCCTTGGCCACGAAGCGGCCCGGTTCTTGGTCGGAAAGGGGGCCGGTCAGCTCGGTTTCCAGCCGCTCGAATTCCGCGCAGATCGAGTCGCGCAGTCCTTCGAACCAATGTCGCGCTGCCTCTTTCTTTTCTTCAATATCCTCGGGTAATCCCTTGGGAAGATTGGGTCGTTCCATGCATGCTCTCCGACGGTGCGAGCAGCCGGCGGCCCGCGATTCGCGCTGTATGTATCGTGATTTGGAATATCAGCAAGATTGCGGCGCAGCCAGTGCAGCAACGTCACAGGAGAATCGACTCGCAAATTTCACAATGCGGTATTATGTTCCCTCTCTCAAAGGCGAGGTTTTATCATGAGGATACCTGGACCGCCGCCCCTGGATGGGTTGAGACGCAGAATATTCCGTTACCGGCAGGAACACCCGGCCGGTAGAAAGAGCGAATTCGTTCGCGAGACCTTTTGTCTCAGTCGCCCCGAAGCGCGTGAAAAGGCGCGCGAGTGGTTCGACGAATTTCCGAAAGCTGCTTATTGGACCGAAGTCGAAAGCTGGCGTCAGGTCGACGGCGATCGCATCGAGTTCACCATGCGGCGCTTGCCGTCGGCGGACTGACGCGAACGACACCACCGACTGCAGTGACGGCGAAAAGGCTGGGGCGGCCCCGTCCCTTTGCGGCCAGCTTGCGATGTGTTGCCAGCTCAATGCGGCTTGGGTGATTGTGGACCATCGGTGTCCTCAAAAAACACCATATTAATCAGATACTTATGTCGAGGCACGGTAGGAGTGGAGCCGCTAATTGGGGCATGTAACACGCATCGTCCAAGGGAAATTCCGGTGCGGTCCCCTCAATCCCGCGAGCGCACGGACTTACACGCTGACGCATGACTTCTGTAGTCCATTGGCGGAAGACGCAAGCTATATCGGGTCGTTTCTCGATTGAAGTGCGGCCTGCTCAGTCGAGATGCGCCGTAGCGCGATCAAAGAGAACCGGATTGCCCTGTGCGCTTGCCATCAGGATTGCGCCTTCAAGCGTTGCCAGTACCTGGGTCGCGCGTTCCTCGGTCAACCCACCGGCGACCAGGCTGGCGATGCCCGCCTCAAAGAACTGCCGGACCTCGTGCACGACGTCCGGCGTGAGGTCGCTGACGGTGGCCCCGAGCGAGCCGCACAGGCACATCTTCGCGCCCTCGCCGAGCGCACCGCGGAATACCGCCTTCCACGCCTGAACCACATCCTGTCCGCTCTCGACGGCAGCAGAGGCGGCTTCGACGACACGAGCGTTGTACCGGCGTGCCACGGCGGCCGCGAGCGCGCTTTTGGTTGGGAAATGATAGTAGACGCTCGCGCTCTTCACCCCGACGTCGGCTGCGACCTCGCGGAAGCTGAAGCCACTATAGCCGGCCTGCCTGATACGACGCTCGGTCGCGTCCATGATGGCTTCCACAGTATCGGTCACGTCTCGAATCCGTTCTGAACAATTTACCTACCTGGTGACAGATAGGGGTTGCAATCACGCTTGGCAAGGCGTAGATGAGCGTCATCGCAATCTACCTGTCGACAGGTAAGGAGAAAGAGCATGACGAGATTTGAAGGCAAAGTCGTCGCGATCACTGGTGGCGGCTCCGGTATCGGCAAGGAAACGGCGGCCCGGTTCGTCGCCGAGGGCGCCAAAGTGGTGATCAACGGCCGCGACCCGGCAAAGCTGGAAGCTGCCGCACGCGAAATCGACCTCAGCGGTCAGAACATTGCAGTTTCTGCTGGTGACATCGCTGATCCGGCAACCGGCGCGGCGCTCGTGGACGTGACGGTGTCGAAGTTCGGTAAGCTCGACATCCTCGTCAACAACGCCGGCGTCTTCAATCCGAAGCCGTTCCTCGATCTGACCGAGAAAGACTACGACTGGTATCTCGACACGATCCTGAAGGGGAAGTTCTTCACCGCGCAGGCGGCGGCCAAGGCGATGAAGGATAGGGGCGGCGTGATCGTCCAGACCGGCTCGATGTGGGCGATCCAGGCGATCGGCGCGACACCCTCGGCGGCCTATTCGGCTGCGAACGGGGGCGTCCACGCGATGGTGCGCAACCTCGCCATCGAACTTGCGCCGTACAACATCCGTATCAACGCGGTGGCACCGGCCGTCGTCGAGACCCCGGTCTACAACACCTTCCTGTCCGACGATCAGGTGAAGGAGGTGCTTCCCACCTTCGATGCCTTCCATCCGCTCGGCCGCAATGGTCAGCCGCGCGACGTCGCCGAAGCGATCCTGTTCCTCGCCTCCGATCAGGCGTCCTGGATCACCGGCACCGTCCTTCCCGTCGATGGCGGCGTCACCGCCGGGCGTCAATGACCCTCACATCAGGAGAATAAAGTCATGAGCCACATGCAGGATTGGAACGCTTACCGCGACACGCTTCTCGGCCGCGTTGGCGACTTCGCCAAGCTGAGCCCCGACGTTCTGCGCGGCCTTCACACGATCGAGGGCAGCGCGGTGAAGACCGGCAAGCTCGAGCCGAAGATGCATGAGCTGATTGCCCTGGCGGTCGCCGTGACAACCCGCTGCGACGGCTGCATCGCAGTCCACGCCAAGAAGGCTGTGGAACTGGGTGCGTCTCGCGAGGAGATCGCCGAAGCGCTCGGCGTCGCCATTTCGCTCAATGCGGGTGCCGCGCTCACCTACACCGCGCGCGTCTTCGACACGATCGACGCGCTGCCCCAGGCCTGATCTCTATACCGGGTGCAGGTTTCCTGCACCCGGTGCACTGCGAACCGGGGGCGGTTGTTCCCGTCCTTATTTTCTCAAGAAGGCGCTTTTCATGTGTACCGCTGTCGCAATCGTCGGAGGCGGCCTCGCCGGCCTTTATGCCGCGTGGCGGCTGCAGGCTTCTGGCATCGACTTCCAATTGCTGGAAGCGCGCCGCCGGTTGGGCGGGCGCATCTTGTCGGTCGGTGCGGGCGGCGAGCCGTCCGCAGACGGCTTCGATCTCGGGCCTTCGTGGTTCTGGCCCGGCATGCATCCGCTGATGGCGGAGGTCATCAGCGAACTCGGGCTCCGCCACTTCGCCCAGCACAGCGACGGTGATGTCGTCGTAGAGCGGATGCGGCAGGAAGCTCCGCAACGGTTCAACGCGATGCGCCAGGAGCCGCAATCAATGCGGCTCGACGGCGGCACCGGTGCCATCGTCACGGCGCTCGCCAACGCGCTCCCTCCGGAGCGGCTGCGCACCGGCATCCGCGTCACGCGGATCGTCCTCGGTGAGGAGGGGGTCGACCTGACGCTCGCGGCGCCGGATGGAAGCACCGAGATGCTCGCGGCCACGCAGGTCATCCTTGCGCTGCCGCCCCGGCTGCTCATCGCCAGCATCGCCTTCGCGCCGGCGCTCGCACCCGAAACCATGATGCGCTGGCGGAACACGACGACATGGATGGCGCCGCACGCC
Source organism: Rhizobium sp. P28RR-XV (assembly GCF_012641385.1). Classification (NCBI taxonomy): domain Bacteria; kingdom Pseudomonadati; phylum Pseudomonadota; class Alphaproteobacteria; order Hyphomicrobiales; family Rhizobiaceae; genus Rhizobium; species Rhizobium sp. P28RR-XV. The sequence continues at coordinate 15,965 of NZ_JABAIG010000012.1, forward strand.
AAGTTCTTCGCGCTGTACGACCGCCCTTTCTGGCGCGAGGCCGGCCTTTCGGGCACCGCGCAAAGCGGCGTCGGTCCGCTCGTCGAGATCCATGATGCGACCACCGCTTCGGGCTCTGCCGCGCTGTTCGGTTTCGTCGGCATTCCCGCCGATCAACGCGCCGAGATCGGAGAGGAGAGGTTGGCGCAGGCCTGCGCCGCGCAGCTCGCCCGTCTCTTCGGGCCGCAGGCCGCGCAGCCCCGCGCCACGCTGTTCAAGGATTGGGCCGCCGATCCGTTGACCGCGACTGTCGACGACCGCCATGGCGGCGCTCATCCTTCCCCCAATCCCGGACCCTGGATCACAGGGCCATGGGCGAAGCGTATCTCGCTCGGCGGCAGCGAGACCAGCGCGACGAACCCTGGCTATCTCGTCGGCGCCCTGGATGCCGCCCGGCGTGCAGCAAGCGAAACAATGACCAGACTCAGTTCAACCAAGCTCAAGGAGACAGTGAAATGCTGAACGGAAAAACCGCACTCGTTACCGGTGGCAGCAGCGGCATCGGCCTCGCCACGGCGAAGCGGTTGCGCGCTGTCGGCGCTCGGGTGGCGATCACCGGCACCGATCCGGAAAAATTGGAAGTCGCCCGCCAGGAGATCGGCGGCGACACGCTGGCGATCCGCGCTGAGGTACGCTCGGTGACCGATCTTAAGGCGATGGCCGAGGTTCTCGGCAAGGAATTCGGCAAGCTCGACATCCTGTTCGCCAACGCCGGCGTCGCTTATGGCACGCCAATCGCCACGACCGATGAGGAGAGCTTCGACCGGCTGATGGACATCAACGTCAAGGGCGTGTTCTTCACTGTCCAGTCGGTACTGCCGATCCTGTCCGACGGTGGCTCGATCATCCTCAACACTTCCTGGCTCGGCCAGGTCGGCGCACCCGGCCGCGCGGCTTTGTCGGCGTCGAAGGCCGCCGTGCGGTCCTTCACCCGAGTGCTGGCGGCCGAGCTCACTGACCGGAAAATCCGTGTCAATGCCGTCAGCCCTGGGCCGATCGAGACGCCGATCCATCGCACGCCGGGCCAGACCGAGGAGGAGTTCCGGGTCTACGCCGATAAGGTCGGCTCAAAGGTGCCGGCCGGCCGGATGGGCAAGCCCGAGGAGATCGCGGCCGCGGTGGCTTTCCTGGCGAGCGAGGCATCAAGCTACATGCTGGGTGCCGAGATCGCCGTCGATGGTGGCCTGGGGGAGCTCTGACGATGCTGTTGAACGACGATCTCGGTGTGCGGACGGTGGTCCATGCGGCCAAGCTGGACTGGGTCCCCAGCCCGACCAGGGGCGTCGATCGGCGCATGCTGTTCCGCGTCGGCGAGGAAAAGGCCCGCGCGACCTCCATCGTGCGCTACGCGCCGCAGAGTCGCTTCCCTCATCACAGCCATCCCGGCGGTGAGGAGTTCCTCGTCCTCGAAGGTATCTTCCAGGACGAGACCGGCGATTTTCCAGCCGGGTCCTATATCCGCAACCCGCCGGGAACCGGACACGCGCCGGGGTCCGAGGATGGCTGCACCATCTTCGTCAAGCTGTGGCAGTTCCGGCAGGACGATCAGGCGCGCGTCGTCCGGCGGCCAGGGGAAGGCGAGAAGGGTGAACCTTTCCCTGGAGTCACTGCCTCGGCGATCCTCTTCAATGACGGTCACGAACAGGTCCGCATCGAGGAGTGGGCGCCGGGCGCTGCGCTTCGGCTGGACAACCCCGACGGGCTCGAAATTCTTGTCCTCTCGGGCGCCTTTTCCGACGAGCAGGACGGGTTCGAAGGCCAATCCTGGCTGCGCCTGCCGGCACGTGCTCCCTTGAATGCGACGGTCGGTCCGGCCGGGGCCAGGGTCTGGCTCAAGGTCGGTCCGCTGCTCCATGACGATGTCGTGCAATTTTAGATCGAAGTTTGCTGATGGCCGCGCGCAAGCTGCGGTTTGCGATCGTTCAAACGGCGACTTAATCAAACTTGCGATGCGTTCCTCGCTCGTCTTCTAGCACACACCGCTCAGTGGGCAGTGGCGCACGTCCGCAAGGGGCCGGGGAACTGTCGACACTTGCAGAAGGCAGAGATCTCCCGCATCTGCGAGCGAGGGAAGCTGGCCTTGTGCCTCCGCGTTTTGTCATCCGTCGGCCAGCAGTTGCCAAGCCGGAATGCGTTTGTAAGCCTCTCGGTTCAGAGGAGATTTAAATCGAAGCGTGTTCATCGTGTTTCACAATGGCCGTCGGCGGACTGACGCGAACGACACCACCGACTGCAGTGACGGCGAAGAGGCTGGGGCCGCCCCATCCCCTTGCGGCCAGCTTGCAATGTGTTGCCAGTTCAATGCGGTTTGGGTGATGGTGCATCATCCGACGGGCTGGATGCGAGCGGCTGAGCGTTTGGCATAGGGCCTGCTGAGAAAGCTTTCTTGACCTTCTCGATCGTGGCCGTGTTGCCGCCGCCCGGAGCCGAAGGCGAGGGTGGCCTTGTCTCCGGCATTGCCGGCGGTTCGGCCACGGTACCGAGCTTTGCAGCTTGGTGTTCCCCGGCCTTCTGATCTTCGGCGATGGGAGATGCCGCAAGAATTTCCATCAGCGTGATGGTCACCGGCAGGTGGCCGCTCAAATCGGTGTTCGTGTGATGCCATGCGTGTGCAACGCGCTGATCGGCGTGGATGAACCGGCGGGAGTTGATTTCACCGAACCAGTCCCATTCACCCATGACATCGACGACATCGGTGAATGCCGGCGGCATCGCAATGCGCGCGCCGATCGTCACGATCTTGGTATGTTGCGCCAGTTCGGCGACCCGCCCTTCGTCCTGCTTTGAGAGGTTATGCAGGGCGGCGGAAAGGACGAGATTGCCTTTGGAGTGGCCCGCCAGCAGGCGGAAGGAGAGGCGGGGATCGGCAAGAAGCGCCTGCACGGTTCGGGTGTCGAGACTGGTGTGGGCAGCTGCCGCCTCAGCCTGCATTCCCATTTTGGGGCGGCCGGCAAGGTCGTCCAGGCTTTCGAGAAACGGCCGCAGGCCCCTCAGATGAGCGAAGAAAAACAATCCGCCGAAGGCTTCGGTGATGACATCGGCGATACCGTAGCCCGAGACCACGACCGCGACCGGCGCGTCGATCGCGTCCGCCACGTTGCGGGCGAAAGCGGCGGCTCCGAGTGCCGAACCGCCAATACCGGCGACTGCGAGCGCCCGAGCATCGGTGCCGCCGCGCAGGACGAATTCATCGATGGTTTCGCAGAGGATAAGCGCGCCAAGACCGCTGGGCGGAACGATCATGATCGCGCCTTCGGCGGCGAGCGAGTCACTGATGTAGAAGGCTTCCTCCGGCGTGATGACCGTGACGTCGTAGAACAGCGCATCGAGAGCCAGGTTCCGCTGGCGAAGGCCTTCAAGCGCAAGGTTGCGCAAAGGGGAACGCTGGAGCCGCTCGGGGAGGCTCAATGTGCGTGCGAACTGCGTCAGGGAAAGCGTGAATGCCGTCTGGAACATGGGGTCACCTCGCCAAGGCTGCCTGAGTTAGAGCATTCCAAGGCGAAGCTTCTCACACTTTATCCGACGTGCCAACGCCTATTCGGGTGCGACATTCAGGCTCCGTGCGGCCCCGGTGCGGCGAGTGGTAGCCATTGCGTTTGCCGCAAGGCTTCGCCCGATATCATCGCTGCCGACATCGCGACATTGATGGAGCGTTGGCCCTCGACCATGGGGATCAGGACGCGGCCATCGGTTTTCTCGTGCACATGCTCCGGCACCCCGGCGCTTTCGCGGCCGAAGAGAAGAATGTCGTCGTCGCGGTAGGCGAAATCGGTATAGCGCTGCGCCGCCTTCGTCGAGGCCAGCACCAGCCGCCGTCCGCTTTCCCGCCTCCATGCCTCGAACCGGTCCCAGTTGACATGCCTGGTCAGGCTGACGGCGGCAAGGTAGTCCATGCCGGCGCGCCTCAGATTGCGATCCGATATGTCGAAGCCAGCCGGCTCGATAATGTCGACACAAAGGCCGAGACAGGCGGCAAGCCGCAGGATCGTGCCGGTATTGCCGGGAATGTCGGGTTGATAGAGGGCGATGCGGAGCTTGGTCATGCGCTGCAACTAGCGAAAACATCCGAATTTGTCTCCGCTTTTCGCCGATCCCTCGCTTTTTGTGATGTCTCCCATCAGCACAATTGAAGTTTTCAGCCCATTTTTCAGGCATACTCCACTTTTCAAAAAGAGAAATGCGCGCTAAAAGACACTCGCTCTACAACCAGCGAAATAGGAGGCGCAGATGGATATCACCTTTGTAATGATGCGCCTTCGTGCCGTGAACTCACGGTTCTGATCGGGGCACTTTAAGGCGCTCCTTCGCAGGTACCTCCTTTTTTGATTCATTTCGCGACCAAGATGGCCTCGTTCTTTCATCGCCCGGCCACCATATCAATCTGCGACCTTTAGGCGCAGCAGGTGGTCAAAAGGTCGAGTCTCTGGAGCATTTCAATGTTTGGCTGGTTCGAACGCCGACTAAATCCTTTCCCGAGTGAGGTGCCGGACACTCCGCCGCGCGGCCTCTTCGCCTTCTGCTGGCACTATTCCAGGCCGGCGCTGCCGTGGCTCATCGCCATGAGCATCCTCACCATGTCGATCGCGATCGGCGAGGTGGCGCTGTTCCAGTTCCTCGGGGATATCGTCGACTGGCTGACCAAGGCCGACAAGACGACGTTCCTGCAGACCGAATGGCACAAGCTGTTCTGGATGGGCGCGATGGTGCTCGTCGGGCTGCCGCTCGCGGCGATCCTCGACAGCTTCATCATGCATCAGGTGCTGCTCGGCAACTATCCGATGATCGCGCGCTGGCAGATGCATCGCTTCCTGCTGCGTCACAGCATGACCTTCTTTGCCAATGAGTTTGCCGGTCGTGTCGCGACCAAGGTGATGCAGACCTCGCTTGCCGTACGTGAAACCGTCATGAAGATCCTCGACGTCTTCGTGTACGTCGTCACTTACTTCCTGTCGATGATCCTCGTCATTGCGGCGGCCGATTGGCGGTTGATGATTCCGATCCTGCTCTGGCTCGGCGTCTATGTCGCGATCGTCGCTCATTTCGTGCCGGTGCTGCGCAAGATCGCCGCGCAGCAGGCCGATGCGCGCTCGACGATGACAGGCCGCGTGGTCGATAGCTACACCAACATCGCCACGGTGAAGCTCTTCTCACATGCGGGTCGCGAGGAGACCTATGCCAAGGCCGGCATGGAGGAATTCCTCAATACCGTCCATAAGCAGATGCGCAAGGTGACGCTGTTCCACGCCTCGGTCTATTTCAACAACTGCGCGGCGCTGTTCATCGTCTCGGCACTGTCGATCTGGTTCTGGCTCAGCGGTTCGATCTCGGTCGGCTCCATCGCCATTGCTATCGGCCTTGCCATGCGCGTCAACGGCATGTCGCAGTGGGTGATGTGGGAAGTCTCGGCGCTCTTCGAAAACATCGGCACCGTTTATGACGGCATGGAGATGATGACGAAGCCGCATGACATCGTCGATAAGCCGGCGGCTTCGCCGATCGCGGCCAAGCAGGGGGCAATCCGGTTCGATCACATTCGCTTCCATTACGGCAAGGCGAAGGGTGTGATCGAGGACTTGAGCCTCGATATCCGTGCGGGCGAAAAGGTCGGCCTCGTTGGCCGGTCCGGTGCCGGCAAGACGACGCTGATGAACCTGCTGCTGCGCTTCTATGATCTGGAAAGCGGCCGCATCACTATCGACGGCCACGATATCGCCGGGGTGACGCAGGATAGCCTTCGCTCGATGATCGGCGTGGTGACGCAGGATACGTCGCTGCTGCATCGCTCGATCCGCGACAACATCGCCTATGGCCGTCCGGATGCGACCGACGAGGAAGTGATACAGGCGGCCAAGCGCGCCAATGCCTGGGACTTCATAGAAGGCCTGGTCGACATGCAGGGTCGCACAGGCCTGGATGCGCAGGTCGGCGAGCGTGGCGTCAAGCTTTCCGGCGGCCAGAGGCAGCGTGTCGCGATCGCCCGCGTCTTCCTGAAGGACGCGCCAATCCTGGTGCTCGACGAGGCAACCTCGGCGCTCGATTCCGAAGTGGAAGCAGCGATCCAGGAAAACCTCTTCGCCCTGATGCACGGCAAGACGGTGATCGCCATCGCCCACCGCCTATCGACGCTGACCGAGATGGACCGCCTCGTCGTTCTCGACAAGGGCCGGATCATCGAGATGGGTTCGCATCAGGAGCTGGTCCAGAACGGCGGCATCTATGCCGAGCTCTGGAGCCGGCAATCCGGTGGATTCTTGGCAGATCACGAGGAAGCTGAGGCGGCGGCGGAGTAGGGATGAGAAAGGGCGGCGAAAGCCGCCCTTTTCGTTTGCAGGACACAAGAGGTGGACGCTCGGCGGGATTCTAACGAAAATATAGCCTTTGCCACGCGGCCATTTCCTTTGCGTCGCTTGGGAAATTGCCTATATCGCTGGCATGCTCATCCGCTCCGTATACCGTCTGTTCGAGACCTGGATTGATCCCTATTACCGCAGCGGCGATCTCAGGCCGCCGCGGTCGCTTGGCGCTTTCATCTGGTATTATGTCAGTCAGGCCAAAGGTCCATTCCTGGCAATGGCGGCGCTCGGCGGGGCAGTCGCCATGCTCGAGGCGGCATTGTTCTGGTTTGTCGGGCATCTGGTCGATATTCTCGACAAGGTAAAGCCGGGCGAGGGGTGGAGCGGGCTGCTTGCCGGCCATGGCGCGACACTTCTCGGCATGGTTTTCGTGGTGCTTGTCGTGCGCTTCGTGGTCGTCAGCCTCGGCGCACTCGTCGAGGAGCAGGTGGTTGTTCCGGGCTTCCTGAACCTCGTGCGCTGGCAGGCCTACCGGCATGTGGCGAGACAATCCGTCGAATTCTTCCAGAATGATTTTTCCGGCCGTGTCGTCACCAAGGTCTGGTCGGCGGGGCAGGCGACGGGCGATCTCGTCGTGTCGCTGCTGCAGGTCGTCTGGTTCATCATCATCTATGCGGCTTCGACCATTGCGCTGGTCGGCGGACTGGATTGGCGGCTTGCGCTGGTGATCGCGGTGTGGATCGGCGTTTTCTCCATGCTTGCGCGCTATTTCGTGCCGCGCATTCGCCGGCATGCGCGTAATGCCGCCGAAGCATCGTCGATGCTGAACGGGCGCATGGTCGATGCCTATGCCAATATTCAGACGCTGAAGCTCTTCGGGCGGGAGGAGCAGAACGATCATTACATCCGCAATGGCTTCGACCGCTTCCAGGCAGCCGTCATGCCGTTTACGCGGCTGCTGACCGGCGTGCGTTCCTCGCTGGCGCTGCTGTCGGGCGTCATGATCACCACCATCGGCGCGCTGGCCGTTCATCTCTGGCTGTCGGGCGAGATTTCGACCGGTGGCGTCGCCTTCACGCTCAGCATGGTGCTGCGGCTGAACATGCTCTTCGGCCGCATGATGGCGCAGTTCAACGCCATCATGCGTAATCTCGGTACGATCCAGAATTCGGCGGAAATGATCTCCGAGCCCATCGGCCTGGTCGATCGGCCGGATGCGAAGAACCTGGTCGTCACCGGCCCGGAAATCCGTTTCGACAACATCACCTTCCATTATGGGCGCGGCGGCGGCGTCATCGATAATTTCTCCCTCAATGTGGCTGCCGGCGAGAAGGTCGGCATCGTCGGCCGATCGGGCGCGGGCAAGACGACGCTCGTCAACCTGTTGCTGCGCTTCTACGATCTCGAAGGCGGCCGTATCCTGATCGATGGCCAGGATATCGCCGCCGTGCGGCAGGAATCGGTGCGCGGCGCGATCGGCATGGTGACGCAGGATACGGCGCTGCTCAATCGCTCCATTCGCGACAACATCCTTTTCGGCCGCCCCGATGCCATGGACGAGCAGATGGTGGAAGCGGCGCGACAGGCCGAGGCGGATCGCTTCATTACCGCTCTGGAGGATCAGAAGGGACGCACCGCCTATGCCGCCCATGTCGGCGAGCGCGGCGTCAAGCTTTCAGGCGGCCAGCGCCAGCGCATCGCGATCGCTCGCGTCATGCTGAAGGACGCGCCGATCCTGGTGCTCGACGAGGCGACGTCGGCGCTGGATTCAGAAGCCGAAGCCGTGCTGCAGTCCAACCTCGATACGCTGATGAAGGGCAAGACGGTTCTCGCCATCGCCCACCGGCTCTCGACCATTGCCAAGCTCGACCGGCTGATCGTCATAGACAAGGGCAAGATCATCGAAGAAGGTACACATGACGAGCTGATTGCCCGCGGCGGCCTCTATTCCGAACTCTGGGCACGCCAGTCCGGCGGCTTCATCGCGGCGGATGCCGATTGACCGGCATCGGGCCTAATCGACTGCGGCGCCCTTTGGACCACCGGTGCGAGGCACGCTGAGCTCCGTCATCAAGCCAAAGTGGTTCGATCCCATCGCATCGCGGATCTGCGTGACGGATACCAGCCGGAGCGGTGGGCGGGCGAAGACGTGATCGATGCTGATGCCGTAGGCGCCTAAAGTGATTGGCCATGTCGCCGGCTCGGGGAAGGCATGGCGAAGGCCGGTCGCGGCCAGAAAGTCGCGCATGTCGGGAGCGGTAATCGACGCGTTGAAATCGCCCGCGAGGATAAGCGGCCCTTTCACGTCGTTGAGGGCGGGAGCGAGGAGACCAAGCTCGATCTGGTGGAACGCATCGAAATAGGGCTTGCTCAAATGAACGGAAGCGAAATTCACGGGTTGGCCGTCCATGTCGATGGTGGCCAGAATGAAGCGATTGTCCCAAAGGCTGCCGAGGCTGCGCATGAGCTGGCTCTGGAACGGTCTTTTTGACAGCAGCAGGGAGTCGCAGTCGGTGGTCATCACGCCGCAACCAATGCGGTAAGGATAGACCTTGGTGATGCGGTCCATTTCGGAAAAGACGGGTCCTGCCTCGAAAATTTCGACGACATCGGCTTTCGAGGCGATAACGAGATCGGCGATGCGGGCGCCGTTTTCAAAATTGCTGTCTTCGACGTTGAAGGACAGGAGCCTGAAATTTCCGCCGCCTGCCTCTGCCGAGGCGACGAGGGAAGACGCGGCGTATTCCTGGAGCATGAGCATCGAGTGGACCAGAAGCACGGTTCCGGCCGTGGTCAGGAATAGTGCGTACCAGTGGCGCTTGAAAACGAATGCGATCAAGGCAAACAGGATTGCAAAGACGCTGATGTGGGTCTGCAGGCTTTCGAAAAAGGCCAGCAACCAGGACTCAGTGACGTAGCGCGCCGCAAGGATCCCAAGCGCCAGCGTGGCAAGAACGCATAGAACGCAATAAATCGTGTGTCTCATGGCAAGTTCTCGTGCTTCATGTTCCGATGTTCTGACGGCACAAGGCAACGGTGACAATCGTCCACAAACCGCAAGACAAATCCATTTGGTTTTAAGAGGTAAAGGCTCATGCCGACGATGGAATGAAGATGCGATGATCGTGGCAGTTTTTGCAGTGCGGCATTGAAATTACTACTTATTTTGCTATGCGATGCGAAAAAATATTATGTGAATCCACTGTTTTTTCATGCGCTTAACCTCGGGCTGCCGCGAGAGGGAAGCTTAAGCTTCGGGCCTGCGACGCAATAGCGCGATTTTGCCGCGACATTGTGCCCTCTCCCCTTGCCAAGACTGGACATAATTTGCGATCAAGCTTAGAACGCAGCGGGTTACGGAGGAATCTATGGCGGAATTATGGTCGCGATGATTCACCGTTAGTGAGGGGTACCGCGGTTTTTGCCGTGGTTTGCGGGAAGAGGATGTGCAGCTTTGAGCGAGCATAGTACGACAGTTGAGTCCACCGGCGAGCCGACTCGTCGCGATTTCCTTTATTTGACGACAGGTATGGCCGGCGCGGTGGGTGCAGTTGCCGTCGCATGGCCGTTTATCGACCAGATGCGGCCGGACGCATCGACACTCGCTCTTGCATCCATCGAAGTCGACGTGTCGAGCCTGGAGCCTGGCATGTCCCTAACGGTGAAGTGGCGCGGCAAGCCTGTCTTCATCCGTAACCGCACGCAAAAAGAAATCGACGACGGCAAGGGCGCGCAGCTCTCGGACCTGAAGGATCCGGTCGCTCGCAATGCCAATCTCCCGGCTGACGCGCAGGCAACGGATCTTGCCCGTTCGGCTGGCGACGGCAAGGAGAACTGGCTCGTGATGATCGGCGTCTGCACCCATCTCGGTTGCATTCCGCTCGGTCAGGCAGGGGAATATGGCGGGTGGTTCTGTCCCTGCCACGGTTCGGTTTACGATACTGCCGGTCGCATCCGCCATGGACCCGCGCCGGAGAACCTCTTCATACCGCAATATGCGTTCACGTCGGAAAAGAAGATCAAGGTCGGTTGAGGGGGAGCTGAATCATGAGTGGTCATTCGTCTTACGAGCCATCCACAGGGCTCGAAAAATGGGTCGACGCGCGGCTTCCGCTGCCGCGTATGGTCTATGATAGTTTCATCGCCTATCCGGTCCCGCGCAATCTGAACTATGCCTATACGTTCGGCGCCATGTTGGCTGTCATGCTGCTTTTGCAGATCCTGACCGGTGTTGTTCTCGCCATGCATTATGCGGCCAACACGGCGATCGCCTTCAATTCGGTCGAAAAGATCGTCCGCGACGTCAATCACGGCTGGCTTCTGCGCTACATGCATGCCAACGGCGCGTCCTTCTTCTTTGTGGCCGTCTATCTCCACATCGCCCGCGGTCTCTACTACGGCTCCTACAAGGCGCCGCGTGAAATCCTCTGGATTCTCGGTGTGATCATCTACCTGCTGATGATGGCGACCGCCTTCATGGGCTACGTTCTGCCCTGGGGCCAGATGTCCTTCTGGGGTGCAACCGTTATCACCGGCTTCTTCTCGGCCTTCCCATGGGTCGGCGACTGGATCCAGACCTTCCTACTCGGCGGTTTCGCCGTCGACGATCCGACGCTCAACCGCTTCTTCTCGCTGCATTATCTGCTGCCGTTCATGATCGCGGGCGTTGTCATCCTGCACATCTGGGCGCTGCATGTGACCGGCCAGACGAACCCGACCGGCGTCGAAGTCAAGCTGAAGACGGATACCGTGGCCTTCACGCCCTATGCGACGCTGAAGGATGCGCTCGGCGTCTCCATCTTCCTGCTGGTCTTCGCCTATTTCGTCTTCTATCTGCCGAACTTTCTCGGCCATGCCGACAACTATATCGCGGCCAATCCGCTGAAGACGCCGGCCCATATCGTTCCGGAATGGTACTTCCTGCCGTTCTACGCGATGCTGCGCTCGATCACCTTCAACATCGGGCCGATCGACTCCAAGCTCGGCGGCGTCCTGACGATGTTCGGCGCCATCATCGTGCTGTTCTTCCTGCCGTGGCTCGATACGTCGAAGGTTCGTTCAGCCGTCTATCGCCCATGGTACAAGCTGTTCTTCTGGCTGTTCGTTGCCGACGCTGTCCTGCTCGGCTGGCTCGGCTCGCAGCCGGCGGAGGGCATCTACACCACGGCTGCGCAGTTCGCGACGCTGTTCTACTTCCTGTTCTTCCTCGTCATCATGCCGGTGCTTGGCATAGTCGAGACACCGAGGCGCATTCCGAATTCGATTACGGAAGCGGTTCTTGAAAAGCAGGGCGGCGATAAAAAAGACGCCGTCGCGATGAGCGCCTGAGCGGTTGGAAGGAAGAAAACGATGAAAAAAATTGTTGCCGGCCTTCTCTCGCTCGCCCTGATCGGCGGCTCCCTGACGGCGGCCGCCATGGCGGCGGAGACGAAACCTGCCACGGAGAACGAGACGCCGCATTATCCGCTGAAGGAGCCGCGCGAGCAGCATTGGACCTTCGGCGGCCCGTTCGGCTATTACGACAAGGCCCAGCTGCAGCGCGGTCTCAAGGTCTATACGGAAGTCTGTTCCGCCTGCCATTCGATGAAGCTGGTGGCTTACCGCACGCTGGAAGATCTCGGCTATACGGAAGCCCAGGTGAAGGCCTTTGCTGCCAATTATGAGGTTCAGGACGGGCCGAACCCCCAGGGCGAGATGTTCACCCGCAAGGCGCTTCCGTCGGATCATTTCAACTCGCCGTTCCCGAATGACGAGGCCGCCGCGGCCTCCAACAACGGGGCGGTGCCGCCTGACATGTCGCTGCTTGCCAAGGCGCGCGAAGTCGAGCGCGGCTTCCCGCAGTTCATCTTCGATATCTTCACCCAGTATCAGGAAGGCGGCCCGGACTATATCTACTCGCTGCTGACTGGCTATGAAGAGCCGCCGGCCGGTTTCAAGGTGCCGCAGAATTCGCACTACAACCCGTATTTCGATGCGGCCGCGACTTTTGCGATGCCGAAGCCGCTTTCGGACGGACAGGTGACCTACGACGATGGCGCGCCGCAGACGGTCGATCAGTATGCGCGCGATGTGTCTGCGTTCCTGATGTGGACATCCGAGCCGCATCTGGAGGATCGCAAGCATCTCGGCTTCATGGTCATGGTGTTCCTGCTGATCTTCTCCATCTTGATCTATCTCACCAAGCGTTCCGTCTATGCCAAGGCCGGCGCTCACTGAGTATTGCGATGTTTCAACGAAAAGGCGGCCCATCGAGGCCGCCTTTTTTGTTGGTATAGAGCGCCGGTCTTGATAGGGTGCGGCCGGCCCTATCATAGCCTGAGAGTACGTATTTCATGAACACTATTGCTTCGGAGCTCGCTGCCAGCATCCGCTCCATTCCGGACTATCCCAAGCCCGGCATCATCTTTCGCGACATCACGACGATGCTTGGCGACGCCAGGGCATTCCGTCGCGCCGTGGATGCGCTGGTGCATCCCTATGCCGGCACCAAGATCGACAAAGTCGCCGGCATGGAAGCGCGTGGCTTCATTCTGGGCGGCGCGGTGGCGCATCAGTTGTCGTCCGGCTTCGTGCCGATCCGCAAGAAGGGCAAGCTGCCGCACGATATCGTCCGCATCGCCTACAGCCTGGAATATGGCGTGGACGAGATGGAGATGCATCGCGATGCCGTCAATCCGGGCGAGAGGGTCATTCTCGTGGACGATCTCATCGCAACGGGCGGCACCGCCGTCGGCGCGACGAAGCTTCTGCGGCAGATCGGCGCCGAAGTCGTTGCTGCCTGCTTCGTGATCGATTTGCCTGATCTCGGCGGCCGCAAAAAGCTCGAAGAGCTTGATGTACCGGTTCATACGCTGGTGGAATTCGCCGGACACTGAGTGTGCTCATCAGACGAGCGAGGTAGCGACGGCGGAACCGTCGTCGCTATTCGAAGGCCAGCACGGTGCTTTCGAAGCGCAGGGCCTGGCTGCCATGCTGGTTTACGCCGTCACAGGCCAGTGTGTAGAGCGCCCAACCGGGGCGCGAGGCTAAGGGCCTGCTGCCGACGATCGTGACACCATAGGTGATCGTGTCGCCAGCAAAGACCGGCCGCAGCCATTGCAAGTTCTTGAAGCCGGGTGAGGGGCCGAGATTGGGCGGCGTCTTGCCCTCGGCGATCAGCCGTGCGGTTTCGGACTTCCAGTAATCGACGAAGGTGCGCATCCACACGGAGCAGCTATGCCAACCAGAGGCGCAGAGCCCGCCGAACAAGGATTGCTTGGCCGCTTCCGCATCCATGTGGAAGATCTGCGGATCGTAGCGCGAGGCAAAGTGGACGATGCCTTCGGGCGTGAAGGTATGGCTGCCAATCTCGATGCGCTCGCCGATGGTATAAAGTTCGCTCATCTTCATGCGGATATCTCCGCGCCGGCGCGCATGCGGATCATCGTTGCGTTTTCGCCGAGACAGACGAGCTCGCCGCGCTGGTTCTCGACCTCATGACGGAACTTGACGATGCCGATGCCGGGGCGCGAACGCATGGGGCGCGCCTCGACGACGATGGAACGGCCCGACAGGGTGTCGTCCACCAGAACAGGCTTCTTCCATTCCATGAAATCGATGCCAGGCGCGCCCTGCGCATCGGTGGCGAGGAGATAGGAATCGCACATCATGCGCATGAACATCGAAGAGGTGTGCCAGCCGGAAGCGGCGAGTCCGCCGAGAATACTTGCGCGGCCTGCTTCCTCATCCAGATGCATGGGCTGCGGGTCAAATTCCCTAGCGAATTCTACGATCTCCGCCGCCGTCACATGCTTGGGGCCGAGCGGAAATTCCCGTCCCAGCTGAAAGTCTTCATAGACGAACTTCGTCATCTGTCCTCCCATCCTCCACATTCTGCTTATGGGCAATCGCATCTGGGTGGCGATGGCGCAAGCATTTTCGTGGTCGGATGAGGCTAGCCGAATACGATTGCGCATTCGCATACGGCAGCCCTTGATTGTGCGGCAGCGATATGATGAGGCTTGGTAGTGGCGATATGGAGCGGGAAGAATGAGCAAACTCAAAATCGCACTGAAAGAGGCGGCAGGCGAGGGGATTATTTCCTCCGACCAAGCGGAGCGACTGCTGCCGTATCTCAGCGAGCGGAACATCGGCGCGTTGCCGGCGGCTCAGGATCTTTCGGCACCACGCTCACTTGATGATTCCAATCCGCTGGAAGAGACGGAAGCGCCGCGTTTCGTGCGCGGCTTTCACGACGTGCTCATTACCATCGGCATCATTGTGCTGCTGGTCGGGCTATGGGGTCTGGCGAACCGCTATGCGTCTCTGCTGGCAATCGTCATCCTGGCCGAAATCCTCGTGCGCCGCCAACGGCTGGCGCTTCCGGCTGTCGTCTTGACCGTGGCGCTCGTCTTCTGGCTTTTCCATACGGTCGTGACCTATGTCAGTTCCACCCCGGCATTGGTCGATAATTTCACAATCGGCGCATTTATCCTCGCTGCGCCATTCCCGCCCCTGCTGATATTGTTCTATTGGCGCTACCGGGTCCCGCTTTCCCTGGCGCTATTCCTGTTCTCGCTGTTTGGGCTGTTTCTGGCGACAGTCTTCTATGTCGCCGGCACTGTCACTGGGTCCGCGAATGTGCCGGTAGATTATCCGATCCAGACACTCATGATCTTGCTGATTGCGGCACTTGGCAGCTTCGCCTTGGCAATGCGCTACGACCTCAGCGATCCGAAAAGAGTCACGCGCCGTTCCGACGTCGCCTTCTGGCTGCATCTCGCGACCGCTCCGGCGCTGCTTTATTCAACCGTCCTCCTGGCTCTGCGCCTGGAGCTTGCGAGCGGCGGCGGCGTTTTCACCAATCTCACCGACGCGCTTTTCGGAGGCTACCTGCAGGCGGTGACCGTCCTGATCGCAGTTCTGATGATGATGTTGATCGGGCTTGTGATCGATCGCCGCGCTTTCGTGACCGCAGGTCTCGTGTCGCTCGGCCTCGCGACTGCGGCCATTTTCCGGCACAACAATGCCGGTCTCGACAAGGTCGGCTTCCTGGTGCTGATGATTGTCGGCCTGGTGGTGCTCGTCATCGGTATCGGCTGGGCCGATCTGCGCCGCGTCATCGTGCGGCGGTTGCCTGCGGGCATACAGGCGAGATTGCCGGCGCTCCGATAGAGCGTTTCCGCTTTTCTTCGAAGCAAGGAAGCGCTCTATCATCTTATTTTAACGCAATTCCGAACGGAAAACCGCTAGCACTTTTCCTGAAATTGCTTAGGCGACGGCAGCCGAAAAGCGATCAGGTGTTGAAGCGGAAGTGGATGACGTCGCCGTCCTGGACGACGTATTCCTTGCCTTCGTCACGCGCCTTGCCGGCTTCCTTGGCGCCGGTTTCGCCGTTGTAGGCGACATAGTCGTCAAAGGCGATCGTGTTGGCGCGGATGAAGCCGCGTTCGAAATCCGAATGGATGACGCCGGCCGCCTGCGGCGCCTTGGTGCCCTGTTCGATCGTCCAGGCGCGGGTTTCCTTAGGGCCTACCGTGAAATAGGTGATGAGGTGCAGCAGCTTGTAACCGGCGCGGATCAGGCGGTCGAGGCCGGCTTCGTCGAGGCCTAGCGCGGAGAGGAATTCCTTCGCCTCGTCATCGGGCAGCTGCGCCACTTCCGCCTCGATCGCGGCGGAGATGATGACGACTTCCGAATTCTGCTCCTTGGCCATGGCGGCAACGGCTGCCGTGTACTCATTGCCGGTTGCCGCATCGCCTTCGGCGACGTTGCAGACATAGAGCACGGGGTGCGAGGTCAGGAGGTTCAGACCCTTGAGGATGCGGATCTCTTCGGCGTCCAGCTTCGAGAGCAGCGTGCGGACGGGCTTGCCTTCCTGCAGCAATGCCAGGGAAGCGTCCATGATCGGCAGCATCGCCAAGGACTCCTTGTCCTTGGCGGTGGCACGCTTGCGGGTCTGCTCGGTGCGGCGTTCAAGGCTCTCGAGGTCCGCGAGCATCAGCTCGGTCTCGATCGTCTCGGCGTCGGCGACCGGATTGATGCGGCCTTCGACATGGGTGATGTCGCTGTCTTCGAAGCAGCGCAGCACATGCACGATGGCGTCGACTTCGCGGATATTGGCGAGGAACTGGTTGCCGAGACCCTCACCCTTCGATGCGCCGCGCACGAGGCCGGCAATATCGACGAAGGAGATGCGCGTGGGAATCAGTTCCTTCGACTTGGCGATGTCGGCGAGCTTGCGCATGCGCGGATCGGGAACCGCGACTTCACCCGTGTTCGGCTCGATCGTGCAGAACGGATAGTTCGCCGCCTGCGCCGCCGCCGTCTTGGTCAGCGCGTTGAACAGAGTGGACTTGCCGACATTCGGCAGCCCGACGATACCGCATTTGAAACCCATGGCACCTTGTCCATATCTTGAAAATCTTTGCTGTGCCTATGGGGGAAGGGCCGTTGCGGGTCAAGTCTTGTGCGGGCAAGGAGGCTCTTTTCTGCCGAAAGAGAGGCGGAAGTCGCTCGAATGCTGCTTTGCGCGTTGTCAGGGCGCATTGTCATGAGACCGTGGTCCTTGAACGGTGTACTGCGCTGCACTATAATTTCCCTATTAGCCCAAAGCCTCTTTCCCCTGTCGTCAACGGTGATGCCGATGAGTGACAATGATGTTGTCCTGAAACCAAAGACTAAAAACCAAGCCGAAGGTCGAGCGACCGAAGCTCTACAAGATCATTCTCGTGAACGACGATTATACGCCGCGGGAATTCGTCATCATGGTGCTCAAGGCCGTCTTCCGCATGAGCGAGGAGACCGGCTACCGCGTCATGATGACCGCGCATAAGCTCGGCACCTGCGTGGTCATGGTCTGTGCGCGGGATATTGCCGAGACGAAGGCGCAGGAGGCGGTCGATCTTGCTAAAAGCGCGGGATTCCCGCTGATGTTCACTACCGAGCCGGAAGAATAGGAACGGCTGCCCTTGTTAGGTAGGACGACGGACCTGGAAGCCGGTCTTGTCCTGCGTAAATCCGCAATTGGCATAGAAGCGCAGCGTTGCCGGATTCTTCGAGCCGGTCAGCAGCATGACCTTGTAGCAGTTCCTCTCCCAGGCGCTTGCGAACGCCCTGCGGATGACCGCGCCGGCAAAGCCGCGCCGACGATAGTCGGCGTGGGTCACCACATTCTCGATCAAAGCATAGGGCGCCCCGCCGCGCGTGAGATTTGGGATGACGATCAGTGTTACGGAAGAGACGACCTTGTCTCCGTCAAAGGCGGCGAGGATCGTCATGCCGGGATGGGCAAGAATTTCCGCAAGGCGGCTCTCCGCCAACTGCAGCTCAAGCACCGGGTCTTCGACATTCAGATGCCGGTAGAGCGCAAGGAGGGTCGGCAGTTCCGCAACCGCGACCGGCCGGATGACGATATCTGCGGCATCTTCGACTGCTGCGTCCGGCATTTCAATTATCCTTCTTGCTGAATATCCTCTTCAGCATTTCCGCCATGGGACCGGTTTCCGGGATCTTCGGCTGGTTATGATTGCGCGCCTGATGAATATGGGATTTGGCAGGCGCCTTCTTCTCCGGCTTGGGAGCGTCGTCTTCCGCCTTGCCGCCGAGGGCAAGCGCGATCTTGTTCATCAGCTGCGAATTCTCGCCGCGCACCAGCATATCGGCGTTGTCGGCAAGTGCGTCGAACAGCGGTTCCAGCCAGCTTTGATCCACCTTGGCGAAATCGCCGAGAACGTGATTGTGCACAAGCTCCTTGACGCCGGGATGACCGATGCCGAGGCGCAGGCGCCGATATTCGCGGCCGCAGTGGGCGTCGATCGACTTGATGCCGTTGTGACCGCCATGGCCGCCGCCGGTCTTCAGCCGCGCCTTGCCGGCCGGCAGATCGAGTTCGTCGTAGATCACCACGAGGTCGGAGGGCTGGAGCTTGTAGAAGCGCATGGCTTCGCCGACAGCTTCACCCGAGAGGTTCATGAAGGTCTGCGGCTTGATGAGCAGCACCTTCTGGCCGCCGAGCTCGCCTTCGGAAATCTCCGCCTTGAACTTCTTCTGCCAGGGCGAAAAGCTATGGCGGCGATAGATCGCATCCACGGCCATGAAGCCGATATTATGGCGGTTGCCCTGATATTTGGCGCCCGGATTGCCGAGGCCGGCGATAAGAAGCATGCGCTTCACCCCTTGGAAAATATCGATGCCCTTCACCACAGCGATTTGGCGGCAAAGTCAAGGCGGGATGCGTCAGTCGCCAAGGTGGAGGCCGTACTTCAGGAAAATCTGCTTCTGTGTTCCGTCGACGATCAGCGCATTCAGCGCCGCCTGCATCCTGTTCAGAAGGTCGGTTGGGAAGTCCTTCTGGCAGGCGATCCCCATGGGCTGCTGGGAAAGGACGGTTACCTTCTCCACGGCATTGCCCTCCGTTTTCAGCTTTTCGAAATAGAATTCCGAGATCGGCATCAGGTCGATGCGATCGCTCATCAGTTTCTTCAGCGTAGCCTTGAAATCGCTACCCACGTCGATGCGCGGGAAATTGTTCCGGCGCAGTATCGTCTCCGTATAGTCCTCCCGCCATGTGCCGACGAGATATTTCCTGGCTTCGTCGATGGCGGCGGCGGCAATCTTGGAGCCGCTGTGCTTGATCAAGATGCTGCGATCGATCAGCAATGGCTGCACCCATTTGAAGAGCGGATCGCGTTCTTCATTATGGGCGGTCGCGAAGACACAGGTCATGGGTTCCGCCAACGCCTGATTATAGGCCCGCGCCCAGGGCAAGATGGCGATGCTATAATCGACGCCGATATCGGCCATCACCTTCTGTACCTGTTCGGTAAGGGCTCCGACAGCCGTCTTGCCATCGCGATAGTTGAAGGGCGGATATTCCTCGGTGGTGAAATGAACGGTTTCGGCGCGGGCTGGAAGGAAAAGGAATAGCGAAAACAGGCTGATTGCAATCGTGAGCAGCGGCTTTCGCATGCGGTTCCTCATCGCTATGACGCCTGTGCTATGGGGGAGGGATGATCCTGCTGCTGGCTGACGAGTGTCTTTGCCAGGGTGTCCGGATGCTGTGGCCGATAGAACAGATAGCCCTGGCCGTAGTCGATGCCCATGGTGCGCAGGGTCGCGCATTCCTCTTCCGTTTCCACGCCTTCGGCAATGACCGTGCAGTTCATCTTGTGCGACAGCGTGGTGATGCTTTCGACCAGCATGCGGCTCTTGGCGCTGACATCGGAAGCAGTATCGTTGATCGCGCGGATGAAGGACTGATCGATCTTGATGATGTCGACCGGGAAGCGATTGATGTAGCTCAGCGACGAATAGCCCGTGCCGAAATCGTCGAGCGCGATGCGGCAACCGTAACGGCAGATCTCGTTGATGACCATGCGCGTCTCCGGATTGTCGTCCATGAGTACGGCTTCGGTGATTTCGACGACGATGCGCCCGGCGGGAACGTCATAGCGCGAAAGCAGGGTGGCAATGCGCAGCGGCAGTTCGGGCTCAAATTGCAGAGGCGAGAAGTTGATGGCGAGGTAGGTGTCTTGCATGCCGTCGAGACGCGACAGGCGCGCGAAATTGGCGATCGCCTTTTCCATGATGCGGTTGCCGATGCGAATGATCGAGCCGGTCTCTTCGGCGACCTCGATGATGCGGGCAGGGGGCAGGATACCCTTCTGCGGATGGTGCAGGCGCATCAATGCCTCGAAGCCGGCGATCGAACGATCGTCGATATTCACCACCGGCTGCAGATAGGCCTCGAACCAGTCCTCTAGGAGGCCGGCCTCGATATGGCTTTCCAGTTCGGCGCGTCGCCGCGAGTCGTCGAGCATGCCATTGTCGAAGATCTGTGCGCCGTTCTTGCCGTCGCGCTTCTTGGCATACATGGCGATATCGGACTTCAGCAGCAGCTCGGCGGCATTGGCCGCATGGCGCGGATAGATGGCGATGCCGATGCTGGCGCTGAGGCGCGCATCGCCCTCGAAGGGCGCTTCGAAGATTTCGGCGATACGGGCAGCCATGTCGATTGCTCTTGCTTCGGCATCTTCCGCCAGGAGCAGGATCGCGAATTCGTCACCGCCCAGGCGGGCGGCGATGTCGCCCGATTTCAGGCATGTCTGCAGGCGGGATACGAGCTCGCGCAGGGCCGCGTCGCCCGCGGCATGGCCCATATTGTCGTTGATCCACTTGAACCGGTCGAGATCGATGAAGAGGCAGGCAAGTTCGCGTTTGCGCAGATCGGCTTCGTTGATCTTGGCGTCCAACGCGGTCTCGAAGCCCTGACGATTGAGGAGGCCGGTCAGATGATCGGTGATTGCCTGCCGGAGGTTCTTGTCCTCGGACTGCTTGAGCTCGGTGACGTCGGTCATGACGGAAAGCGACAGACCGTCCTGGATGGCGGTGGTTTCCAGAATCAGGACGTCCATTACCCGTCCGTTCCGGCACAGGAACTTGACGGTGACTGCGAGACGGGCGGCGGTATCGGGATTGCTGTTCTTGCGCTCGACGTATCGCGCGCGCGATTCCGGCAGGACCAGGCTTGCGAACTCGCGGCCGATCACCTCGGCACGGCCGTAGCCGGTCGCGGCGAGCCAGTAGTCGCTGACGGCGGCGATGCAATCGTCCTTGTCGAGGGAGAAAAGCATGGCGGGCGTCAGATTATAGGTATCGGTGGCGCGGCGATGGGCAAACTTCAGCTCGGTCTCCTCGCGCTGCAACTTGCTCTGCATATCGTTGAAGCTGCTGGCGAGCCTTCCCATCTCGTCGTTCGACTGCCAGTCGACATGATGGCGAGAGCCGAGCCGCCGCGTGGCCTCGATGGCGTGTGTCAGGCGCATCAACGGCTGAATGACGAAAATGCGGTTGCCGATCAGCGCCGCACCGAAGACCGTCAGCACGGCGAAGATGAAGATGGAAATGAAGACGATTTCCTCGTTCTTCAAACCATCGAAGAGGCCGAGTTGTGGATAGTAGACCGTAATGGTGCCGAGCTTTTTGGTGCCGTCCACGCCGTTGTAGACGATCGGTCGCGAGATGGACTCCAGATTGCCCATGTAGGATTTCGGAATGGTGGATTGCGTGACGTCGAGCTGGCCGGAAAGATCGCGCACGTTGACCCGAACGATCGCACCTTCGGCGACCGTCGTCGCGCTGATCTGGGTGACGCTATCCTCATCCAGATCCCACAGCGGCTTGGCAAGCGCCTGGGCATTGGCGACGAGCAGGACGGTTATATGATCCTTGATTTCCTTCTCGGCGCGTTCGGACGACAAGAAAAGAAAAAGGATGAAGAGCGGCGCTACGAAAACCAGCAGCGCACCGCAGACGATCGCGAAAAACCTGTTTTCGACCGAATGGCTCATTGTTCCTTTTGCTCCCCAGCCATAGACCAGCGGAGCTTTGGGGGTGCCGCTTTCTACAACTCTTTCGCGTAGATTTTCATGAATCTGTTAAATGTTGCTGAAATTCTGGGGTTAATGGAAATCAACGATAGTATAGATTTCAAGACGTTTTTATTTTTACTTTCTCTAATATTTGATTTCAGGCAATGAAAAACCCGCCATCCCCAAAAGGGAAGGCGGGTTTCGATGCTTTAAGTTGAAGATGCCAATCAGGCGCTGGCTTCTTCGCCGCCTTCTGCTTCTTCTTCAGCAAGACCGGCTGCCGGAGCAACGATCGTTGCGATCGTGAAGTCGCGGTCGGCGATAACCGGCGTGACGTTCTTCGGCAGCTTGATGGCCGAGATGTGGATGCTGTCGCCGCTCTTCAGGCCGCTGAGGTCAACGGTGAAGAATTCCGGGATCGCATCGGCCGGGCAATGGACTTCGACTTCGTGGCGAACGATGTTCAGCACGCCGCCAGCCTTGAGGCCCGGGGACTTCTCGTGGTTTTCGAAATGAACCGGGATTTCCACGGTGACCGCGGTGTTGCCGGAAACGCGCAGGAAATCGACGTGAACCGTGAAGTCACGGACCGGATCGAGCTGGTAGTCCTTCGGCAGAACCTTGATCTTCTTGCCGCCGACGTCGATCGTTGCGATCGTCGTGAGGAAACCGCCGGCGTGGATGCGCTTCGTCACCTCATTGGTGTTGAGCGCGATGGAAATGGGGGCCTGCTTATCACCATAGATGACAGCGGGAATGAGACCATTGCGGCGAAGTTCACGGGCGGACCCCTTACCAACCCGTTCGCGCGCCTCGGCCTTGAGCTCGTAGCTTTCGTGGCTCATAGCTATTCCTTTCGAGGTTATTTGGAGAGTTCACCCGGTCGACAAAGTCGCATCGGCTGAACTGGAGGAGGGCATGCCCTGCCTCATCCGCGTTGCCTCCAAGGGTGTCTACGCGGACGCGTGGCGTATAATACAAAGCGGCCAAAGGTGCAAGCACCCCGGATTGCGAAGCTTTGTGGTGGCATTGCAACTGCCGAGACAAGCCTGCGATGCCATGTCTATCAACGCCTTGACATATTCCCCCAGCCCCATCAACAGTCGAATTCAATCGATCAGGGTCAGAAGGAGAGGTCGGCATGCGCCCCAGGATCATCGCCGCCGCTGTTTTTTCCATGGGTCTTGCCGGCGCGCCGCAGGCTGCCGAGATCAATGAGCAGGGAGCCAAGGAGCTTCGCAATATCCTCACCCAACCGCTCTCGCAGGATCTTGCCCGCAGCGATTTCGTCACCGTCAAGCCGGTGGGTGACCAATATGAGATCGTCTACGATCTGGCGAAATTCTTCGACAAGATCAATTCCAGTGCATTTTCGGTTACAGGCTTCAAACCGCTCTCCCTCTTCGCGCAGCCTGTCGAACGGGGCAGATGGCACCTGACGGGCGACAACAGCCTCGATATCGCCCTGCATTCGCCGACGTCCGACCTTGCCTATTCCATCGCCTCCAACTCCTTCGACGGCATTTTCGATCCGACGATCGAGATGATGCGTTCAATGGGCATCAAAAGCAGCGGCGTGAAATTTTCCAGTGTCGGCACCGGTCCGAGGAGCGGGCGGAAGCTCGATGCCACCATCGACAGCGTCTCTTTCGCTCACACGGTCATCGACGGCAGCGAAGCCGGCAAGGTCGACCTGCAATTGCAGGGGACCCTGCAGCGCCTGAGCGAGCAGTTCACCGTGCGGCCGGATGGTTTGCCCATCACCTTCAGTGCCGATAGCGTCGATACGAACCTCACCGCCACCAGCCTGCCGGCGAAGGATCTGCGCGCGCTCATTCGCTTCTTCGTTCAGCACGTCAAGGCCAAGCAGCTTTCAGAAAGCGGCAGCGAGAAGTTCGAGCAGCTGGTGCACCGCGCCCTGCCGGTTTTCGGATCGCTCAACAAGACCGTCACCCTCAACAACGCCTTGGTGGCGACGAAAAAGGGCAAGGTCGGCGTCAAGCGCATCGACTACAGTTTCAAGATGGACGGCCTGACCAAGGCCTCCAACGTCAATCTGGAGCTGCGGGCCGAACAATTCACACCGGATGCGGATCTCGTTCCGGCGGCTTATTCGGCGTTCCTGCCATCGACGCTCGATGTGCAGCTTGGCGTGCCGAACATCAACTTCGCGGGTCTTATCGATACCGGCCTCGAGGCGATCGCCGCGCGCGCTACACCGGTTTCCAGTGAGGCGTTGAAGCGCACAATGTTCCCGAGTGGCTATGGAACGCTGGAGTTTCCGAAGATCAGCGCCACTTCAGGCGTCTATGATGTCGAGATTTCCGGCGCGCTGAAGGGCTCGATCAAGCCGCATGCCGGCTATTCACTGCAGGCGACGATCCTGGCGCGCGATTTCGACAAGACGGTTGCCGCCATCCAGGATGCCGCCAAGGCAGAGCCGCGCCTGAATAAAGTTTCTTTTGGCTTGCTTGCCGCCAAAGGTTTTGCCAAGACCGATCCCGACGGTCGTCTGCGCTGGGACATCACAATGGATGAGGACCGGACGGTGACGGTCAATGGTCAGGTGATGAAGAAGCCTTGATGTTTGGGGAGCAAGCCCATGTGTCGGGGCGACAATAAAGTTTCATTCGAAAGGCCGATTGGTCCTTTTCGAATTTTCACGTTTCTTTTCCATCATATTTGGGGGTGAATTATGCGTTTCAAAGCGATTGCTGCAGCGACTGTCGTCGCTGCCGGCGTTATTGGTAGTGCGCAGGCGGCTGACGTCAGCGAACAGGGTGCCAAGGACCTCTATGGCAACCTGACCTATTTCCTGCCTGACGATATCGCCAAGAGCGGTGCAATCTCGGTCAAGCCGGCCGGGGCGAACTATGAGGTCACCTATGATCTGCAGAAGCTGCTCGACAAGCTGAATATGAGCGGTTTCGACATCAGCGGCCTCAAGCCATTGCTGATGCTGGCGACGCCGCTCGACAGCGGCCTTTGGAATATCGAAGGCAACAATGCCCTGGACGTGACGGCGCGTTCCAAGCCTGGCAGTAGCCTCAACAGCGAATTTCGCTATGCATTGGCATCGTCCACCTTCAAGGGCGTTTTCGATCCAGCGCTTCACTATCTGCGTTCGATGGATATGAAGGGGCAGGGCATTACCCTCGCCACCAAGACGACTGACGAAAACAATGGCGTCCAGAAGAACGACGCCACTGCCGACAGCATCGTTTATACGCTGTCGTCGGCCGATAGCGGTGAGGCGGGCAGGCTCGATATCAAGATGAACGGCAGTCTGCGGGCACTCTACAACAAGATCTCGGCAGACGATGCGACGCTCGGCGAAATCAAGATCGCGGCGATCGATTTCAACATGGGTGCGACGAAGCTGCCCTTAAAGGCGGTGAACTCCCTGCTTCAGTTCATCTCCGAACACAAGGATGAGAAGACGCTTTCGGATAAAGACGGCGAGGCGCTCAAGGCCTTGGTGATGAATGCCATGCCGATCGTCGGCTCCTTCGACGAGTCCGTCGCCATAAACGATATCGCGGTTACGACGCCATTCGGCAATGGCGGGCTGCAGAAGATGGGCTATTCCTTCAAGGTTGCCGGGCCTGCCAATGCCATGAACGCCGATTTTGGATTGAATGCCGAAAAGCTGACGCTGGCCACAGGCTTGGTGCCTGAAGACTATATTGCCTTCATTCCCAATGCGGCCGATATCCAGGTGCAGGTGCCGAACCTCAATTTCACCGCCATGATGAATGTCCTGAAGGACACCGATTTCAAGAAGCCGGGTAACGACAAAGCCATAGACGAGAAGCTGCAAAAGGCCATGTTCCCCGATGGAACGATGACCATCAACTTCCCGAAAATCAGCGCCGTTTCCGGTCTCTATGATGTCCAGGCTTCCGGCAGCATGCGCGGCTGGCTGGCAGAGAAGGATCGCGTCGCCATGAAGATGACGGTTCTCGCCCGCGATCTCGACAAGACGATCGCGGCCATTCAGGAGGCAGCAAAGACCAAGGCCGATCTTTCTCAGGTCTCTCTCGGCCTGATGATGGCCAAGGGTTTTGCCAAGACGGATGCCGATGGACGCTCGCGCTGGGATATCGATCTTTCCGATGACGGTCACGTGTCGGTCAACGGCCAGGTTGTGAAGTAAGTCCCTCCGAAATCAGAATGCGATCATGTTTGTCCTGAAGCCGCTGAGCCAGCGCTCGATCTCTCTCCTATGGGCCGGTCAGGTGCTGGCGGCGACAGGCTCCGAATTCTATATGGTCGCAGTCGTCTGGATCGCAGCCGATTTCATCGGCAGTGATGCAGGTTATGTGTCCGCACTGCAATCCGGCGCACTGCTGCTCGGCAGTCTTTTCGGCGGCATCGTCACGGATCGCTGGCGTCACAGCACCACGATGATCGCGAGCGATCTCGTGCGGGCGGCTCTGCTGCTGATGCTGTCGCTTGCGGGGCTTCTGCATCTGATGAGCCTGCCGCTGCTGGTGGTGCTTGCCGGATGCATTGCCTTGCTTACATCCGCGTTCGATCCGTCACTGCAGGCAACGTTGCCGACGATCGCGGTCGATCCGGATGTCCGGCACGCGACCAACGGCCTGTTCGACGCCACTCGCCGCATGGCGCGCATTCTCGGTCCGAGCCTGATCGCGCTGGTGAACGGATTTCTGCCGAAATCGCAATTCTTTACCGTGACGGCAGCGACTTTCCTGCTTTCGGCGCTCGCCGTCTGGCTAGCGGTGGCGAGGCGGCCTGCGGCACCACGCCGACGTGAATTTTCCGGAATGGCCGCTGTCGTGGATGGTGTCCTCGGAGGATGGCGGGCAGCTCGCGGCCATGCGGCAATCCTCTATGGCTTGTTCACCAACCTGATAGGAAATATTGCCTGGGCCATGGGAATCCTGCTGGGCATGATCCTGCACTTACGCGAAACCAGCGCCGATCCGCTGACCGATTACAGCCTGATGATGACCGCTTATGGCGTCGGCAACCTGACGACCAATTTGATCCTGAGCAGCGTCAAGCCACGTCGGCCGGTGGTGTGGATCGTCGCGGCAAAGTTCATCTTCGGATCGGGGGTCTTCCTGCTGCCGCTGATGCATGACCGCATATGGCTGATGATCGTCGCCTGCTTTGCGGCGATCAACGGCCCGTTCGAGAACCTTGCCATGCTGCATCTGATGCAGACGCGCAGCGAGCCGCATAGGCTGGCGCAGGTCTATCGTCTGCTGATGTGCGCGATCTTCACGGGTCTGTTTTTGGCCTACCTTATGTCGCCGAGCCTGTTTGCCTGGTTCGGCATCGGGCCTTCGATCATGGGATCGGGTGCGGCCGTCTTCGTTTCCGGCCTGATCGGAGTCGGCCTGCTGGCATGGAAGCAGGCACATCCGGCGGGAGCAAGAGCCACCTGAAATGTCGTTCGAGCCTTAGTCGAACAGGCTCGAAACTGATTCTTCCTGGCTGGTGCGGTTGATGGCTTCGCCGATGAGGCTTGCCGTCGTGATGACGCGGATGTTGGGTGCCGATTGCACGGCGGTCGTCGGCTGAATGGAATCGGTGATCACCAGTTCCTTCAGTTTCGAGTTTGCGACGCGCGTCACGGCACCGCCCGAAAGCACGCCGTGGGTAATGTAGGCGGTGACACTTGCCGCGCCCTTTGCGAGCAGGGCATCGGCCGCGTTGCAGAGCGTGCCGCCGGAATCGACGATGTCGTCGATCAGCAGGCAATCTTTCCCTTCCACTTCGCCGATGATGTTCATCACCTCGGACTCGCCTGGGCGATCACGGCGCTTGTCCACGATCGCCAACAGACAGTCGAGGCGTTTGGCGAGCGCACGGGCGCGCACGACGCCGCCGACATCAGGCGAGACGACCATGACGTTGCCGATATCGTAGTTCGCCTTGATGTCGCGCGTCAGGATCGGCAGCGCATAGAGATTGTCGGTGGGTATATCGAAGAAGCCCTGGATCTGGCCCGCGTGCAGGTCGAGCGTGAGAACGCGGTCGGCGCCTGCCTCGGTGATCAGATTGGCCACCAGCTTGGCCGAGATCGGCGTGCGCCCGGAGGCGCGGCGATCCTGGCGGGCATAGCCGAAATAGGGAAGAACCGCCGTGATGCGTCGCGCCGAAGAGCGCCGCATGGCGTCGATCATGATCAACAGTTCCATGAGATGGTCGTTGGCCGGGAATGCGGTCGGCTGGACGACGAATACGTCCTCGCCGCGCACGTTCTCCTGGATTTCAACGAAGATTTCCTGGTCCGCGAAGCGCCTGACACTAGCCTTGCCTAAGGGAACGTTGAGATAATTGCAGATCGCTTCGGCAAGATGCCGGTTCGAATTGCCTGCGAAAACCTTCATTGTGGTCCGCCTGTTACCAACCTGATAGCCGCGCTTTTAACCGCCTTGCTCTCGAATGCAAGGGGGAGATGCGTGTTAGCTTTCATATTTCTGAAAAGCTTGTGGCTATCCACCGCTGGAATCGCGCCAGGAATTGAATTCCGACATGGTTTTGGTGGCAATCTTCTGCATGACGGTCGGAGGAACGGCCGACCAAGGGTCGCCGCGCTTCAGCGGCGCGCTTTCCGAACCCTGTATGCGGTGCACGCGGTTGCCGTTGCTATCGAGTACATCCCACACATAGGTCACGGAAATCTGCGGGCCGTCCTCGAAGGCGGAGAGATAGCCCTTGAGAATATAGGCGGCGCTGGAATCGCTCGAGCTCTTGATTGTCAGGCCGAGGGAGCGGGCGTCGGCGCCGAGTTGGCGCGAAAGTGGCGTGACGGCTTCGACGGGAGCGCCGATGATCGGCAGGAAACGGATGCTGTTGCCCCCGGGCGCGGCGGCGGGCGGTAGCGAGGCCTGTCGTTGCTCCGGCTGCTGTTGCTCCGGCTGCTGGTCATCCGCAGTCTGTTCCTGCTGTTGCTGCGGTTGCTGATCGTCCGACAGGCGCCGGTCGGCCTCGCGCTGCTCGTCGGCCTCCGAAAACTGATTGTTGGCCGGAGCGATGGAGGCGGTGCGGGAATCGTCGAGCGGACGAGAGGCGTAAGGATTGCTGCCGCTCGATTTCAGCGCCGATGCCTGTTGGTCGAGCGTGCCGCTGCCGCCGTAGTTTTGCGGCTGATATGCCTGCTGCGAGGTCTGCTGCTGATAGCCGTAGCTCTCCTGCGAGCTTTGATAGGTCTGGCGACGCTGGGGAGCCGCAGCCATGCGCTCGACATCGCCTTGCGTAACCGGGCTCGAACCGACATCGCGGATGGCCTCGGGCGGCGTCAGGGCGTCCGTGGTATTGCAGGCGGAGAGCGCGAGGCAAATGCCGGCGACAGTCAACGTTATCCTGACCAATCCCATCGACGCGATCCTTTCTCCCGACGGTCTGACCGTTCAGGACCGCTATCTTACGCCCCTAACGGTTAAGAAATTCGAGAGGGTGGCGGGAAAGGGCTTTCGGCGCCTGCGACGTCGTCAGATAGGTCTGGCCGAGGGTCATCGCCGTGCCGCTATCGGAATCCGCGATGATCATGTGCACGAAAAGCGACATGTTCTCCTGGATCTCAAGCGGATTGCCCATATGGAACATCTCGTGCTCCATCCAGGAGGGGGAGAAACGGGAGCCGAGCGAATAGCCGCAGGCGTTCAGCCGGTGCCGGGCAAGGCCGCGTTCGTCCATGATCTTGGCATGCATGTCGAAGACGTCGCCGAAGGTATGCCCCGGCATCAGGATCGTTTCGATCGCCTGCAGGGTTTCCAGGCAGGCGCTGTAGAGTTCGCGGTGGCGATGGCTTGGATTGCCGATGACGACCGTGCGCATCATGGCGGCATGGTAATGGGCGTCGACACCTGCCCATTCGAGCGTCAGCTGATCCTCGGCGTCGAGCTTCCGGCGACCGGATTTGTAGCGGCAGAGCAGGGCTTCCGAACCCGAGCCGATGATGAACTCATTGGCGGGATAATCGCCGCCGCCGGAAAAGACGGCGCCTTGCATGGCGGCGAGGATATCGGCTTCATCCGCGGCGGGTTTGACCAAAGACAGGGCGGCGTCCAAGGCATCGTCGGCCAGCGCGGCGGCGCGTTCGACGTGGGCGATTTCCGCAGGGCTCTTGGTCAGGCGCAGGCGGCTTACCAGGTAGGAGGCGTCGACGATCTGGCCGAAACTGGCAAGCTGGTGATCGAGCAGGCGGGCGACGTGGCCGGTCATGCCATGGGTATCATATTCGATGCCGATGCGGGTGCCGAGGAGGTCGAGATCGGACAAAAGCTCCTTGAGATCGAGCGTCGGATCGGCATTGACGCGATCGACCCAAATCCGAATGTCGGTGATAACAGATGTGAGCTGTGCCTGGCGGAGGTCGGCCGAGCGCGTCAGAAGCGTCAGGGAACCGTCCGACTTGACGACCAATGTCTGGAAGAAGCAATAGCCGAACGTATCGTAGCCGGTCAGCCAGTACATGCTCTCCTGGGCGAAGAGCAGCATCGCATCGAGCTTTTCTTCCTGCATCCTCGCCAATAGCCGCGCCAGACGAGCATCGTATTCGCTGCGTTCGAATTGCAGGGCCATGTCAAGCTGCCTCCCCGATGGCGATGGCGGAAATCTGTCGTCCGTAATCCGGCTCCCTGGCATGCGTCGTGCGCCGATAGGAGAAAAAGCGTTCCGGGTCCGGGTATGTGCAGAGGTTCAGGCTTTCGGCGGTGATGCCAGCCTTGTGCAGGCGATCAACGGTCAAGGCTGGCAGATCGAACATGGCGTGGCCATCTCGCTCCGAAGGGGCGAAGTATTTCGCATAGCCGGGATTATGGGCGAGGAAACGCTCGACAAATTCGGGGCCGACCTCATAACTCGATTGGCTGATCGAGGGGCCGAGGCAGGCAATGATTGCCTCGCGTCTTGCGCCAAGTGCTTCCATCGCATCGATGGTGTTTTCCAAGACGCCGGTCAGCGCGCCCTTCCAGCCGGCGTGGGCGGCGCCGATGACCCGGTTTTCCGGATCGGCGAAGAGGATGGGGCCGCAATCGGCGGCGAGCACGCCAAGCGCGATACCCGGCGTCGCCGTTACCATCGCATCGGCCTGCGGGCGGCTGCCGTCATATTGTGCGCCGATCGTCACGACATCGGGAGAGTGGACCTGATGCACGGTGGCAAGCTGATCGACGGGTAGGCCAAACCAGCCGGCGACGCGGCGGCGGTTCTCGTGTACGCGGTCGCGATCGTCGTTCGAGCCGAGGCCAACGTTCAAGCCGCGATAGAGGCCTTCAGAAATGCCGCCGGCTCGGGTGAAATAGCCATGGCGAATGCCGGCAGCCTCGGCGGCGCTCAGCAGCGTGCTAGCAAGTGGTGTCGGCACCTAAAACATCCCTTGATATCTGGTTTGGCCGGTCGTGCTTGACATAACGCAGCCGCGGCGAAGCAGTTCGATCTTGCCGGGATGTTGGCCCAGCCCGGCGCGCACTGTCAATCCACGGGATCAATGGTCCGGTTTCAGCCGACAGGGCGAAAGGGCAGGAGGTCGATCGCCGGGCTGGAAACGGCCAGCACCTTGAAAAGCTCTCCCATCTTGCCTTCGCCTGCGCCTGCGAGCCTCTCCACAGCGATGCGGATGCCTTCCTGCGTTGCCGCATCCTGATCCCGGCCGAGGGCGGCCGCACGGTCCAGCAGACCGAGCCCGACCAGGAAATCGCCCTGGTGACAGCAGCCGTTGATGTGCAGGCCGGAGGCGAGCGCGGTTTGTGCCAGGTGCTGGAAATCGACATGGCTGGTGAGATCCGCCTCGCCGGGATGTTCCAGCGGAGGGTCGTATTCATGCATGCGCACGGCCTGCAGCGTGTCGCCGAAGCTGGTCGCCATGTGGCCGTAGTCGATGGCTAGTGCCGTGCCGCCGTGAGCCGCCAGCCGGTCGCAGATCGTTGTCATGACGGCCTGGCGGGCAGGTGCAATCTCGAACACAGCGCCGATCGGTGGAAGTCCGCCTTCCGGAAGAAGCGCGGGATCGAGCGCGGCGACGCCCGTCGTGAAGGTCAGTTCGTCGTTGACGTCGAGGCCGACGGTGCGCTCGCGGAAGCCATTGGCGGTGCGAACGAACTGACGGATCGGAATGGCATCGAAGAGTTCGTTGGCGGCAATCAGCGTGAAGCCCTTTGGAACTTCGCCGAAATCCGAATGCCAAGAGATTTTTGCGCCATAGGCTTCGAGGGTCTGCCGCTGGAAGCCCTGCAGCCGCTCGCTGGTTTCGACGAGATGCACCGTCATTGCTTCATGGAGCGGCGGCGCGAGCTTACCGATGACGCGCAGCATGTCCGACATCATCGTGCCGCGGCCAGGGCCGATTTCGACGAGGCGCACATCGGCCGGCGTTCCGTGCCGTTGCCAGGCGTGCACCATGAAGACGCCGATCATCTCGCCGAAAAGCTGGCTGATTTCGGGTGCGGTGACGAAGTCGCCGGACTGGCCGAAGGGTTCACGTGTCTTGTAATAACCATGCACCGGATCGGCGAGGCACAGCGAAAAATAATCCGTGATGCTCAATGGCCCGTTGGTGCGGATGATGGCTTTGATTTTTTCCCCGAGCGCCGTCGTCATTCTTTGCTTTCGCTAATGCGTGGCCCTGACAGGCTGGGAGCCTCTTTTGAAAAGACCACGCGATATTAACCCCACCTCACGCCATCTGCCCGGCCGCCGCCTGACGGGCGCGGATCACGACCCAAAGGCCGATGGCGCCCATCGGAAGCGACAGTACCATGCCCATCGTCAGCCAGTCCGTGCCGAGCAAATAGCCGAGCTGCTCATCAGGCTGACGGAAGAATTCGACAAAAATACGCGAGAAAGCGTAGCCGATGATAAAAATACCGCTGACCATGCCCGGTTTCTTCAACGCCAGCATCCAGCGCGTGAGGGCAAAGAGAACCAGGAAGAGAATGATGCCTTCGATGCCGGCTTCATAAAGCTGGCTCGGGTGGCGCGGGTCGGGACCTGCGGGGCAGACGCCGTTATGGGCGGCGATCACATGCGGGCTGCAGAATACCATCGCCCAGGGCACGTCGGTGACGCGGCCCCATAGCTCGCCGTTGATGAAGTTGGCGATGCGGCCGAAGAAAAGCCCGATCGGCGCGACGGCGGCGACGATATCGAACAGGCTCCAAACTGGAATCTTGTTGCGCCTTGCGAACAAAATCATGGCGATGGTCGTGCCTATTAATCCACCGTGGAAGGACATGCCGCCGTTCCAGACCTGGATGGCGCGGATGGGATTGGCGAGCACAGGCCCGAGATCGTAGAACAGGATGTAGCCTATGCGGCCGCCGAGAACGATGCCGAAGGCGACCCACAGGATGAAATCGTCCAGATGCTGACGCGTCATGGGCGCGGTATCGTTGAGCCAGAGCCTGCCGTTATCGACCAGCCGCCTTGCATAGAGCCAGCCGAGCAGAATGCCCGCGACATAGGCAAGCCCGTACCAATGGACTGAAATCGGGCCGAGAGAAACGGCGATCGGATCGATATCCGGAAAAGGCAGGATTGCGGCGAGATTGGCGGATGTCAGCAAGATCGTCAGGCCCGTTGCAGCATGTTCCCGATAGCACCGTGCCATTTCGGAACAGGATCATGCTAAGTATCCAAATGTGCGCGGAACATGGCGTTCGCCACTGAATCGGTCAAGTCGTTTGTTGCGGCGTCCGTGATCCGAAGCTGCGTTGTCCCGTCCTATCTCAATTTGCTTGCATCGGCCCCTTGGAAATCTTACCTCAGCACTATCTGGCCCGTATCGATGCCTGACCGTTGAGGGCCGACGGCCGCAAGGAGATTGCCATGAGCACTGGACCGAACCGAATCTTGGATGAATTCGCCAAGCTGATGACAGATGCCGCCGGTGCTGCCCAGGGCGTGCGCCGCGAGATAGAGACGGCCTTCAATGCCCATGCGGAGCGGTGGCTGAACAGCATGGATATCGTCAAGCGCGAGGAGTTCGAGGCCGTTCGCGAAATGGCGATCAAGGCGCGCGATGAGAACGAGGCGTTGCTCGCGAGAATCGAAGCGCTGGAAGCCAAACTCGCTTCGAAGGGCAAATAAGTCCGACCTTCAGCTTGTAGACCGGTGCGGCACCCGCTTGCCGCACCTTTTTCCTATGAAAATTTCCGTCTGTTTTTCCACTTGTGGACATAGGCAAAAAAGCCAATCGCCAGAGTCGGTTATGACTCCCTTCTGAATAGGCGTCAGAAGAGCTTTCCACAGTGCCGTTTCCAAAATCGCCGCTCAGGGGCTGGCATGCCGGGCATGCCGCTATACACTGATTTTAAATGATGATTCGAAACGGACTTGGTAAGCCCCGGGCATGCTGGAAGCGTTAGTCTGGCAACCGTTCAACATCATCCCGAATGTGTTTCCGGAGTAAAACTGTTTGCGTTCTTTCAGTGTTGGGTCACGGGAAAACTGCAATCGTTCCGGTCAAGAAGGTGCTGCATGAGCCTTATGGAAATGGAAGTCGAACGACAATCGAATCCGGTCGACATGATCGAGTTCGTTGCTGCCAATAACGACTGGTCGTTCGAGCGGTCGGGCGAGGATGAAATCGCCATGACCGTCGAAGGGCGATGGACCGATTATCATGTCTCATTCTCCTGGATGGAGGAGTTCGAGGCGCTGCACATAGCCTGCGCATTCGATGTCAAGGTTCCGGATCCGCGCGTCAACGAGGTGATCAAGCTCCTGTCCTGCATCAACGGGCAGGTGCTGATGGGCCATTTCGATCTATGGCGGCAGGAAGATATCGTCATCTTCCGGCAGTCGCTGCTGCTGTCCGGCGGGGCCGAGCCCACCAACCGGCAAGTGGAAGTGCTGCTTTCCAACGCGCTTGACACCTGCGAGGCATACTATCAGGCTTTCCAATTCGTAGTATGGTCCGGGCTCGATGCGAACCGCGCCATGGAAGCCGTGCTCTTCGAAACGGTGGGCGAAGCGTGAGATGACAGGTCAACAATCCGCCAACGCATTGGTATCCTCCGGGCCGATCATGCTGATCGGCGCGGGGAATATGGGTGGCGCGCTGCTGACGGGATGGCTGAAGAATGGTGTGCCGGGATCGTCGGTCATCGTCGTCGATCCCAATCCGGCAGAGGCGATGCGGAAAATGATCGCGGATGCTGGTGCCAGCCACGTCACCGAAGCTCCCGCCGGCGTGACGGCCGGTGTTCTTTTCATCGCCGTCAAACCCCAGCTCATGGATGCGGTTCTGCCGCCGCTCAAGTCTCTAGTGGGCGAGGGAACCGTCGTTGTCTCCATTGCCGCCGGCAAGACGCTCTCCTCGCTTCAACAGCACCTGGGACAGGCGGCGATGGTGCGAGCCATGCCGAATATGCCCGCCATGGTCGGACGTGGCGTGACCGGGGCTTTCGCGAATGCTGGCGTGAGCGATCGCCAGCGGCAGCTAGTCCACAACCTGTTGAAAGTGTCCGGCCCGGTCGAATGGGTGCCTGACGAGGCCGACATCGACTCGGTGACTGCGGTTTCGGGCAGCGGGCCTGCCTATGTTTTCTATCTCGTCGAATGCATGGCGGAGGCGGGCCGGAAGCTCGGCCTGCAGGCGGACCTCGCCATGCGGCTTGCACGGGAAACCGTCGCGGGGGCTGGTGAATTGCTGCACCAGTCTCCCGACGACGCCTCGCGCCTGCGCCAGAACGTGACGTCTCCCGGCGGGACGACCGCTGCGGCGCTCGGCGTGCTGATGGCGGAAGATGGCATGCAGCCATTGTTCGATGCGGCCCTGGAAGCGGCACGCAAGCGGGCACAGGAACTGGCTGGCTAAATCAATTTCAGGAAAAGCGCACGAAGGTTTTCCGTCCGGATTTGCGTGAAAGTAAAGAGAAGAAGGGCTCAGCGATTCCATGAAACGCTGAGCCCTTCCAAATTTTCGATAAAGGGCAGGGCATGACGGAAGAGATCACCTATGGCGATTTCGAACGGGTGGATATCCGTGTCGGAACAATTATCGAAGCGGAGCCCTTTCCGGAAGCGCGCAAGCCCGCCTTCAAGCTTAGGATCGATTTCGGGCCGGAGATCGGCATCAAGCGTTCCTCCGCCCAGATCACCGTGCATTATACGCCCGAAACTCTTGTCGGACGGCAAGTACTGGCCGTTGTCAATTTTCCGCCCCGCCAGATCGGGCCGGTGCGTTCCGAAGTGCTGACCCTCGGCTTCGAGGATGAGGCGGGAGCGATCGTTCTTGCCGCGGTGACCCAACCGGTGCCGAACGGCAAAAGGTTGATGTGAGTGCCCCCCCCTTTCACGATCGCGGGGAAAGCAGACTTAGTGAATATCTCTTGATACAGGATCGGTCAGGCTGAAATCGAGAAATTCCGCCTCGAAGCCCTCCCGCTGAGGGGAACAGAAGGCCGGGCCGACCAATACATCCTCCAGTGTCGGATCGAACCAGGCGAGTCTCGCCATTCGCCATTCGCTCATACGGTCGGTGCGATACTGGATGAAGAGGGCGTCTCCGTTGCGGGTGACCCGCGCGGACATGGCATCGAAGTCGTGATCCAGCCGGAAAGCGGACCAGTCGGAATTGCCATTGGTGACGACGACGCTGAAATGCCTGGCGCCGTCGGTATATTCGATCCCGCATTTCATCCAATGCCTGGCGTCGTGGCGGACCATCAGCCCCGCCTGGTCGTAAAGCTCTCGATAATGTCCGATGAACGTTACTTCGGCGGTGAAATCGCCGCGGCGAGGCATTCCGAGAAAATGGCCGTTGTCGCGATGGAAGCCATAATAGGTTTCCTGCCAGAAATCGGTCTTGTTGCCGGAACGGACGAACAGCCGGCCCTGGTTCATTTCCCACAGCGGCGGCGCGTTCAGCCAATGCATGCCATCAATATCGATCGGCATCAGATGTCTCCCCTCACGCAGGAATGCGGATGGTGGCACGCAGGCCGCCGAGCGGGCTGTCGCCGAGCGTGACGTTGCCGCCATGGCTGCGGGCTATGTCGCGCGCGATGGCAAGGCCGAGGCCCGTGCCGGATTTGTCGAGGTTGCGCGCTGTATCCAGCCGGAAGAACGGCTTGAAAACATCGTCGCGCGCTTCGACGGGGATGCCGGGTCCGTCATCATCGAAGACGATCGTCAGCCATTTGGCGCTGTGGCGGGCCTCGACGCGGAGGCTGTTGGCATAGCGGCGGGCGTTGGTGGCGAGATTGGTCACCAGCCGCGTAAAGGCATTGGGCCGGACGGAGATCTCGTCGTCGCCGTCGATCGAGAAGCTCATGGATTTGCCATGCAGCGTGAAATCCTGCCGGACCTTTTCAAGGATGTCGCTGAGCTTGAACTGGCCGACATCTTCCTCCGCTTCGCCGCGGGCGAAGGCCATATAGCCCTCGAGCATGCTCTGCATGTCCTCGACGTCCTCGCCGAGGCCGACAAGATCGGGATTGTCGCCGACAAGAGCAAGCTGAAGCTTGAAACGGGTCAGAACCGTTCGCAGGTCATGACTGACGCCGGAGAGCATCGCCGTGCGCTGCTCGATCTGCCGTTCGATACGCTCGCGCATCAGGATGAAGGCGAGGCCGGCACGGCGTATCTCGTCAGCGCCACGGGGGGAATAGTTTTCCAGCCGCTGTCCCTTGCCGAAGCTTTCCGCGGCCTGAGCCAGCGCCAGGATCGGGCGGATCTGGCCGCGCAGGAAGAGCACGGCGATGCCGATCAGCACCAGCGAGGTGCCGACCATCCACAGAATGAAGATGTGAGTGTTGGAGGCATAGGTCTGGCTGCGCTTGGCGAAGACGCGCAGCACCTTGTCGGGCAGTTTGATGCGGATCTCGACCAGGCTGGAGTTGCCGACGGTGTCGATCCAGAAGGGCAGGTTGATCTGATCGCGGATCTCATCGCTCAGAATGCCGTCGAGGATCGAAAAGAAGGGCTTCTCGCCGGGCCGCGGCAGCTCACCACCCGGCTCGATCGAAATGGCGAGGTCGAGCTTCTGACGCGCCATCTGGGTAACGGCCGAATAATCGGCATCCTGCGGATAGGTCTCGATTATCGCGATGATGGCGGCGATGTCGCGGGTGGTCGCCATCGACAGCCGCTGCGTCACCATCTGCCAGTGGCGTTCCATGAAGACGACGGTCACGACTGCCTGCAGGATGATCATCGGCAGGATGAAGATCAGCAGCGAGCGAGCATAGAGGCCGGTCGGCAGAACATACCGGCGCAGCCAGCGTGTCAGCCACCGGAGCCCGTTGGAGGGCGTGTGGTCCTGGTCGCGCCTGATCGAATCGAAAGTCACCATCACCTGGTCCCGCGAGCCGATCTCAGTCTATGCTCAGGCGGTAGCCTATGCCACGCACCGTCTGCAGCCAGATAGGGTTGGCCGGATCGTCTTCAATCTTGCGACGTAGCCTGTTGATCTGCACGTCGATGGTGCGTTCGCCCACTTCGGCATCGCTGCCGATCAGCTCATGACGCGGGATCGTCTCGCCGGCGCGCTTCGCGAAGAGCAGCATGATTTCCTGTTCGCGGTCGGTCAGGCGGATGAGTTCCGCTGCCTTCTTGAGCTCCTTGCGCGTCAGCGAAAACGTATAGGGTCCGAACATGACAAGCTCGATCTTCGGGGAGTCGGCGGGGGTATTGCGCCGAAGTATGTTGTTGATGCGCAGCACCAGCTCGCGCGGATCGAAGGGCTTCGGCAGATAGTCGTCCGCGCCGGCTTCGAGGCCCGCTATGCGGGAGTCGGCTTCGGCAAGTGCGGTCAGCATGATGATCGGAATGTTCTTGATGGCGCGCAGGCTCGATGTCAGCGTGATCCCGGATTCGCCGGGCATCATCACATCCATGATGATGAGGTCGAAATCGAGCCCTTCCAGTTTGCGGCGGGCCTCGGCACCGTCGGCGGCAGCCGTTACCCGGAAACCCTTCTCCATCAGGTAGCGGTTGAGGAGGGCGCGGATACGCGTATCGTCGTCCACGACGAGAAGATGTGCTGCATCATCCGAGATTGCTGTTTTTGTCGTCATTCGATCCGTCTCGATCCTGTCCTACCCATCGATTGCGATGAGGTATTCCGCACCGGCCCCCGCGGCCTGAATGCTGTCACTTCTCGGTCTGCATTTCCCGCAGGAAACGTTTCACACTTTCGCGTGTCGCTTCCGACGTGCCTTCGAATGCCCGTTCAATGCGGCGCGATTGCGGCTCGGCCAGCGCCAGAGCCAGATCGCGGCCGGCCCGCGTGGGGTAAAGCTTGCGCTGTCGCCGATCCTTCGGACCGGCGACCTGCCGAATATAACCCGAATCGATCAATTGTTTGAGAACCCGCGCCAAACTCTGTTTGGTGATCTGCAATGTTTCCAGAAGGTCTGCAACGGTCATGCCGGGTTCGCGGTTAACGAAATGAACGACGCGATGATGAGCACGCCCGAAGCCGCTCTTGACGAGAATCTGGTCCGGATCCGAAACGAAATCGCGGTAGGCGAAGAAAAGCAGCTCGATCACCTCGAAATCGATGCTTCCCGCATTCTGCATCGGCGTTTCCAGCAGCTCCGTCTTTGCCGCGTTCTGGCTCATCTGTCGTGGCACCCTGGCAGTTCCTTTCCAATTTTGGAGCATCCGGGAAACTTATATAAAAATATGTCAGCTTCGTTGACACATTTTTACGCCATCGACTGTTTTCGTACAATTGCCGCACGGCTCAAACGGCGTTGCCGCATCGGAAAATTACGCGAGCGGCTCCGCAAAATTCCAATATATCTCGTATTTCCCCCTGTTGCATCTCGTGGATAGAGCGCGGTGGAAACGATAATCAACCCCTGTGTGGTGGCGAAGGCAATCTTTGCAGGCCATGGCAGGAAGAGAGGCCGCATAAAAGCGATCGAATGGCAAGGCATTCGATCCGAATTCGGTAAGCGTCGGCTGCGCCGACATGGTCCATGTCATCCCATTCCGAGCTACGGATGGGCGGAGACCGGTGCCGGACGGAGCGGCGCTCGGATGCGCACAAGCCGAGCGGGTCTCTCCGCCGGCCTGTGCGATTTGATGAATTTACGACTTGCGGCCGAGAACCGCGCCAACAATGGCGGAAAGCACGCCGCCGGCAACCAGCGAGGATATGCCTTGCGCGATGAGGCCGGTAAGCGCTTCACTGCCGATCAGATTAAGGATCAGACCGCCGCCAAGGCCACCGATGGCGCCGGCGATGGTTCTTGCGACAAGATTTATCCCATCCTGCTTCAAAACGGCGCTCGCGGCGTTGCCACCGATCGCACCGGCTATCAATTGCGTGATGATAGGCCCTAGACTTTCCATGACTACCCTTCTCCTATTGCTCCGGAAGACGCTCCCGGATCCCCTCTCGTCGCGTCCCGGATTGCTACAGCAGGAAGCGGCGATAATCCCCAGTGGATATTAGGATTACATCAAGCAAGGATCGCTGCAAATAGAAGGGCAACTCAGACGGGAGAATTCTGCAATAATTTCAGGGGAAATCCGCGATATGAGCTTGCGGCCGGTCAGTCGCAAGCCAATTTCGCCATCTTGTTCGGCCTTGCGGGCGAATCAGCGGTAGACGTAGACGATGCGACGCGTTCTCGGATCGACCAGGACCGGTTGGTTGTTCACTTCGACATAACTGTACTGATAATCCGGAATGCGGTGCACTTCCACGCTTTGCGGAACCGTGGCGCCGACGACCAGGTCACCGTTCAACTGGACCGTATCGACCGGATTGTCGTCGATGTAGGTTCGGATTTCCTCAGATGGCGTGATCACGACGACATTGCCGCTGCCCTGATCGACGGCGCCGAGCAATTCGTCATTTGGACCAGGCTGCGCGGTCCGGACACTGCCGGTCCTGACGGAATCCGTCTGCTCATAGGTGATGGTGGGAATGCCGAGATCATCGCGGTGGTCCTGGACTACCACCGACGCGCCGTTCTGTTCGACGCTGAGAGACTGGGCATAGACCCAGCCTCGCATGCCGTTGACATCCACGCGGCACCAGCGGCTGCCTTCGATGCAGCCATCCAGCGTCGCCTCGGATCCGCGCGTTGCGACGCCGACGGTCGGGAATTCCGCGCCCGGGCCGGAGCGAACTTCGATGTCGGTGGCGGTGGTTGCGGACATTTCAGCCTGGGCCAGGCCCGCGCTGCCGGCAAGGATGACACCGGCCAGCAGCAAATTTCTCTTCAAGGACATTGGTTCTCTCCTTCTGGCCTCTAAAGACCTATCTCAACGCCTCGGGTGCTTCAGTGTTCCGGCTGGCCTGCTTTGATCCCGCTTCCGTTGAATGAACACGCGCCTTTAAATCTATTAATTCTTTATATTTATTCGCCATTTTGCGAGGCGAAAGCTGGCTTTGGCATCGCTTTGACGCCGGCGGGGGCTGTTTTGCCGGAGGTTTGCGGCTATATCCGCAGCAGGACGATCAAACAGACGAGGCGCTCCATGGGCATGCTCCAAGCCGGTATCATTCCGGTGACCCCTTTCGAACAGAATTGCACCATCCTGTTCGATCCGGAGACGAAGGAGGGCGTCGTGGTCGATCCGGGCGGCGATGTCGACATCATCCTGCAGACCGTGCGCGAGAACGGCATCACGTTGAAGGCGATCTGGCTGACGCACGGCCATATCGATCACGCCGGCGGCGCCGACGAGCTGCGCGAAGCGCTTGGGATCGAGGTGATCGGCCCGCATGAAGACGATCGCTTCCTGCTGGACGATATCGAGGGCAAGGGCAAGATGTTCAACATTACCGGCGTGCGCAATGTCGTGCCGGACCGCTTCCTGAAGGAGGGCGACAAGCTCTCCTTCGGTGAGCATGAGTTCGAGGTTTTCCACTGCCCAGGCCATGCCCCCGGTCATGTCATCTATTTCAACCGCAAGCAGGGCTTTGCCCATCTAGGCGACGTGCTGTTCAACGGCTCGATCGGAAGAACGGATTTGCCCGGCGGCAACCACCAGCAGCTGCTGGAATCGATCCGCGACAAGGTCTTCCCGCTTGGCGATGAGGTCGGCTTCATCTGCGGTCATGGGCCAGGCAGCCGGATCGGCGACGAGCGCCGCACCAATCCTTTCCTGCGCGGATTGTAAAAAAACGCCGCTCGAAAGCGGCGCTTTGTTGTCTCGCAATTCCAGGAAAACCGCTGCGCACTTTTCCTGGAATTGCTCCAATCAGTCGGCAGCGCAGAAGTGGCGCATGCCGTCATAGCCGACATAGGTGCCAGAGCGGCCGTCAAAGCTTCTGTAGCGGTCGTAGCAATAACGCATCCAGGCGGAGGACCACGGGCGCAGACCGGATACCGGCTGTGCATAGTAGCTCACATCCCGCTCGACATAAACGCGGCGCGGAGGCTGACGATAATAATAGGCTGGGGGAGGCGCGTCGTAATCGGGATCGACATAGGCCGGACCCGGCTCGACATAGCGCGGCTGGCTGGCGATGGCAGAACCGACGATCAGGCCGGTAGCGAGTCCGGCGGCGCCGAGCGCCCATCCATCGCGGTTGTGATGACGCCATTCATCAGCGGACGCGGCGCTCATGGAAGTTACCGTCAGTGCCGCGGCGACCGCGGACATGACGAGCGTTTTGCCGAGTATGGTCATTGGCCTATCCTCTAAGGAAACGGGATGACTGTCATTCCCGCTCTTTCATGGGGCAGACTATACGGGGCAAACTGAATGCAGACTGAATGACAAAACCCGGCATCGCTGCCGGGCCTCAACTCGAATTGAAAGCCGTTAAGGCGTCTCAGCCGGCAATCTGCAGATTGACGGCCTTCGGTCCCTTGCCGCGGCGATCCGGTTCCGTGTCGAAGCTTACCTTCTGGTTTTCCGACAATCCAGCCAGACCAGAAGCCTGAACTGCAGAAATATGTACAAAGATGTCCGCGCCACCCTTGTCCGGTTTAATGAAACCGAAGCCCTTATCGGTATTAAAAAACTTTACAGTGCCAGTCTCGGCCATGCCTCAGGTCCTTTTCTCTCTGCCCACCATCCACACGGGCAGCACTACTTCCTTACCCTTGCGGGCGCTTGCAGGCAGTTCTCGAATTTTGAAGGAAAAGGTCCCCGTAACTCGGCATGATCTCGATGCGATGTTTGCCACCCGCTTCTCGATCAGGCTGACCGGAATATTAGCGTTTCCGGCGCGCAATTCTATTAGGACTTCCCATGCTCTAAAAATGCCCGAACAGCGCTGAGAGTGCTGTGTTTATGGGAAATTGGCAAGCAAAAGTTTTCTAACGTATCGGCAGAGGCACAATAGCGTAATGCGCATGTGTTATGGCGATTCGCAAATTTTCTCGCTTCGAAACAAGTTTCTAAGGTTTTTCCATCGCTCGCGATATAGTTTTGGCGAAATTTTCCCAAATCGGCTGGTATGAACGCCCATTTTCGATTGTGCGGAAAAATTTCAGTAAAGCTTGTCAAAAGCCGCTGAAAGCACGCATTTCAGGGCTTTTTATGCCGTGGCATGGCGACGGCGGGTCAATTCCGGT
The DNA here is from genome assembly GCF_012641385.1 of Rhizobium sp. P28RR-XV. Taxonomy (NCBI): domain Bacteria; kingdom Pseudomonadati; phylum Pseudomonadota; class Alphaproteobacteria; order Hyphomicrobiales; family Rhizobiaceae; genus Rhizobium; species Rhizobium sp. P28RR-XV. The sequence goes on from NZ_JABAIG010000012.1 coordinate 59,120, forward strand.
ACCAGTTCGACTGCAAGCATAGCGCTAAACATCAAGGCACAACCGACATAGCCGAGCGGCCCCATGGTTTCGCCCAGCAGCAAAGCACCGAGCGAAGCCCCGAACAATGCTTCCGAAGAAAGGAAGATCGCCGCCTGGGGGGCGGTCGTGTAGCGCTGGCCGATGATCTGCAGCGCGAAAGCCAGGCCGGACGAAAAGATGCCTACATAAAGGATTTCGCCAAGTGCTGCGCGGATATCGGCGATGCTGATCGGTTCGACGGCGATTGCCACGGCCAGGGCGAGAACGGCGGTGACGGCAAACTGCGTTGCGGAAATACCAAGTGGCCGGCCCGTTTCGTTGACGGCCGAGCCGGCAAGGGTAATTTGCGCCGCCCAGAAGAGCGCGCAGACGACTGTCAGGAAATCGCCTGATGTCAGGCGTGAGAATGAGCCTCCCGACAGCAGGTAGATGCCGCAGAGCGCCATCAGCGCTGCCGGCCAGATGATCCAATGCGGCGACCGGCGCAGGAAGATGACGGCAATCAGCGGCACGAAGACCACGTAGAGGCCGGTTATGAAGCTCGAATTCGTCACCGTCGTTGTCAAAAGCCCGATCTGCTGGGTCGCGGCACCCCCGAAAAGTGTGATGCCGATCAGCAGAAAGGCGAGCCAGTTGCTGCGTGTCAGGGGCTTTGCGGCCTTCCTCTTTTCCATCCAAACGAAAGGCAGGACGACCAGGGTGGCCACGGCAAATCGCAGGCCGATGAACCAGAAGGGTCCGATCGCTTTCATGGCTGTCGATTGTGCAACGAAACCGCCGCCCCAGATCGCGGCGGCAACCAACAACAACAAATTCGCCTGTATGCGAGACATCTGCATCCTGCGGAAGGGAAGGAAAGAGTGACGCGACCGTTAGCAGCTGCTTTTGCGCCGAGCAAGGCGAAAGGCGCCCGAAGCGGAGCGCTTCAGGCTAGTTTGCAGCCCTGGAAATCCGCAGGAGCGCACCATCGTCTTCATCGGTGGTGATCAGCAGTGCGCCATCGGGGGCGATCGTGATATCGCGCATGCGGCCGAATTTATCGTCGAACATGCGTTCCCGCTCGGTGATCTTGCCCTTGCCGTCCTGGCTCAGTCGTGACAGCAGCTCGAACTTCAGCGCCGTGACGAGGAAATCGCCGTTCCATTCGGGAAACATCTTGCCGCGATAGACGGCGATGGCGCCGGGCGCGATCGAAGGGTCCCAATAGAAACGAGGTTGCTCCATGCCGGCCTTCGCGGTGCCGACACCGATCTTCGTGCCGGAATAATTGACGCCGTAGGAGATGATGGGCCAGCCGTAGTTCCTGCCGGCTTCGGGCGTATTGATCTCATCGCCGCCTCTGGCGCCGTGTTCTGCCGTGTAGAGCTTGTTCGTCTCGCTGTCGAAGGTGATGCCCTGCGGATTGCGATGGCCTTTCGACCAGATTTCCGGCAGGGCACGCTTGCCGTCCTTGAACGGATTATCGGCCGGGACGCTTCCGTCGTTCTCGATATGGATGATGGAACCCGCGTCGTCCTGAAAATCCTGGGCGCGATCCTGCTGGCGGCGATCGCCGAGGCTGACGAAAAGGCTGCCGTCCCGGGCGATCGCGATGCGCGAGCCATACTGAAGATCGCCGCGCGACAGCTTGTTCATCAGGAAGATGCGTTTCACGTCGGTCAGCTGTTTTCCGTCCTGCGACAATCGGGCACGAAAGACGGCCGTGCCGCTTCCACCGTTGCCCGCCACCGAGGCGGTGAAATAGAGCGTGCGGTTGCTGGCGAATTTCGGATCGAGCGCCACGTCAAGCAGGCCGCCCTGGCCGTGCGCATAGGCTTCAGGGACGCCAGAGATCGGAGCGGAGATCTTGCCGTCGCGAACAAGCCGCATGCGACCCGGGCGTTCCGTAACGAGATAGGCTCCGTCCGGCAGGACTTCGACCGCCCAGGGATGTTCGAGCCCCGCCGCTATCGTTTCGACCTTGACGGTTACTTCTTGGGTCTTGATGGTTTGTGATGGTTCGGCGAGCGTGGCCGTGGCCGAGAGCACGGCGCTGGCCATCAAAACGATCGAAACTCCGACTCTGCCAAATCCCACTCCATCAGGGCGCATTCGTTCCAACTCCCCAATATCCTCGTTTTCGCAAGGTGGGGCCGTTCACTTAGCATTCAAGGCAGCGGTTGAACCGATAACGTCTTTGTGTTCCTGCATCTTCGGATGGCAAGTCCCTCAGTTCTCTCGATCCTGCCGGCAGGCGAGGGCTGTTTCGGATACTTGCGGCAACCGACCCTTTTCGCGAGGGGCTGATGTCGGGGAGGTATTTGTTCTTTATTGGAAATTTCTCTGTTCTTCTGAACCTGATTCAAGTGCCTCATGTATTGATTCAAGTTCGGACGGATCGCCGGTGTTCGGCGGTTTGTCGATCTGGTTCGGACAGAAGAGGCGCGTGGTCCCGTATTGCAGGCTTCCAGGCGGATAGGAAGAGCTCGCACGTTTGGCGCGGGAAGCCAGGAAATAAAGCCACTGTGACGCCTTTGCGCTTGAAACGTCCGCCCATATTCGACATAGAGCTTAGCGCAGAAAACTGGTCCGCAGGCTTTCTGCCATTTTCAACCGAATAGGACCGATCACCATGGCCTTTCTTGCCGACGCTCTTTCCCGTGTAAAGCCTTCTGCCACCATCGCCGTTTCCCAGAAAGCGCGCGAGCTGAAAGCAAAAGGACGCGACGTGATCGGTCTCGGCGCCGGTGAGCCGGATTTCGATACGCCCGATAATATCAAGACGGCCGCCATCGACGCGATCAATCGCGGCGAGACGAAGTACACGCCGGTCGCCGGCATCCCGGAACTGCGCAAGGCGATCGCCGCCAAGTTCAAGCGCGAGAACAATCTCGACTATACCTGGGAGCAGACGATCGTCGGCACCGGCGGCAAGCAGATCCTGTTCAACGCTTTCATGGCGACGCTGAACCCCGGCGACGAAGTCATCATCCCGACGCCCTATTGGGTTTCCTATCCGGAAATGGTGGCGCTTTGCGGCGGCACGCCGGTTTTCGTCGCAACGACGCAGGCCAACAGCTTCAAGCTGCAGCCGGCCGATCTGGAAGCTGCGATCACGCCGAAGACCAAGTGGTTCATGTTCAACTCGCCGTCCAATCCGTCGGGCGCCGCCTATTCGCATGCCGAACTGAAGGCGCTGACGGACGTTCTGGTCAAGCATCCGCATGTCTGGGTCCTGACCGACGACATGTACGAGCACCTGACCTATGGCGATTTCAAATTCGCCACGCCGGTCGAAGTCGAGCCGAGCCTCTATGACCGTACGCTGACGATGAACGGGGTCTCGAAGGCCTATGCCATGACCGGCTGGCGTATCGGCTATGCTGCCGGCCCGCTGCAGCTCATCAAGGCGATGGACATGATCCAGGGCCAACAGACCTCCGGCGCGACCTCCATCGCCCAGTGGGCCGCCGTCGAGGCGCTGAATGGCACGCAGGACTTCATTCCCCGCAACAAGAAGATCTTCGAAGGCCGTCGCGATCTCGTTGTATCGATGCTAAACCAGGCGAAGGGCATTTCCTGCCCGGTTCCGGAAGGTGCTTTCTACGTCTACCCGTCCTGCGCCGGCCTGATCGGCAAGACGGCTCCGACCGGCAAGGTCATCGAGACGGATGAGGACTTCGTGTCCGAGCTGCTGGAATCGGAAGGCGTGGCCGTCGTGCACGGTTCGGCCTTCGGCCTCGGCCCGAACTTCCGCATCTCCTATGCGACCTCGGAGGAGCTGCTCGAAGAAGCTTGCCGCCGCATTCAGCGCTTCTGCGCAGCCTGCAAGTAACGTTGAAGACAAACCAGATGAAAAGCCCGCCAGAGATGGCGGGCTTTTGCGTTCAGCTTGATGGTTTCGGGCTCATGAACTGCTTCAAGCGCTTCGCAATTTGAGTCCGCCGATCGGCGCAAGCCGTTGAAATCGGAATCAAAGACCAAGTGCGGTCAGCATGATGAAGGTTGCGAAGAGAATGAAATGGGTCATGCCTTCGATGGCGTTGGTTTCGCCGTCGTTGAGATTGATGGCGGCCGCGATCAGCGTGATCATCACCATGACGGTCTGCACCGGCGACATGGCCATGATAAAGGGCTGACCGGTATAGAGCGCAATCGCCTCCATGACGGGCACCGTCAAGATGACGGTCGATAGCGAGGCACCCATGGCGATATTGACCGTCGCCTGCATGCGGTTGCGCAAGGCTGCCCGCAATGCCGTCAGGATTTCCGGGGCCGCCGAGATTGCCGCGACGACGATAGCCGCGATGGCGGGCGGCGCCCCCGTGCCCTTGAGGCCGGTATCCATGAAGGCCGACATGAATTCCGCCAGCAAGCCGATCAGCACGACGCCGATCAGGATGGTGACGATGGAGGTGGTGGTGGACTCTTCATCGTGATCTTCTTCCGAGGCGGTGTGCTTCTTCTCCGTGCGCGGATAGCTATAGCTGAAGAAATAGCTGTGCTTGCCGACCTGCATGCGCAGGAACAGCGCATAGAGCGCGACCATCGCAACGATGGTGAAGGCGGAATAATAATGCCATTTCGCATCCGGAATGAATTCCGGCACGATCATCGAAATTCCCATGGCCGTCAGGATCATCACGCCATAGGTCTTGCTGGAATCGTCATTGTAGGGCTGCTCGCCATGTTTGAGGCCACCGAGAAGGGCGGCGAGGCCGAGGATACCGTTGATATCGAGCATGACAGCGGCATAGATCGTGTCGCGCACCAGCGTCGGCGAGCTTTCCCCGCTCATCATGATGGCAAGGATGATGACTTCGACAGCGACGGCCGACAAGGTCAGGATCATCGTGCCGTAGGGGTCGCCGACCTTGACGGCGAGGGTCTCGGCATGATGCGCGACACGCATGGAGGCCAGCACAATCGTTGCGATCAATGCCGCTGCTGCGATCATCGAGGCAGTTTGTCCCACTTCGAGCACGGAATGCTCGCCAACATAGGCAATGACGGCAATTGCCAATGCGACCAACAGGAATTTTTCCTGCTTGAACCACTTTGCTGTGATCACTTTCCCAACCTTTGCCCCAACCTCTGCGCCGATTCACGGTTGTACTCTAAAGCAATGATTTCGCACATCAAGCAGCCAGGCCGGGCCGAAATTTGCAGTTAACGCAGTTTAATGGAATACTGCGCGGATAGGTCTGCCCATCCAAAATGCCGCGGCATCCTCGAAACCCGTCTCAGATGCACGCGATCCCGCCGGCAACGTCCGGCTTCAAAGGTCTTGGCAGATGAGAAGGAGGGTTTGAATGGTCAAGGTCGTTTACGAAATCGTGCCGCATGACGGTGGTTGGGCTTATCGCTTCCGCGATGTTTATTCGGAGGCGTTTCCGACGCATTCCGAAGCTGTGGAGGCCGCGCGGATCGTTGCGGCTGAACAGCAGATCGGGGGCGACTCGGCTGAAATCAGCTGGCAGGATGAGAGCGGCAAGTGGCATGAGGAATATGCCGATGGCGGGGACCGTCCGGAAACGGAGGTTCTCGACGGCCAGAGGCATTTTCCGCCGGTCGATACGGCGCCTGGTGCCTAGCGCGGTTCAGTTTTCACGGAATCTCTAAACCGCTCCATCTTAGTGTTTTCTCATAATTCCGGACGGAAAAAGGCTGCGCACTTTTCCTGAAATTGCGCTAGCCTGCCGTTGGCCGACTGCTTTTTCGATGATCGCGTCGACGAAGTGACGCTTCTCGGCGGTATAGCGGTCACCATCGTGCCGGTGGGTTTGGGCGAGTTCCAGCTTTAGTTTCGCATAGGCCGCCGCTTCCGCCGGGTGCGTCCGAAGATAATCCCGAAAGATCATCCTGCGTTCATGTGTCCGGTTGTTCGGCGGGCAAAGATACACGCGCTCTGGCGGCCTGCCGTCGCGCCGCATGAATGCCCAGACTTCATCGTCATAGCGGTTGCCGCGCGGTTCGTAGCCTTGGTCCAGAAGAATCCGCGTCGCGGCAGGAATGTCGGCGGATCCACGCAGGGTAATGTCGATATCGATAAGCGGTTTTGCCGCGAGGCCGGGAATGGATGTGCTGCCGATATGCTCGATCGTCACGACGTGGGGCGCCAACAATTGTTCGAGCTTTTCGCGAATGCGTTCGTAGTCTTCCGGCCATCGTCGGTCGTATGGCACTAACTCCACCGCTGTTCCCATGGTCAAGATCCGTTCTCCGCGCTGTTTTCCTTGATGTAATCAAGCAAACCCGTCACCAGCGCGTCGAATGTCACGCGGCAGCGTGGCGATGTTTTCAGGTTTTCGTGCATGACGATCCAGGTGTCGATCTGCACCTCGATCTTGGGTAACAGCTGCACGAGGTTTGGATCGCGGCTTGCCAAGGGGATTTGAAGGAAGCCAATGCCGATGCCGGCACGCAGCGCATTGTGAAGCGCGATACTGTGATCGGAGCGAAAACTGAAGGTGGCGCCTTCGAGCATCGGATAACGCTTCTGCATCATGCGTATATAGGCAGTCTGGCGATCGAAGCCGATGAGTCTGTGCTGATGCAATTCTTCGATCGTTGTCGGTTTGCCGTGCCGCTCGATATAGCTGCGGTGAGCGAAGAGACCGAGTGAGATGATGCCGATATGCCGCGCGAGCAATGCTCCTTGCGCCGGCGCGACCATGCGCACGGCGATATCGGCCTCGCGCTGCAGCAGATCTTCCACCGTATCGGAGGCCGAAAGCTCCACGATCAGATCGGAGTATCGTGCCTGCAGCTTGGCAAGGATCGGTGGCAGGACTTCCGCGCCGATGACCTCGCTCGCACTGATCCGCACCGTGCCGCTGATCTTGTCCTTCGAGCCGGACGCTGCCCGCAACAGAGCTGAGGTCGTGCTCGCCAAAGTCTCTGCATAAGGCTTCAGAACGAGGGCGGCGTCGGTCGGCAGCAGACCCTGCTGTGACCGCGTGAACAATTCCGCTCCGACCCATTGTTCCAGCGCGTCGACATGACGGCCGACCGTCGGCTGCGTCAGGCCGAGTTCGCGCGCGGCAGCCGACAGTGAGCCATGCTCCAGCACGGCGAGAAAGGTGCGATAGAAATCCCAGCTTGGCTCAGATAATGGCGTCATACATTTATGTATATCATCTGCAGATTTTTCGGCAATTTCGTTTATCGGTAACTAGAAGCATAGTCAGCCCATCGAAACCGATGGAGATGACCATGAACAACCAGAGAGAAAATACCAGGACAGCCTTGATACTCGGCGCCACCGGCGGCATTGGCGGCGCCGTCTCTGAGGGGCTCGCCGCGCGTGGCTGGCGCATTCGGGCGCTGAACCGCAATGCAGCCGAGGCATCCCGCCGCCAGCCGGAGTTCGACTGGATTCAGGGCGACGCGATGCAGGCCGAAGATGTCCTGAAGGCTGCGCAGGGCGCCGTTGTCATCGTGCATGCGGTCAACCCGCCCGGTTACCGCAATTGGGGCAAGGTCGTCCTGCCGATGCTGGATAATACCATTGCAGCGGCCAAGGCAGTCGGCGCGCGGATCGTGCTGCCGGGGACCGTCTATAATTTCGGTCCCGATGTCTTCCCTGATGTCAGCGAGGATAGCGCGCAGCGGCCGAAGACCCGCAAGGGTGCCATTCGCGTTCAGATGGAGCGGCGGTTGAGAGCGGCCGCGGAGCAGGACGGCACCCCGGTCATCATCGTCCGGGCCGGTGATTTCTTCGGCGGAGCGCGAGCCAACAGCTGGTTCTCGCAGGCGATGGTGACACCGGGCAAGCCGATCAGCTCGATGACCTACCCGGGCAAACGCGGTGTCGGTCATCAATGGGCCTATCTGCCTGATGTCGCCGAGACCATGATCCGGCTGATCGAGAAGGGCGACGAGCTGCCGGTCTTCGCCGTCTATCATATGCGGGGACATTGGGACGGGGACGGTACACAGATGGTGGATGCCGTACAGCGTGCGCTCGGCAGCAAGGTGAAGGTAAAGGCATTTCCCTGGTGGATCGTGCCGCTGGCGGCTCCGTTCGTCCCATTCATGCGGGAGCTGCGCGAAATGAGCTATCTCTGGGACGTGCCGCTGCAGATGCGCAACGACAAGCTGCTGGCCGCGCTCGGCGAAGAACCGCATACGCCGATCGATGCGGCTGTCCAGGCAAGCCTGGCGTCCATCGGTTGCCTGCAGGGCACATGAGCGCCGTTTTCAGGCGCAATACCCTGCTTAATCCGGCTATTTCGGTCCATTTCAAAGCTCAGATAATGAAACACCCTCGCAACATCCGTTGCGAGGGTGCTCTGTTGATATGAGGAGCCTTCAGAGGCCGCTTCAAGCCGCCTCGTCCAGAGCCGGATAGTCGTCGTAACCCTTGGCGCCGCCGCCATAGAGCGTTGCCTGGTCCCATTGCGCCAGCGGCGCATTTTGCTTCAGGCGCCGAACGAGATCCGGGTTGGAGATGAACGGCTTGCCAAAGGCGACGACATCGGCCTTGCCGCTATCGACGGCTTCGATAGCCATCTCGCGGGTATAGGCATTGTTGACCATCCAGCCGGCCTTGCCGCCTGCGGCCTTATAGGCTGCATGCAGAGCATCGTAATCGAAGGGCAGGAAGTCGCGCTTGCCGCCGGTCTGGCCTTCGACGACATGGATGTAGGCGAGGCCGTACTTCGCCAGGCCCTCAACGACATAGGTGAAGAGCTGCTGCGGGGCCGGATCGCTGGCATCGCCCGATGGCGTGACCGGCGAAATACGGATTGCCGTGCGGCCCGCACCGACTTCCTTGGTGACGGCATCGACCACTTCGAACAGGAAGCGGGCGCGGTTCTCGATCGAGCCGCCATACTGGTCGGTGCGGTCGTTGACGTCGCCGCGCAGGAACTGGTCGATCAGATAGCCGTTGGCGCCATGGATCTCGACACCGTCGAAACCGGCATCGATCGCGGCGCGGGCGGCCTTGCGATAATCTTCAACGATGCCGGGGATTTCCGAGGTTTCGAGCGCACGCGGTTCGGAAACGTCTGCAAAGCCGCCGGTGCCGTCGCTGTTGACCAGATAGGTCTTCGAATTTTCAGCGCGCCTGGAGGTAGAGGAGACCGGCTTGCCGCCGTCCGGCTGCAAAGTCGTGTGGGAGATACGGCCGACATGCCACATCTGCACGACGATCTTGCCGCCATTGGCATGCACGGCATCCGTCACTTTCTTCCAGCCGTCGAGCGCTTCCTTGCTATAGAGGCCGGGAACGTTGGCATAGCCCTGACCCTGATGGGTAATCGCCGTTGCTTCGGTGATGATCAGGCCAGCGGTGGCGCGCTGGGCATAATATTTGACGTTCAGCTCGTTCGGCACGGCATTCGGCGAGCGATTGCGCGTCAGAGGCGCCATGACGATGCCGTTGGCGATGGAGATGTCGCCAAGCTTCGTTGGTTCGAACAATTTGGTCATGGGTAATCCTTTCTATGAGGGGGAGGATGGAGAGGAGGAAGGGATCAGGAGGAGGCGAGCGCCTCTTCCCTGGGACGTAGGGCTGCGAATGTCAGCAGGACGGTAAGGAAACCGAGGATTGCCATGGCCGAGCCGGCCAGCGGTACTTGCGAAAGCGAAAAACCCTCGTCGATGAGCATCCCGCCGACCCAGGCGCCGAGTGCGTTGCCGGTGTTAAAGGCGCCGATGTTAATGGTCGATACGAGGTTCGGGGCGTCCTTGCCGAAGTTGACGACATTGATCTGCAATGCCGGCACGGCGGCGAAAGCCGCCGCGGCCCACAGGAAGAGCGTGATCTCGGCGCCGACGAGGGAGTGGATGGTCATGCTGAAGATCGCCGATGTCGCGGCGATCGCCAGGAAGACACCGGCAAGCGTGGTGCCAAGGCGCCAGTCCGCCAGCTTGCCGCCGATCAGATTGCCGATCGTCAGGCCGACGCCGATCGAGAGCAGCGTCCAGGTTACGGTTTCGGGCGAGACGCCGGTGACGTCGCGCAGCATCGGGGCGATGTAGGTGAAAAGGGCGAACATGGCGGCCGAGAAGAAAACGGTCGTCAGCAGCGCCAGCCAGAGACCGAGGCCACGCAATGCCGCGATCTCGCGGCCGAGGCTACCCTCACGAGCCGCTTCATCCTTCGGCAGTACGGCGACAAGTCCGGCGATCGAGGCGACGCCGAGCAGCGTGACGATCCAGAACGGCGCGCGCCAGCCGAAGGCCTGGCCGAACGCGGTGCCGAGGGGAACGCCGAGCACGTTGGCGAGCGTCAGGCCTGTGAACATCAGGGCGACGGCGCGGGCCTTGCGGTTTTCCGGTACCAGGCTGGCAGCGACCACCGAACCTATACCGAAGAAGGCGCCGTGGCAAAGCGCGGTGACGATGCGGGCGATCATCAGGACCCAATAGTTCGGGGCGACGGCGCAGAGAAGGTTGCCGAGAATGAAGAAGCCCATCAGCATGATCAGCGCCGATCGCCGGCGCAAATGGGCCGTCGAGACAGCCATGATCGGCGCGCCGACGGCGACGGCCAGCGCATAGCCGGTGACGAGCCAACCCGCTTGCGGAATGGTAACGGCAAGATCCGAGGCCACTTCCGGCAGCAGCCCCATGATGACAAATTCGGTCGTGCCGATGGCAAAGGAGCTGAGCGCGAGAACGAGGAGCGCAAGAGGCATGTTCAGAGTTCCTTCCGCATGGCTTCGAGGAATTCGGCGATGGTTTCTTCGTTGCGCTTGTAGAAAATCCATTGGCCGAGGCGCCGCGTCGTCACCAGGTCGGCGCGGTGGAGCGTGCCGAGATGAGCCGAGACGGTCGATTGCGAGAGGCCGCAGCGCTCGAACTGGCTGGCGCAGACACCAAGCTCCAGCGGGTGTTCCTGGGTTGGAAAATGGGTCTCTGGATCTTTGAGGTGGTTGAGGATTTCGAGCCTGGCCGGATTGGCCAAGGCCTTCAATATTTCGTTCTTGTCCATGGTGTTCACCAAGCAATATCGAATAATCTCGATTCATGTATCGACGGATTTCGATATATCAAGGGTCGCACCGGATATTATTTTTTGACGGGGCTGCGGGCGCGGTGCTTAGAAATTGGGCAAAAAAAGAGGGCCACCGGAGTAAACCAGGGCCCTTATAGGTGTGAAGGTCAAAACCTCCAGAGGGGAACAGCCAATGCGGTGGAACTGGGAGGAAAAGCCACCATGTGCATCAGCTACGTGCGTTATGATGCTAATTTGTGCAGTGCGCAATGCTTTTTTGTGCATGGCAGTTATGCATTTGCAACGGCAGGATCAAAAAGGCAAAAAAAAGGGCCACCGGAGTAAACCAGGGCCCTATAGGTATGAAGGTCAAAAACCTCCAGAGGGGAACAGCCAATGCGGTGGAACTGGGAGGAAAAGCCACCGTGTGCATCAGCTATGTGCGATATGGTAGTTAAATGGGCAGGCTTCAACTCTATTTTGTGCATATCAGCTATGCATCATACGCGCAGCTGATATATTAGTCATAAAAAGAGTTCGTTATCAGTGACTTACCTTCACTAGAAATTCCAGTTGCGAGCCTTGGACACGATAAAATCACGAAAAACCTTGAGCTTAGCCGCGTTTTTCATCTCGTCCGGGTAGCAGAAATATGTGTCGAAGGATGGTACGTCCGCATTGATCGCGAGCTGAATCAGCCCCGGATCGCGACCGACGATATAATCAGGCAGAACGGCGATACCGATGCCGAGCAGGCATGCGCGCTTGATCGATGTCTGGCTGTTGATCTGCAGATGCGCCACGCGCTTGTTATCGGACGACCGGCCGGCGATCTCCAGCCAGTTGACGTCGAGCAGGTAGTTCGGCGCGGGTTCACCGAAGCTGATGATGCGATGCTCGTCCAGGGCCTCCACCGACTGCGGCTCGCCGTAGCGGTTGATGTAGGAGGGGGCTGCATAGACATGCATGTGGACGGTGAAGAGCTTGCGCTGGATCAAATCCGATTGCTGCGGCTGGCGCAGCCGGATGGCGCAATCCGCATGGCGCATGTTCACGTCAAGCTCCTCATTGTCGAGGATGAGCTGGATCGACATGTCGGGATAAAGCTGCAAGAATTCCTGGATCTTGTCGGTAAGCCAGCCCTGGCCGAGGCCGACGGTCGTCGTCACGCGCAGCTTGCCGCTCGGCTTGTCGGTCGTCTCGGTCAATTGCATCTTGACCGTCTCTAGCTTCAAGAGAACGTCGTGAGCCGTGCGATACAGCAACTCACCCTGTTCGGTCAGGATGAGGCCGCGCGCATGGCGGTGGAAAAGCTTGATGCCGACGTCCTGCTCGAGCGCGCTGACCTGTCGGCTGATGGCGGACTGGGACAGATGCAACTTGTCGGCCGCATGCGTGAACGAACCCGCTTCGGCAGCCGCGTGAAAGATACGCAGCTTGTCCCAATCCAATGGCATGCCGTTTCCCCTCATCGGCTGCATCACTCCGCAGCCACGGCGACGGGCATGTGCCCGGTCAAGTAGCGTTCCGCCTCAAGCGCCGCCATGCAGCCCATCCCCGCTGCCGTGATCGCCTGTCGGAACGTATCGTCGGTCACATCACCGGCGGCATAGATGCCCTCGACGCTTGTCGCGGTCGAATCCGGTGCGGTCCAGAGATAGCCATTATCCTTGAGCTTCAATTTGCCCTTGAAGAGTTCGGTCGCCGGCGCATGGCCGATGGCGACAAAGACGCCGTCGATCGGCGTTTCGGCGATCGCGCCGGAGCGAAGATCGCGCAGGCGTGCGCCCGTGACGGATGGTGGCATCGGCGGCTTGGCCGGCGTGCCGGTGATTTCGGCAACCTCGGTATTCCAGAGAACCTTGACGTTCGCCTTGGCGAAAAGGCGCTCCTGCAGGATCTTTTCCGCACGGAAGGAATCGCGGCGATGCACGACCGTCACCGATTTGGCGATGTTGGAGAGATAGAGCGCTTCCTCGACGGCGCTGTTGCCACCGCCGACCACGATCACGTCCTTGTTGCGATAGAAGAAGCCGTCGCAGGTCGCGCAAGCGGAAACGCCGAAGCCCTGGAAATGCTGTTCGCTTTCGATTCCCAGCCACTTCGCCTTGGCGCCGGTGGCTATGACGAGGGTGTCGGCGGTCCAGACCTGGCCGCTATCGGTGCGGGCGACGAAGGGACGCTGGCTGGTATCGACCTCGGTTACGAGATCATTGACGATCTCGGCGCCGACATGCTGGGCCTGCAACAGCATCTGTTCCATCAGCCACGGACCCTGGATCGGATCGGCAAAGCCCGGATAGTTTTCGACATCCGTGGTGATCATCAACTGGCCGCCTTGTTCCAGACCGGCAATCAGAACCGGCTGCAGCATCGCGCGCGCAGCGTAAACCGCGGCGGTATAGCCGGCGGGGCCGGAGCCGATGATGAGCACCTTCGTGTGGCGGGCAGGCATAGTCAGTCCTTTCAATTTCAGCGATGGGAAATCGCGGCTTCAAACGTCCAAAGCAGGCGATTTCACGGTCCGCCGCTTCATTTATGATTGCCTTATGCATTTATTCAAGGGCAGCCTTGCATTACACACAGAGCAAATCGGCTTAGTGTAAGAATCGGTTACGCAAGAGAAACTTTCTTGCGTATTTTACTGCCTTATATAGAAGCTGGCGAAGGGGAATTAAAGAAAGGCAATAAAAGTGCTTCGCGCTGAACTCGATGCCATCGATATCAAGATTCTGCGGGAACTGCAGCGAGACGGACGGATGACCAATGTCGAGTTGGCAGACCGTGTCGGCATTTCCGCGCCACCATGCCTGCGCCGGGTGCGCAAGCTGGAAGAAGCCGGCGTCATCGAAGGCTATCACGCGATGCTGAACAGCCCGAAACTGGGCTTCGATCTCGTGGCCTTCTGCATGGTCGGCCTCAAGCATCAGTCGGAGGCCAATCTCAAGGCTTTCGCCAATGCGACGGCGGCCTGGCCGCTGGTGCGGCAGGCGTGGATGGTTTCCGGCGACAGCGATTTCCTTCTGCACTGCGTTGCCGAAAACCTCACCCGCTTCCAGGATTTCGTCATCGAAGTCCTGACGGCGAACGAACATGTCGATACCGTGCGCACCATGCTGACGATCAGGCAGGTCAAGAAGCTCGGTCTGGTGGAGCTCTAGGCGGATGGCGGATCGCCCCTGGCACCGGTCGCTGATCAAGTCCGGCGTGCGCCTTTTCCTGGGCGGTTCGCTGGCGCATGTGCAGGATTGGTTTCCAGGGCTCAGCATCGTCCGCAGCCAAAGCATCAGCGAGGTGCATTACCGCGGAGCGAAAGTCGCGAGCCTTGCCGGCATGGATCGGCTGCGCGAACGCTGTGGCGATGCAATCTATATTGTCGGCTCCGGGCCATCCATTCGCGGCTGCGACCTGAGCGGCCTGGAAGCCAAAAGCGCTATTCTTTTGAACGGCGCTATCGGGCTGACCGGCGACCCGATCGGCGAGCCATTGGCGATTGCGGTCGAGGATGAGCGTTTCGTCTGGCGACACATCGACCTATTGCGCAAGAAGGTCGCTCCAGGTTCGCTTTGTCTGTTTTCCGTCGCGGTGCTGCGCGCGCTTTGCGAGATCGACAAGAGCTGGCTGGCGGACAAGACCATCATCCTGATCGACGATATCCGCAAACCCTATGGCGCCCGTCGCCGCTCGCTCGACGATCTCAGGAAGCTGCAATATGTGCAGCTGGATGCCGAGGGCTCGGCAGGCTTTTCACTCTCGCCGGATCGCGGCGTTTTTCTAGGCGGATCGGTCGCGGTATCCGCTCTGCAATTCGCTCTGTATTGCGCACAGCATCAGGTCGGCTTTATGGGGATCGATATTTCCAATGCCGGTGAGCCGCGCTTTTATGAGACAGTCGGCGATATGGCTTTTTCGGGCATTGCGCGGGCTGAAAGCCGTATCATCGAGCATCTCGTGCTTGCACGGCAGATCGCCACCGAGCGTGGCGTCTCTTTCGTCAACTATTCTCCCATTTCGGCACTCCTGAAATATGACTTCGGTTACAACGACAGGTTCGCCATGAAATCGAAGGCGTGACGCTTGCCGAAGATGACGGAGCCCACGCGTAGATTGAAAACAAGGTTGCTGGAATGAAGCTCATGCGCTGGCTGAAACCCAAAGCGTCCGATGCCAAGAAGCTGACCATCGATCCGCCCGAGGCGAGGGCAGGGCGCCATGGCATCGCCATCGCTGCCTGCGTCAAGAACGAGGCGCGCTATATCGAGGAATGGGTACGATTCCACCGGGCGGTCGGTATTCGTCACTTCTATATCTATGACAACGGTTCCAGCGACGATACCTGTACTCTTCTTCGCAATCTCCTGAATGAGGATATGCTGACGATCATCCCCTGGGCCGGGCGAATGCGCGATACGGCGACATCGACCGTGCTGAACGGCCAGGTCATCACCTTTGCGCATGCCATCCTGAATTTTGGTGGCGACTATCGCTGGATGGCATTCATCGATGTCGACGAATTTCTTCTGCCGAAGGACGCGGCGACCGTCGAGCGGGCACTGGAGGCAGTCGGCGATTTTCCGAATGTCTCGTTGCCATGGCACATGTTTGCCACCAGCGGCCATGAGACGCCGCCGGACGGACCTTTGACACTGAATTATACGATGCGCGGCGCCGATCCGATGACATCAAAGGAAAATGTCAGCAATTTCAAATGTATCGTCGATCCATGCGAGGTGACTGAGGTCAGCGTGCATCAATTCCAGACGCGTGCTTATGGCGATCTGACGGCCAATGACGCCGGCAAGCGTTTCACGCGGCGCGCGCGAAAATCTCCGGAATTCTATTCAAACCGGTTTCTGCAGCTCAACCATTATTATACGAAATCCTGGCAGGAACTGACGGAGAAGCTCGCGCGAGGATGGGCTTACGACAGCAGCGCGGCGAAATATCGGGACAAGGTCCTGTCGGTCGTCAAAAGCATCGAGGAAGATGTGGTGGAGGATCGTTCGATGATCGATTTCATCGAGCGCCACCATATTGACCTTGGTCGCTGATCGACCGCCTACAGATTCGTTCCGTGTGCTTTAAGCTCTTGATTTTTCGCATGTCATTATCGCAAAATCCCTGCGCACCTTTGCGGGGCATGCCTTATTTATTGGCGATGAGCAGCCGCTTATAGACCTCGCCGATGGCGGTTGCTTCCTTTTCCAGTGCGAATTCGCTGCGCACATGGCGTACGGCATTCTCACCCTGGCGAAGCGTTTCCTCCGGATCGGCCAGATAAAAGGCGATCGCTCTGGTCAGAGATTCACCATCGCCGGCAGGCACGACGGCGCCGGTCTCGCCCGGGACGATCATCTCGGCATAGGCGCCGGCATCGGAGGCGACGACGGCCGTGCGGGAAGCCATGGCTTCCAGTGGCGTCAGGCCGAAGCCTTCGTTGCGGGACGGGGCGACATAAAGAGTGGCGCGGCGATACCAGGGCTTGATATCGTCGACTTCGCCCAGAAAGCGGATGCGATCGGAGAGGCCGGCCTCGGCCACCATTTTCTCCAGCTCATCCCCGAAACCGCGATGCTCGGCCGTCACGCGGCCGCAGACCACGGCCGTCCAGTCCGGATGGCGCGGCAGCAGCTCGATCATCGCCTTGACGAAAAGATCGGTGCCCTTCTGATGGCGGACGCGGCCGAAGCAGCCGATCAGATAGGTGCCGGGCAGGCCGGTTGCCGCCATGCGGTCGTCGGGTCTTTCCGGCGGATGAAAGCGGTTGAGATCGACGCCGTGCTGGATGACGGTGTGCGGCACCTCGAGGAAGCTGCCGGAGCGGGTGCTGGTGGCGATCACGGCATCCATGCGGCGGATGAGCCAGCGCGTATAGCCGGTGTGGCGGCGCTGGGCCGCCGAGGTGAAGACCAGCTTCAGAGGCATGCGCAACACGGAGCGCAGCAGCATGCCCACCAGCATTTCGTTGTTGCGGCGGGCATGCCAGACGCGCACGCGGCAGCGGCGCGGCCTGCTCCATAAGCCGGGAAGCCGGAGCCAGCCAAGCTTGGGCAGATCTTCCGGCAGGCCGGGGCCGAGCGTGGCGATATGATAGCCAAGCTCGACCTGTTTGGGGATCAGCTGCACGATCGTCGAGGTAACGCCGGAAAGCCGGCGTTTGAAATTCGTTGCGATGATTTCGATCTCGCTGAGATCGCTGGCATGCGCTGATTCGCGATCGCGCACGGGCGATCAGCCCCAGGTGACGGAGAGGATTTCGTAGCCCTTGGCGCCGCCGGGCGCGTTGACCTCGATGGAATCGCCGACTTCCTTGCCGATCAGCGCGCGGGCGATCGGAGAAGAGATGGAAATGCGGCCGGCCTTCACGTCGGCTTCCTGATCGCCGACGATCTGATAGATCTTTTCTTCCTCGGTGTCCTCGTCGATGAGCTTCACCTTGGCGCCGAACTTGATCTTCGAGCCGGACATTTTGGTGAGATCGATGACTTCGGCGCGTGCCGTCAGGTCTTCGAGTTCAGCGATGCGGCCTTCGTTGTGGCTCTGGGCCTCCTTGGCTGCATGGTACTCGGCGTTTTCGGAGAGATCGCCATGGGCGCGTGCTTCCGCAATTGCCTCGATGATCCGCGGGCGCTCTTCCTGCTGACGCCAGCGCAGCTCTTCCTGCAGCTTGACGAACCCGTTCTGTGTCATCGGTACCTTTTCAACCATTTTTTTGTCCTTCACTCCCTGTGTTGCTCTGCTGCAGACACAAAAGAAAACAGGTCCCGAAGCGGTACTTCGGAACCATTCAGAGCCATTATTTTGTCATCTATAGCAGATTGCGGCGGACGATTGCCAGAAAATTCGAAGACTTAAGGAAAGGCTCCTGTTGAAGCTCCTTGCCCGTTCGGCCGCCCGACGGGCCGTGCCAAAATGTGAGCCGGCTATCCTGTTTCACACCCGTCACGGCCGAATCACATCCATCAGAAATAGCTCTGCAGCGGCTGGACTTCGAGGTTTCCGGCCTTCAGTGCCTTGATCGCCATGGCAGCGGCTTCGGCGCCGGCCATGGTGGTGTAATAGGGCACCTTCTGCATCAGTGTCGCGCGGCGAAGCGACTTCGAGTCCGAGATCGCCTTGTTGCTGTCGGTCGTGTTGATGACGAGCTGGACCTGGCGGTTGCGGATGGCATCCTCGATATGCGGACGGCCCTCCAGCACCTTGTTGATCTTCGTCGCTTCGATGCCATTTTCGGCGAGAAACCGCTGGGTTCCGCCGGTCGCGAGCACCTTGAAGCCGAGTTCCGTCAACATGCGGATGGCTGGCAACACGCGAGGCTTGTCGTCGTCGCGAACTGAGACGAACACCGTCCCGTCACGCGGCAATTCGACGCCGGCGCCGAGCTGCGACTTGGCGAAGGCCAGCGCGAAATCGGTGTCGAGGCCGATGACTTCGCCCGTCGAGCGCATTTCCGGCCCGAGGAGAATGTCGACGCCGGGGAAGCGCGCGAAGGGGAAGACGGCTTCCTTGACCGCAATGTGCTTCAGCTTGCGCGGATCCGGCTTTTCGCCGTAGGCGGCAAACGTTGCGTCGAGCTTTTCGCCGGCCATGACGCGGGCGGCGATCTTGGCGATCGGCGCACCGATGGTCTTGGCGACGAAGGGCACGGTACGCGAGGCACGCGGATTGACTTCCAGCACGTAGACCGTGCCGTCCTTAATGGCGAACTGAACGTTCATCAGGCCGCCGACGTTCAGCGCCTTGGCCATCGCCTTCGCCTGGCGCTCGAGCTCATCGATCATAGCAGGCGAGAGCGTGCGCGGCGGCAGCGAGCAGGCGGAGTCACCGGAGTGAATGCCTGCCTCCTCGATATGCTCCATGATGCCGGCGACGTAAACGTCGGTGCCGTCGGACAGGCAGTCGACGTCGACTTCGATGGCGTTGGCAAGGTAGCTGTCGAACAGCAGCGGATTCTTGCCAAGTAGGGTGTTGATCTGGCCGGTCTTGTCGTTCGGATAGCGCTGCTTGATGTCTTCCGGCACGAGTTCGGGAACCGTGTCGAGAAGATAGGTCTGGAGTTGACCTTCCGAATGGAGGATCTGCATGGCGCGGCCGCCAAGAACATAGGACGGACGCACGACCAGCGGGAAGCCGATTTCGGAGGCGACGAGGCGAGCCTGTTCGACGGAATAGGCGATACCGTTGTTCGGCTGGTTGAGATCGAGCTTCATCAGCAGCTTCTGGAAGCGATCGCGGTCTTCGGCAAGGTCGATCGCATCAGGAGCCGTGCCGAGGATCGGAATGCCGTTCTTTTCGAGCGCTTCGGCGAGCTTCAAGGGCGTCTGGCCGCCGAACTGGACGATGACGCCGACGACCTCGCCGTTTTCCTGCTCGGCCTTGAGGATTTCGATGACGTCTTCCGCCGTCAGCGGCTCGAAATAGAGGCGATCCGAGGTGTCGTAGTCGGTCGAAACGGTTTCTGGATTGCAGTTGATCATGATCGCTTCATAGCCGGCATCCTTCAGGGCGAAGGCGGCATGGCAGCAGCAATAGTCGAATTCGATGCCTTGGCCGATACGGTTCGGGCCGCCGCCGAGGATGACGACCTTCTTGCGGTCGGAAACCTGCGCTTCGGAGCGGGCGGCACCGACGAAAGGCGTTTCATAGGTAGAGTACATATAGGCGGTCGGCGAAGCGAATTCGGCGGCACAGGTGTCGATGCGCTTGAAGACCGGGCGAACGTCCAGCCCGTTGCGCAGTTCGGCAACTTCTTTCGGGCGTTTGCCTGTCAGCGTCGCGAGGCGGGCATCGGAAAAGCCCATGGCCTTCAGCATGCGCAGGTTGGTCGCATCTTCCGGCAGGCCATGTTCGCGGATACGGGCCTCCATATCGACGATATTCTTAAGTTGCTCGAGGAACCACGGGTCGATCTTGCAGCCTTCGTGCACTTCCTCGATGCTCAGCCCCGAGCGCAGCGCCTGAGCGACCATGCGCAGACGGTCCGGCGTCGGCGTGCCGATGGCGGCGCGAATGGCGTTGCGGCTGCCTTCGCCTTCCTCGATGCCGGGGATTTCGATTTCGTCGAGGCCTGTCAGGCCGGTTTCGAGACCGCGCAATGCCTTCTGCAGTGATTCCGCGAAGGTGCGGCCGATCGCCATGACTTCGCCGACAGACTTCATCGCAGTGGTCAGAACCGGAGAGGCGCCGGGGAACTTCTCGAAGGCGAAGCGCGGGATCTTGGTGACGACGTAATCGATCGACGGTTCGAAGGAGGCTGGCGTCGCACCGCCGGTGATGTCGTTTTCGAGCTCGTCCAGCGTATAGCCTATGGCGAGCTTGGCGGCGATCTTCGCGATCGGGAAGCCGGTGGCCTTCGAGGCCAGCGCGGAGGAGCGCGACACGCGCGGGTTCATTTCGATGACGACGAGGCGGCCGTCCTTCGGATTGACCGCGAACTGCACGTTCGAGCCGCCGGTCTCGACGCCGATCTCGCGCAGCACCGCAATCGAGGCGTTGCGCATGATCTGGTATTCTTTGTCCGTCAGCGTCAGCGCCGGGGCGACGGTAATGGAATCGCCGGTGTGGACGCCCATCGGGTCGATGTTTTCGATGGAGCAGATGATGATGCAGTTGTCCGCCTTGTCGCGGACGACTTCCATCTCGAACTCCTTCCAGCCAAGGACCGATTCTTCGACCAAAACTTCCGTGGTCGGCGAAGCGTCGAGGCCGCCACCGACGATTTCGAAGAATTCCGAGCGGTTGTAGGCGATGCCGCCGCCGGTGCCTCCGAGCGTGAAGGAGGGACGGATGATCGCTGGCAGGCCGACATGATCGAGTGCCTGGGCGGCGATCGCCATGGCATGGCTCATGTAGCGCTGCTTGCGGTCGCTTTCGCCGAGGTTCCACTGGTTTTCAAGCTCGTCGAGCGCCTTGTCGAGCTCGGCGCCGGTAAGCTGCGCCTTCAGCTTGCTGCGCTCGGCCTCATGCGTCTTGCGGTCGGCATCCTTGATGTCGGTGGCGTTCGCCAGCATCGAGCGCGGGGTTTCCAGCCCGATGCGGGCCATGGCCTCGCGGAAGAGGGCGCGGTCCTCGGCCATGTCGATCGCGGCGGGCTTGGCGCCGATCATCTCGACATTGTAGCGGTCGAGCACGCCCATGCGCTTCAGGGACAGCGCGGTGTTGAGCGCGGTCTGGCCCCCCATGGTCGGCAGCAGCGCGTCCGGGCGCTCCTTGGCGATGATCTTGGCGACGACCTCAGGCGTGATCGGCTCGACATAGGTCGCGTCCGCCAGGCCCGGGTCGGTCATGATCGTTGCCGGGTTGGAATTGACGAGGATGACACGGTAGCCCTCCTCCTTCAGCGCCTTACAGGCCTGCGTGCCCGAATAGTCGAATTCGCAAGCCTGTCCGATAACAATCGGTCCTGCACCGATAATGAGGATCGACTTGATATCTTGACGCTTCGGCATGGGCTCTCATCCGTTTTTTCGTTGCGCGAAAAACCGGCCAGGGTGGGAGATCACCGGCCGGGGCGCATGGGCAAATATTTTCAGGCTAGAAGCGGCTTATAGGCAAATGTATTTGCAAACGGAACCCCATAAATCGCGGAATCGACATGAATTCTGCAACCTTTGCCGCCATTAGCCGAAGCGATGCCGGACAGCGTCGGCATAGGAGCGGCTGACGGGCACCTCGGTACCGTCACGCGTAATGACGAAAAGCTTGCCGTTGTCGCGCTTCAGGCGGGTGATATGATCCGTCGCGATCCAATGGGATCGGTGCAGGCGCATGCCCTCCGTATTGCCAATTTCCGCGAGTGCGTCGCCGAAACGCAGCAGAATGAGCTCCCGACCGCGTGTAGTCACGACTTCGGTATAGTGATCGCGAACGGTGAGCCTTACCAATGCGCCCCGGTTTTCTGGCTTCAAGCGCAATAGAATCGGCGGCTGAGAAGCCACGGTTCGACTCTCTGCCGCGGCGGTGGGCGTAGCTTTCGCTTCCGTGGCATCCGATCCCTCCGCTGCCATCACTATCTGCCGGTGCATGGTCAGATAGGTGAGAATACAGAAAAGGACGCAGAGCGGTAAGGAGCCGAGCGATTGATGCAGGCTGGCGCTCAGGCTGGGCGCCGTTCCGAAGAACGCGAGATTAATGAGCGTGATGCCGAAGCCAATCGGCAATGCGGCAACGATGGATCCGATCATTAACCGGGCGAACATGCTCGCTATATGCCTGCGCAGCAGGATTTCGGCGGAGACGGAGAAGACGATCGCGATCGACCAGGCCATGGCGTGTAGGGCAAGCCAGTAGCCGAGCCGCGCTCCCGGCATCAGCCGATCAAGGGTGCCGTATGGGCCGGTCAAGGCAAAGATCAGGACGATCGTGACAAAGGTCGCCCAGAAGCGCGGTGAACGCTGGATGACCTGCAATTCACGAAGCGTGGATTGCAGAAAGATGTGATCCACGAAGATTCCCCGTTCTTTCACGCAATTTCGATTGAGAGAACAACACTATCGCGGAAAGGCTCGGCAAACTCAACCGGATACAGATGATGACCCTCGAGCCGCTTCTCGATGCCCCGATCGCGATCCAAATCCATGTCGCGGCCGTCATTCCCGCCGCCTTGCTCGGCACCTATCTCCTCGTCAGGCCGAAGGGGACGCCGAGGCACCGCCTGCTCGGCAAGATATGGCTGGTTCTGATGGTCGTTACGGCATTGTCGAGCTTCTTCATTCATCAGATCAACATGTTTTATGGCTTCAGCCCCATTCACCTGCTTTCGATATACGTTCTGTTCGGCTGCTGGGGCGCCATCGTCAATGCCCGCAAGCGCAATATCGAGGCTCATAAGCGCGTCGTAAGAGGCCTTTACTTCGGCGGTATTGTCGGCGCGGGCGCGTTTACGTTCATTCCCGGCCGCATCATGGACAAGGTGGCCTTCGAGGGCGATGAAATTGCCCCGCTCCTGGTCGTGGCAAGCATAGGCGTCGCGCTTTTGTGGCTGATGTCGAAAGAAATGTGGCGCCGTCGCCGTTTAAGCTGATCTTCTGTCGATAGCCAACTGGCTTTGTTACACTTCCTGGATATATAAATGCCTCAAGGGACTTTGATTTTAGGCATCGCCAGGAGGTGCGCCATGGATTGGAAGGGGCGTCGGCAATCCGACAATATCGAGGACGAGCGCGGCTCATCGCCCGTGGGTGGCGGTGGTGGCGGCTTCCGGTTCCCCGGCGGGGGGGTTGGCGGCGGCGGCTTGAGCTTCCGCACCATTATCGTGCTGATTGTGATCTTCCTGATTCTGAGGGCGATGGGCGTCGACGTCATCGGCCTGTTGCAGCAGAGCGGCATGCTGGAGGGTGGCGGTTCCGGATATCAGCAGAGCACTTCCGACAACAACAGCGGCGGTCAGCTGGCCAATGACGAGATGAAGCAGTTCGTCGCAACGGTTCTTGCCGATACGGAAGACACCTGGACCGGCATCTTCAAGTCGATGGGCCAGACCTATACGGATCCGAAGCTGGTGCTGTTCTCCGGCAGTTTCCCTTCGGCTTGCGGGCAAGCGTCTGCGGCCACCGGCCCCTTCTATTGCCCGAGCGATCAGAAGGTCTATCTCGACATGGCCTTCTTCAAGCAGATGAAGGACCAGTTCGGCGCATCCGGCGATTTCGCGCAGGCCTATGTGATCGCGCACGAGGTCGGCCACCATGTTCAGGACCTGCTCGGCATCCTGCCGAAGTTCAATCAGGCCCGCCGCAACATGAGCGAAGCGGATGCCAACAAGATGTCGGTGCGGATCGAGCTGCAGGCCGATTGCTTTGCCGGCATTTGGGGCAAGTTCACGCAGCAGAAGGGCATATTGCAGGCCGGCGATCTTGAAGAGGCCTTGAACGCCGCGCAGCAGATCGGCGACGATACGCTGCAGAAGCGTACCCAGGGCTACGTCGTTCCCGACAGCTTCAACCACGGCACTTCGGCGCAGCGCATGAAGTGGTTCAAGCAGGGCTTCGATTCCGGCAAGCTCAGCGATTGCGATACGCTGAACAATCCCGTCTGATTTCGCTTGCCCGCTCCCGGAATACCGGGGAGCGGGCAGGCCCTTTGGCTCGTTACTGCTCGCTGTCGAGATGCGTCAGCTGCGCTTCGGGGTAGCGGCCGCCAGCGGCGGCATCCTTGGGGATCACGCGCTCGATCGCCGCCATATCGGCATCCGACAGTTCGACTGATAGTGCTCCCAAGGCTTCCGTGAGGTGGTCGCGGCGGCGGGCGCCGATAACAGGCACAATTTCCTTGCCTTGGGCTGCGACCCAGGCGATCGCGATCTGGGCGACGCTGACGCCCTTCGCCTCGGCGATCTCTCGCAGGGCTTCCACGAGTTCCAGGTTCTTTTCCACGTTTCCCGCCTGGAAACGTGGGCTCAAGGTGCGGAAATCGCCTTTCCGAGCACCGTCTTTCTGCCAATGACCGCTGATGAGGCCGCGGGAGAGGACGCCATAGGCGGTGATGCCGATGCCGAGTTCGCGGCAAGCCGGCAGGATCTTGTCCTCGATGCCGCGCGAGATCAGCGAATATTCGATCTGCAGGTCGACGATCGGATGAACGGCGGCAGCGCGGCGGATCGTATCCGCGCCGACTTCCGACAGGCCGATATGCCTGATGTAACCGGCGTTGATGAGATCGGCCATCGCGCCGATCTGGTCTTCGATCGGCACATTCGGATCGAGGCGGGCAGGGCGATAGATGTCGATATGGTCGACGCCGAGACGCTGCAGCGAATAGGCGAGGAAATTCCGGATCGCCGCCGGCCGGGCATCGTAGCCGAGCCAAGCACCGGCGGGATCACGCAGGGCGCCGAATTTGACGCTCAGCAGAAAATCGTCTCGCTTCAGCCCCTTGATGGCTTCGCCGATCAGCATCTCATTGTGGCCCATGCCGTAGAAATCGCCCGTGTCGAGCAGATTGATCCCGGCATCGAGCGCGGCATGAATGGTTGCAATGCTCTCGGCGCGATCGGACGGGCCATACATGCCCGACATCCCCATGCAGCCGAGGCCGAGCGCCGATACCTGCTGTCCGGTTTTTCCCAATTGATGCTTTTCCATCATTACTCTCCTTGGTCGAAGGCGCGTCCCCATTTCCAGAGGCTTCTTTGATGGTGTTTTACTTCGTTGCTCTCTGTGCGATAATCCGGGTAAATCGAAACGGGCTGTTTGGAATTTCGCACAATGGATGACTTGCCGCTGGCCGATCTGGTTGCCTTTACCGCCGTTGCCCGCGAGCGCAGCTTTCGCGAAGCGGCGCGCAAACGCGGGGTTTCCGCCTCGTCATTGAGCGAAGCGGTCCGCCGCTTGGAGGAGCGGCTGGCGGTCCGTCTGCTCAATCGTACCACTCGAAGCGTAACGCCGACGGAGGCGGGGGAGCGACTGATGGAACGCTTGACGCCCGCCATGGGCGAGATCGCCGGCGCGCTCGATGATATCAACAGTTTTCGCGACAGCGTAGGGGGAACCTTGCGGCTGAATGTGCCGACCGTCGCCGCCATGGTCGTCATGCCGGACATCATCAGCCGTTTCCTGATAGAATATCCCGCAATATCAGTCGAAATCGTTGCCGAAGACAGTTTCATCGATGTCGTGGCCGCCGGTTACGATGCCGGCATCCGCTACGACGAAAGACTGGAAAAAGACATGATCGCCGTGCCGATCGGGCCGCGGCAGCAACATTATGTCACTGCGGCTGCGCCGGCCTATCTGGCTGCAAACGGCACGCCGCAACATCCGCGCGACATACTCGAGCATCGTTGTATCCGTCATCGCTTCTTGAGCGGCTCGGTTGCGCCCTGGGAGTTCGAAAGGAATGGGGAGACGATTTTCATTGCTCCGCCGATGGTCATCGCGACGAATTCGATCGACATTGAGCGCAGTGCGGCGGCGGCCGGACTAGGCATCATCAGAACATTTCGGGAGTTCCTTGCGCCACAGATTGCCAGCGGAGAACTGGCGCCTATCCTCGAGGAATGGGATACGGTCTTTTCTGGGCCATTTCTATATTATGCCAGCAGACGACACATGCCGGCGCCGCTGCGGGCTTTCGTCGATTTTCTCAATCGCGAGCAGCGGCGCGGTCGCGGCCGATAGTCGCTTTTATGCCGAGGATCAAAAAAAGCGGTCAATAAATCAATAAGATTGAAGCGTTCACGGATTGTTTCTCCCAAAATCTTTATGTATGGGGAACGCTCCAGTTTTTCGTTCACGTTCTGTCTCTTTCATGGAGGCGGGGCCGCCAGAAGGCATCTCCATGATCGATCAAAAATTCGCTCGTCGAGGTCTGTTCCTCGTCTTCCTTATCCTCTTTCTCGACGTCATCGGCATTGCGATCATCATGCCGGTCATGCCGAAATATCTGGAGGAGTTGACGGGGGCGTCGGTCAGCGCGGCGGCGACGGAAGGCGGTTGGCTGCTGCTTGCCTATGCCGCCATGCAGTTCCTGTTTTCGCCGTTGATCGGCAATCTGAGCGATCGCTTCGGCCGTCGGCCACTGCTGCTGGCGTCCGTGCTGACATTTGCGATCGACAATTTCATCTGTGCGATCGCCGGTTCCTACTGGATGCTGTTTGTCGGCCGCGTCCTCGCCGGCATCAGCGGCGCGAGCTTCTCCACTTGTTCGGCCTATATTGCCGACATCAGCAATGACGAGAACCGCGCGAAGAATTTCGGTCTGATCGGCATGGCTTTCGGCGTCGGCTTTGTCCTAGGCCCGGTCATCGGCGGCTTCCTTGGCGAGTTCGGTCCGCGCGTACCCTTCTATGGCGCGGCGGCACTGGCGTTCCTGAATTTCGTAGGCGCCTATTTCCTGCTGCCCGAAACGCTGGATGCAAAGCATCGCCGGCCCTTCGAGATCACGCGAGCCAATCCGTTCGGGGCGCTCAAGCAGATGCGGCGCTATCACGGCATCGGCTGGGTCTGCGTCGTCATGTTCCTGAATTGGCTGGCGCACGGCGTCTATCCGGCGGTCTGGTCCTTCGTGACGTCCTATCGCTATAACTGGAGCGAGGGCCAGATCGGCTTCTCCCTCGGCGTCTATGGGATCGGGGCCGCCATCGTTATGGGCCTCGTTCTGCCGCGGCTGGTTCCCAAGCTCGGCGAATGGAAGACTGCGATCCTCGGGTTGATGTTTTCGTGCCTCGGCCTCATGGGCTACGCTTTCGCATGGCAGGGCTGGATGGTGTATGCGGTCGTTGTCTTTACCGTCATCGAAAACGTCGCGGATGCGCCCTTGCGTTCCATCGCCGCCAGCAAGGTGCCGCCTTCAGCGCAGGGCGAACTGCAAGGCGCGCTCGGCAGCCTGACAAGCATCACCGCCATCGTCGGACCCGTGCTATTCCCTTATCTATTCCAGTATTATACTGCGCCGACGGCGCCGGTGGTCTTTGCAGGCGCGCCCTTCATCATGGGTGCCATTCTGGTCGCGGCGGCGCTGATCGTGCTTTTGACCAAGGTCCGCAAGACGGAGCCCAAAATGGTCGCCGAGTCACAGGCGGGCGAGGCGGCCTAAAAATTCATCAGATATTTTGATGCCATGATGAATTCTTTAGCATTATAGGTTTGTCGGCTGGCTTTTTAACGCCAATTGCGATAGATCGACAGGCTTGCGCACCCTTGGGTAGGGCGGTTCGCGCGACTCTAGCAATCGAGTTTTCGTAATGGATATGCCGGTAACTGCGCGCCCGTCCGCGCATGACAATGATAATTCGTGGTCCGCGCATGTTCGCGCTACGCTTGCGCTGGGCATTCCTTTGATCGGTGCGCAGTTGGCGCAGCTCGGCATCAATACGACGGACGTTATGATTGTCGGCCGGCTCGGCGCCGAGCAGCTGGCGGCAATGGTGCTCTCTGCGCAGTTTCTCTTCACGATTCTGATTTTCGGCTCGGGCTTCTCCATCGCCGTTGTGCCGCTGGTGGCGCAGGCCTACGGAAAAGGCGACGTTTCCTCGGTGCGCCGTGCGCTGCGCATGGGTCTTTGGGTCGTGACGGCTTACTGGGTAATAGTGCAACCCGCCTTTTTCTATTCCGAGCAAATCCTTCTGGCGGCGGGACAGAAGCCCGATGTCGCGAAACTCGCCAGCGGCTATATCGATATCGGTCACTTCGCCTTGCTGCCCGGGCTGCTCTACAATGTTATCCGTGCGCTGGTGAGTGCTATCGGCCGTGCCGGCATCATCCTCAAGGTCACCATCGCCATGTTGGTGATGAATGCCGTGCTGGCCTACATTCTGGTGCTCGGCCATTTTGGCTTGCCGGCTATGGGGCTGCATGGCGCGGCTATCGTTTCCGTTGCCGTGCAGACCGCTGGGTTCCTCTTCATCGTTGCTTATGTTCAGAGCCACGAGGACACGCGCCGGTATGAGATTTTCGTCCGATTCTGGCGGCCCGACTGGCACGCTTTGTGGGATGTCATCCGGCTCGGCTTTCCGATCAGTGTCACGGTTCTGGCCGAAGTCAGCCTGTTCACCGCTGCATCGCTGCTGATGGGCCAGATCGGTACGATCGAGCTAGCCGCTCACGGTATCGCTTTGCAGTGGGCTTCAATCGCCTTCATGATCCCGCTCGGTCTCAGCCAGGCGGCGACCGTGCGGGTGGGTGTCGCGCACGGCCAGGGCGATCATTTCGGCCTGAAGCGTGCTGCGATCGTGGTGCTCATCGTTTCGAGCTGTATTGCGCTTTGCGGCAGCATCCTGTTCGCGACCGCGCCATTCTGGCTGGGAAGCTGGTTCCTTGACGTCACGTCGGCCGACGCGCCGAAGGTGCTGGCCTATGCCGCGCCGCTGATTGTCGTGGCCGGCCTGTTCCAGCTTGTCGACGGGCTGCAGGCGATTGCCAGCGGTCTGTTGCGCGGGTTGAAGGACGCGCGCGTGCCGATGATTCTGGCGCTGATCGCCTATTGGCCGATCGGCTTCTTCCTCGCCTGGCTGCTGGCGTTTCGGTTCGGCTTGGGCGGCATCGGCATATGGTTCGGCTTCCTGCTCGGTCTTGCCTCGGCCGCGGCGATGCTGTGCGCTCGTTTCTATATTCTCGTGCGCTCGGAGAAGGCCGCCAGCTGATAGCGGAATCTCGGATTGGGAGACTGCTGACAAAAATTGACAGCATGATCGTCTATAGTTGTCTCATACCAAAGACGGGAGATGACCATGACATTCAATGCAAGCGATCGTATCGATGCCGCGCCTTTCCCGCGGGAAGATTCCTTTGATCAGGGTAAGATGGTTCGCCTCTTCCCATCCGCCAACGAGTCCGGCCGGCGGCCCGAGCCGGCGCAGAGATCCTATTGGCTGGCGGTGGCCAGCGCCGAGCACGTACGCCTTGGGCGCAAGCATGGCTTCATGCAGGTGAATCATGGCAAGCGAGCTCCCTTGATGCGCATCAAGCCGGGTGACGGCATCGTCTACTACTCACCATCCGTCAAAATGGGCGAGAGGGACGGCTTTCAGAGCTTTACCGCCATCGGCTTTGTTCGTGAGGGCGAGCCTTACCTTGGCGAGATGAGCTGCGGAAAGGCCTACCGCAAGGATGTGGATTGGCTGGATGCGCCCGAACAGCCGCTTCGTCCTCTCTTGGGCTGGCTTGATTTTACCCAGGACAAGAATTGGGGCTACAAACTGAGATTCGGCCTCGTCGAGTTCGGACAATCTGACTTCGAATTCCTCGAGGAAATCCTGATGAGCGAGCTTGAAGTGGTCAAGCAGCGCCGTCTGCAGGCGTGAGTTTCAGGAAGCCGAAGGCGATGTGACGAAAAGACCTCCCAACTTGACGCACAAAGAGAAAAGCCCCGGATTGATTATCAATCCGGGGCTTTTCTCTTTGTGATTAGGTGGTCGACGCTATCAGGCGCGTTCCGCCAAAGCGGGTTCGCCCTTCTTTTCGCGCACCAGATTGACGAAGCGGCGGAAAAGGTAATGGCTGTCCTGCGGACCGGGAGAGGCTTCCGGGTGATGCTGCACGGAGAAGACCGGCTTGCCCGCGACGCGCAGGCCGCAATTGCTGCCATCGAAGAGCGAAACGTGAGTCTCCTCAATGCCTTCCGGCAGCGACTTCGAGTCGACCGCGAAGCCATGGTTCATGGAGACGATCTCGACCTTGCCCGTCGTGTGGTCCTTGACCGGATGGTTGGCGCCGTGATGGCCTTGATGCATCTTCGCGGTCTTGGCGCCGAGCGCGAGGCCAAGCATCTGGTGGCCGAGGCAGATGCCGAAAAGCGGGATATCCGCCTTCAGCAGATCCTTGATGACCGGAACGGCATATTCACCCGTTGCCGCCGGATCACCCGGGCCGTTGGAGAGGAAGATGCCGTCCGGCTTGAGACCGAGGACGTCATCCGTCGAGGCCGTCGCCGGCAGGACGGTGACCTTGCAATCGAGGCCGGCAAACAGGCGCAGGATATTGCGCTTGACGCCATAGTCGAGGCAGACGACGTGATATTTTGCGTTGGCGGCGGCGAGTTCGCCATAGCCTTCGTTCCAGACCCAAGGTGTTTGCGACCACTGCGACGACTGGCCGGAAGAGGCGACCTTGGCTAGGTCGAGACCTTCAAGACCACTCCAGGCCTTAGCATCCGCCTTCAGCTGCTCGATGTCGAAGACGCCGTTGGGATCATGGGCGATGACGCCATTCGGCATGCCGTTTTCGCGGATCCAGGCGGTCAGCGCGCGCGTATCGATACCGCAGAGACCGATGATGCCGCGCGCTTTCAGCCATTGGTCGAGGTGCTTGGCGGCGCGATAGTTCGAGGGATCGGTGATATCAGCCTTGAAGATGACGCCGACGGCACCGTGGCGGGCAGCGGGTGTCAGATCTTCGATATCTTCGTCGTTCGTGCCGACATTGCCGATATGCGGGAAGGTGAAGGTGACGATCTGGCCGAGATAGGAGGGGTCGGTCAGGATCTCTTCGTAACCCGTCAGCGCCGTGTTGAAGCAGACTTCGGCCTGGACCTTGCCGGTCGCGCCGATGCCCTTGCCTTCGATCACGGTGCCATCGGCAAGAACGAGGAGAGCGGTCGGCTTTTCAGTGGTCCATGGGGCTGTGGCGGTCATAGTCATCCCGTTTCCGGCGTCGGGCGCGGCCTTGAAGAGACCGGCGGTTCCGCCATGTTTGTAGCAAGGTACAGCCGGCGACGCGCGTCACGGCTTGAGATCTTCCTATCGATCTAATGTGCAGGTGATGGACATAGCTAAACAAGGCGAGCCGGTCAATGCGCGCTTTTGCTTTCTCATCAAGGAATTCGGGCTCTCGGGCGCAATTGCATTGATCGACACTGTTGGTCTAAGAGACAACGACATGACATAAGTGGCCGGGAAGATCCCGCCGGCCTGCTCAAGGAGTTAAAGACATGATCCGCGAAACCCTTTCCAACGCCCAGAAGGACGCCATGAAGGCAAGGGATACGGCGAGGCTTTCGACCGTTCGTCTCATCCTTGCGGCCATCAAGGACAAGGACATTGCCAATCGCGGTCTCGGCAAGGAGCAGGCGAGCGAGGACGAAATCCTGCAGTTGCTCGCCAAGATGATCAAGCAGCGCGAGGAATCGGTAAAGATCTATATCGAGGGCGGCCGTCCGGAGCTGGCCGATAAGGAGGGCGGGGAAATCGCCGTCATCCAGGGTTTCATGCCCGAGCAGCTTTCCGAAGAAAAGGTGCGCGAGATCTGCGTCGCGATCGTTGCGGAACTCGGCGCGCAGGGCCTGAAGGACATGGGCAAGTGCGTGGCCGCCCTGCGCGAACGCTATGCCGGTCAGATGGATTTTGCGAAGGCCTCGGCTATCCTGAAGGAACTGCTGAAGTAAAATTCTGTTTCACCCTCGGCATGCCGGTCCGCCGCAGGCCGAGGGTGTTTTGCCAGGCGGCGTCTATGATGGCGAATTTCCCCGCCTGGTAATTGCAATACTCCTGGATGAAGCAGTGGGACAGCCAGAGTTGGCTCCGTCCCGAAGGTCCCGTCCATCCGATGCTTTGCATCTTTACGGCCTTGTTCATGAGCCGTTTTGCGTTGGTTCTGGAAATGAGGAAGCGGCAGCAGAGGTCCGTAAAGGCAACCCGTCCGATGATCGCTTTCTGCGTGGTCGGATTGATCGTCCCGACGCGGGAGATCAGATAGTCCATGATGATGCCGCCTGAATTTGCCCAGGTGAACAGATCGAACGTCTCTCCCGGGTGGCGCAGGTCGTCACTTTCGATGATGCCGGCGGAGATCGGGGGCTGCAGCAGGCCGACGAGTTCCGGTTGCTTGATAAGCAGGGCGTTGCGCCTGCCGCCATCCAATCGGTCCAGTACGGAAAGATGAATGCTGATCCACTTCGCAAGCTGCCTTGCGGCTTCTTCCGTGGGCTGCATCGGTCGCGCCCGCCGATCGGCCGCGATGGGCAGATGACGCAGAAAGCCGAGCGCCACCATCTCCTGAATGAAACTGAGCGCCGTATTGTGGCTGGCGATCTCGTGCTCGACGATATAGTGGGCGAAGCGGTTGGCATGGAGGCCCGGCGGCTCGCCGTCGATGCCGCCGCAATAGAGGCCAAAGCCGGCGAGCGCCATCAGCCAGCGCTGCTGCGAAGCAAAAACAGAGCATGCGCGCTGATTCTCATCGTAAGTTGATATAATTTCTCTAGTATAGCTGATGATTTCCGCGAAAAAATCAGAGTCTTGAGCAAGTTCCTTTGCGGATAAAGACATGCAGCCGTCTCCGTTGAACTGAGCAAAATTCCAAAATGTCTGAGTAAATAATCATTAAGATCGCATATGCGTAGGTAATAAAAGATATCCATCGAGACGGTTGCGTCAAGATACTCACGCTTGCGGTACCAAAATGTACCACATGCGTATGTTCATTGCTCTTGCTTGGTAGATTGGAGAGGGCCTGAAATTAGAGAAGGCCCGAAATTAGAGAAGGCAGGAGCTGGGGGAGCTCCTGCCTTCTTGCGCTTTGCAGACGTTTGATGACGCAGGGTGGGGCCCAAAAATCAAACGTCTTTTGCAAAGGCACTCAGGTGGGGCGGCGCCGGGGGTAGGGATGGTGCCCCACCTGAGTATCTGGTGAACTTATCTGAGGATCCTGACTTCCTGGGGCAGGGCCAATGCCTGCGACGGCAGTCGGGACATTTGAATCTTTATGCCTGCTGTAAGAGCAGGGACATTCATATCCGCCGGTAACTGATATCCCGCACCGGCGTAGAGCACATTCTTCTCGTGAGCGCCGCTGGTCATCGTGGCCGCGCTGTAATTAGCTGTGGCGAAGATGGCTGCGGCTGCCAGGGGTACGATTAGAATGCGCATTTCCCTCTCCTAAACTGAAAGCCCGTACCTGATGGCTTCCCGTTCGTCGGGGCGTCTCGGCATGTCGCGTCGCGAAGCAGTTTCTTCGCCGGCTTGTCTCGCCCCGTGAGAAGAACGCTATTGCGCCGCACATCAACAATCAAATTACAAAAAAATAATGTTTGGCTTACGAACAATGCCGCAAATGTGCCGCCGAAGAGTGTCGCCTATGTGCGGCTTCTTTGCATCCATTGATTGTCCATGGCATGGATTTTATTTACGGCTATCGACTTCAGGCTGTGCAAGTCATTGCTTTTTCGCGGATTTTCTTACACCAATCAGTTACTCAGTTAATCCCGGGGAGGTCATTTTTTCCTGCGGGAAAAGCATTTGCCTTGCCTTCCACAGGTCAAATGCGGCATTCGGGGCGGTGGAAGACAGGGCAAAACCGGACGGCAGTTCACGGAGTTGTGATCGCGAGGGCGGCAAGGCAATCACCGGTAAAGGCCTGTGAATACCGTGTGTGGATATCCAGGCGGCGTGGCAATGCCCTTCATTCCTGTTTATATGGGACAAGCCAGAGGTAGCCATGCGATTTTCCAATACGTTTCTCGACGAGATTCGCGACCGCGTCTTGATTTCGGACGTGATCGGTCGTCGCGTGGCGTGGGATCGGCGCAAGACCAATGTGCCGCGCGGGGATTATTGGGCATGCTGCCCTTTTCATGGCGAGAAATCGCCGAGCTTCCACTGCGAGGATCGCAAGGGACGTTATCATTGCTTCGGCTGTGGCGTAACGGGCGACCATTTCCGGTTTCTCACCGAGCTGGAAGGTTTGAGCTTTCCGGAGGCGGTGCAGCAGATTGCCGATATGGCAGGCGTTCCCATGCCGGTTGCCGATCCGATGGAGGCGAAGCGCGAAAAGGAACGCACATCGCTGCTCGACGTCATGGAGATGGCGACGCAGTTCTTTCAGGATCAGTTGCAGACGGCAAACGGCGCGAGGGCGCGCGCCTATCTGCGCGATCGCGGCCTCAGCGGCCGCACGATCGAGACCTTCCGCCTCGGATACTCGCCCGATAGCCGCAACGCGCTGAAAGAGCATCTTGCCGGCAAGGGCGTATTGAAGGAGCAGATGGAGGCCTGCGGCCTCGTCGTGCATGAGAACGTGCCGGTCTCCTACGACCGGTTTCGCGACCGCATCATGTTTCCGATTCTCTCTTCCAGAGAAAAGGTCATTGCCTTCGGCGGCCGCGCCATGTCGGCCGATGCGCCGGCAAAATACCTGAACTCCAACGAGACCGAGCTCTTTCACAAGGGCAATGTACTTTATAATTTCACGCGCGCACGTCGTGCTGCCCAGGGTGCCGATGGCGCCGGCACCATCATTGCCGTCGAAGGCTATATGGATGTCATCGCGTTGTACCAGGCCGGCGTCGAGAATGCGGTTGCGCCACTGGGCACAGCCTTGACGGAAAGCCAGCTCGATCTTCTCTGGAAGATGACGCCGGAACCCGTCCTCTGCTTTGACGGTGACGGTGCCGGCATTCGCGCCGCCAATCGTGCAGCCGATCTGGCGCTGCCGCATATCAAGCCGAACCGCACCGTGCGGTTTGCGCTGCTGCCCGACGGCAAGGATCCCGACGATCTCGTCCGGCATGACGGGCGCGCGCCCTTCGACAAGGTGCTGGCGCAGGCAAAGCCGCTGGCCGATCTGATATGGGCGAGGGAGGCCGGCAGCGGTACGTTCGAGACGCCCGAGGCGCGGGCGGAGCTGGAAGCGCGGCTGCGGCGCATCGTGTCAGTGATCACGGATGAGGATGTCCGCCGTCACTATCAACAGAATATGCGCGAGCGGCTGGGCGGGCTTTTTCAGCCGCAGTTCCAACGAAACGGTGGCCAGCAGGGGCGCGGCTTCTCGCGCGATGGCAACGGCCGCTCTTTCGGCGGTCGCGGCGGGCAAGCGCGCGGCGCTCCCCCAATGCCGACGACGGCATCCGATCGTTTACAGCGCTCGGCCATGATCAAGGGACATCAGGATATTCCGAGTCTTCGCGAAAGCGTGCTGGCCTTGACCATCGTCAATCACCCGCCGCTGTTGCAGGATGAGTATGACGAGATTGCCGCGATCGATTACGAGAGCCGCGAATTGCAGCGCCTGTGGTCGGCGGTTCTCGGGATTGCCGCGGCCATGGTCGGGCCGCAATTCGTCCGCGAGCGATTGATCGAACAGTTGGAGGAGCAAGGCTTCGGCGCCTTGCTGAAGGGCCTTGACCAGCAGGTCCGCAATGCCCGGCTGTGGACGGCGACCGAGGAGGCTGCCATGGAAGACGCGCGCGAAGGCTACCGTCAGGCGCTCGCGCTTCACAAGCGCTCCAAGGCGCTCCGCTGGCACAAGATCGAATTGCAGGGCGCGATTGCCGAGGCGACGGAAGATGGCGATGGCGAGCTTATCGAGCAGTTGATGCGCGCCTTGCAGGAAGTTCAGCTCGAAGCGACAAGGCTGGAAAATCAGGAGGCGATCATCGATGGCTTCGGCGTGCTTTCCGGCCGTGTCAAAGGTGCCGCTGGCAAATAGGGAATAGATGTCACAGCCTGAAAGACAAGAGCCACGATTTTCCGCAGACGACGTGTTGTTCGGTGACCGCATCGATGCGCCCGCGCCGCTCGACGTCCTGAAACGCGTGTACGGTTATCCCGCCTTTCGCGGCAAGCAGCAGCAGGTCGTCGAGCATGTCGTTTCCGGCGGCGATGCGGTCGTGCTGTTTCCGACTGGAGCCGGCAAATCGCTCTGCTTTCAGATTCCGGCACTTTGCCGCGATGGTGTCGGCATCGTCGTTTCGCCTTTGATCGCCCTGATGCGGGATCAGGTGGAGGCGATGAAGCAGCTCGGCATTCGCGCTGCTGCCTTGAATTCCTCCCTGTCGCGCGAGGAGGCGAGCGAAGTCTATCGCGCGATTTCCGCAGGCAAGCTCGATCTGCTTTACGTGACGCCGGAACGCATCGCGACGGAGGGCTTCTGCCAGATGCTTGGCAAAGCCAGGATCGCGCTTTTCGCGATCGACGAGGCGCATTGCGTCTCGCAATGGGGGCATGACTTCAGGCCGGAATATCGTGATCTCGGCAGGCTTGCCGAACTCTTTCCCGGCGTGCCCCGTATCGCGCTGACGGCAACGGCCGATCCGCATACCCGCGACGATATCATAGAGCGGCTGGCCCTCGATGAGGCCGAGGTCTTCACCACCAGCTTCGATCGCCCGAACATCGCCTACGAGATTGTCGAGCGCGATCAGCCGCGCCAGCAATTGCTGCGCTTTCTCGATGGCCATCGCGGCGACAGTGGTATCGTCTATTGCCTCTCGCGCGCCAAGGTCGAGGACACGGCCGAATGGCTGAACGGGCAGGGGATCCGCGCGCTTCCCTACCATGCCGGCATGGACCGATCGCTTCGCGACGCCAATCAGGATGCGTTCCTGAAGGAAGAAGATCTTTGTCTGGTGGCGACGGTCGCCTTCGGCATGGGCATCGACAAGCCGAATGTGCGTTATGTCGCCCATCTCGATCTGCCGGGTTCGATCGAAGCCTATTATCAGGAGACGGGCCGCGCTGGGCGCGATGGCCTGCCCTCGAATGTCTGGATGGCGTATGGCATGGCCGATGTCATCCAGCGGCGGCGAATGATCGATGAGGGCGCCGCATCCGAGGAGATCAAGCGTGTCGAGCGGGCGAAGCTCAATGCGCTTCTCGCCATTTGCGAAACGGCAGGATGCCGGCGACAGTCCATCCTCGCGCATTTCGGCGAGGCCCATGGCGGCGGTTGCGGCAATTGCGATACCTGCCTCAAGCCGGTGGAGACCTGGGACGGCACGGAGGCGGCGATCAAGGCGCTCGCCGCTGTTTATCGCACTGGCGAACGCTTTGGTACCGGCCATGTCATCGACGTGCTGATGGGCACGGTCAATGAAAAGACGGAGCGGTTCGGCCATGTCGATATGCCCGTTTTCGGCGCGGGAAAGGATATTCCCGCCCGCACCTGGCAATCGATATTCCGGCAATTATTGGCGAGCGGCTTTCTGAGTGTCGACCATACGGCTTTCGGCGCCATGAAGCTTGAGGAGGAGGCAAGGGCGGTCTTCAAGCGCGAGCGGCAGGTTTTCTTCCGCAAGGATCGGCCCGAGACCGGCCGTCGGGGCAAGAAGGCGGGACGGTCGGAGAAGCCGGCGCATGGCCTTGCCGGCGAGGCGCAAGCCCTGTTCGATGCGCTGCGTGCCGAGCGTACCCGGATCGCCAAGGAATTGGGCGTGCCGCCCTATGTCGTCTTTCCCGATACGACCCTGATCGCCTTTGCGACGGAGCGACCGAAGAACCACAAGGCGCTTCTCGGGATTTCCGGTGTCGGGCAGTCGAAGCTGGAGCGCTACGGGGATGCGTTCCTCGCCGTCATCGCGGATTTCATAGGTCGTTGACGACAGAGCGTGCCGGCTAGACGGTCTGCCAGCTACATGCGCACGGTCATCCCGCCATCGACGGTCAGGACATGGCCGTTGACGAAGGAGGCGGCATCGCTGGCGAGGAACAGCGCAGCACCCGCGATCTCGTCCGGCCGTCCCCAGCGCTGGACGGGGATGCGTTGGCGCACGAAAGGGATCAACTCTTTGTTCGCCGCCATTGCAGCGTTGGTTTCCGTTGCGAACCAGCCTGGGGCGATGGCATTGCTGGTGATGCCATGCGGGCCGAATTCCACAGCCATGCCGCGCATGAGGCCGGTCAGCCCTTGCTTGGCTGCGGGATAGACACAGTCTCCGGGCATGACGACCTGTCCGCTGATCGAGGTGACCGAAATCAGCCGCCCATGATTGTTTCGCTTCATCAGGCGGGCGGCATCGCGCGAGAGCATGATAGAGGCGGCGAGATCCGTGTTGAGCAAAGCGAGGATCGCCTCGTCGTCGAAGTCGGCCAGGGAGCGTCTATCGCGGGCGCCGACATTATTGATCAATATGTCGAGCCGGCCGTGATTTTTCTCGATGGCACTTATCGCTGCGCGCTGTGCTTCGCGATCGGCAATGTCGAAAGCAGCGGCTTCGGCGGAACCGCCAGTCGCTTGAATCGCTTCCACGGCCTTGTCTAATGTGGCAGCCGTGCGTCCATTGACGATGACATGCGCTCCGGCGTCGGCAAGTGCCTTCGCCATTTCAAAGCCAAGGCCGCGTCCGCCGCCGGTGACGAGGGCAAGCCGTCCCGCGAGGGAAAATCTGTGAAACAAGCGCATTGGATTCGCCTTATCATGTAACGACAACCGATCTGCCGCATAATAGTGGACTCAGTCAAGTAATTTTTGCAATGGCGATCGGTTGGGCCGGGCTGAGAAGTTGCGCCTGTCTAGCTCATTTCGACAGATAATATCGAACCTGCACTCTATCGCGCGGACGCCACGGCGTTGCGCATTTTTGCCGCTGCTGGATGCAGCAAGAGGCCCAATCCTATGTTATTTCTTGGTTAGTTAGGCACTGTGACCAGCATTGGAATGCGACAATGACCTCAGAATTCCTTTCACATCTGCGCCGCGAACTTGCCGGCTTGAAAGAAGCCGGGCTCTTCAAGGCCGAGCGCGTTATCACGTCAAAGCAAGCCGGTGAAATCGCTGTCCTTGGCGGTGCGCGCGTCCTCAACTTCTGCGCCAACAACTATCTCGGCCTGGCGGACAATGAGGAGCTTGCCGATGCTGCGAAGAGGGCGCTCGACCGCTACGGATACGGCATGGCCTCGGTTCGCTTCATTTGCGGCACGCAGGAAGAGCACAAGCAGCTCGAAGCACGAATTTCGGCTTTCCTCGGCATGGAGGCGACGATCCTCTATTCCTCCTGCTTCGATGCCAATGGTGGGCTGTTCGAGACGCTATTGTCTGAGGAAGATGCCATCATCTCGGATGCGCTCAATCACGCCTCGATCATCGATGGCGTCCGGCTCTCCAAGGCCAAGCGTTTCCGTTACGCCAACAACGACATGGCAGCGCTGGAGGAGGAGCTGAAGAAGGCTGAAGGGAGCCGCTTCAAGCTGATTGCGACCGATGGCGTATTCTCCATGGACGGCATCATCGCCAATCTCGGCGGCGTCTGCGACCTGGCAGAGAAATATGGTGCGATGGTCATGGTCGATGACAGCCACGCGGTCGGCTTTGTCGGCGCGCATGGCCGCGGGTCGGCCGAATATTGCGGCGTCGAAGGCCGCATCGACATCATCACTGGTACGCTCGGCAAGGCGCTTGGCGGCGCTTCCGGCGGTTATACTTCCGCCAGAGGCGAGATCGTCGAGTGGTTGCGGCAGCGCTCGCGCCCCTATCTGTTCTCCAACACCTTGGCCCCCGTTATCGCCGCAGCCTCGCTGAAGGTCTTCGATCTGATCGAGAATGGCACCGAATTGCGTGCGCGGCTCCGGGGCAATGCCGAACTCTTCCGCAGCGAGATGACGAAACTCGGCTTCACGCTCGCCGGCGCCGATCACGCGATCATCCCCGTCATGCTCGGCGATGCGAAGCTCGCGCAGGACATGGCGGCGCTGATGCTGAAGAAGGGCGTCTACGTCATCGGCTTTTCCTTCCCCGTCGTGCCCAAGGGCCAGGCGCGCATCCGTACGCAGATGTCGGCTGCTCACTCGAAGGCGGATGTCGAAAGAGCGATCACGGCCTTCGCGGAAGCGGGTAAAGAACTCGGAATCATTTGAATTGGTTGGAGAGAGCCGATCATGTCGAACATGATGAAAGCGTTGGTCAAAGCCAAGCCGGAAGTCGGGCTGTGGATGGAGCATGTTCCGGTTCCCGAGGTCGGGCCGAACGATGTTCTCATTCGGGTCAAGAAATCGG
The DNA here is from genome assembly GCF_012641385.1 of Rhizobium sp. P28RR-XV. Classification (NCBI taxonomy): domain Bacteria; kingdom Pseudomonadati; phylum Pseudomonadota; class Alphaproteobacteria; order Hyphomicrobiales; family Rhizobiaceae; genus Rhizobium; species Rhizobium sp. P28RR-XV. The sequence goes on from NZ_JABAIG010000012.1 coordinate 99,203, forward strand.
CGATCTGCGGCACGGATGTCCATATTTGGAACTGGGATCAATGGGCGCAGAAGACCATTCCCGTGCCGATGGTCGTCGGCCACGAATTTTGCGGCGAGATCGCCGAAATCGGCTCGGCGGTGACGAAGTATCACGTCGGCGAGCGCGTTTCCGGCGAGGGGCACATCGTCTGCGGCAAGTGTCGCAACTGCCGCGCGGGCCGGGGCCATCTCTGCCGCAATACGCTCGGCGTCGGCGTCAATCGTCCTGGCTCTTTCGGCGAATTCGTCTGCATTCCCGAATCCAATGTCGTGCCGATTCCCGACGATATCCCTGATGAAATCGCCGCGATCTTCGATCCGTTCGGTAATGCGGTTCACACCGCGCTCTCCTTCGATCTGGTCGGCGAGGATGTGCTCGTCACCGGCGCCGGACCGATCGGCATTATGGGGGCGATGGTCGCCAAACGTTGCGGCGCGCGCAAGGTCGTCATCACCGACATCAATCCCACCCGGCTGGCGCTCGCCCGCAAGGTCGGCATCGATCACGTCGTCGACGCTTCCAAGGAGAATCTTGCCGATGTGATGAAATCCATCGGCATGACCGAAGGCTTCGACGTCGGGCTGGAAATGTCGGGCGCCGCTCCCGCCTTCCGAGACATGATCGACAAGATGAACAATGGCGGCAAAATCGCCATTCTGGGCATCGCACCGGCCGGCTTCGAGATCGACTGGAACAAGGTCATCTTCAAAATGCTGAATCTGAAGGGCATCTATGGTCGCGAGATGTTCGAGACCTGGTACAAGATGATCGCCTTCGTGCAGGGCGGTCTCGATGTATCGCCGGTCATCACCCATCGTATAGCCATCGATGATTTTCGCGATGGCTTCGAAGCCATGCGTTCAGGCAATTCCGGCAAGGTCGTAATGGACTGGAATTGATGCCATTTGAACGCATTTCCGGCATCGGCAATACCTGCCGATGCCGGAAATGTGAGGCTTTGTTCAGTATGCTCTTGTCATCGTGCGGGGACTTCCTAAATACGGGAAGCAATTGATTACGGTGCGCCAAGCCTGTGGATAAGGGTTTTTCGCGCATTAAACGGCTTTTTTTGCTGGAAAAGCTTGACGAGAACAAAAATTCTAGGAATCACCGTTTAACTTCGGAAAGAACGGTAAACTGGAGCAAGCGGATCACCTAATATCATGGCCGGAAATCCAAACGCAATCCAGCTTTGCACTCCGGTGGCGGTGATCGTGGTTAATCGGGCATTAAAGGTCATTCCGTTAGGTGTTCGTCGGTGAGTCGCGGCTGGTGCAGGGCGCGCCAGTCAGAGTGAATGTTTCACCGCGTGTAAGTTTGCAGCGTCAGGGAAAGCGACGATATAGAGATGGCAACCAAGGTCAAAGAGAACGAAGAAGCTGAAGTCGAACGCGACGGCACCTCGGACGGCCCGCTTCTCGATCTTTCCGATGACGCGGTCAAGAAAATGATCAAGGCCGCGAAGAAGCGCGGCTACGTGACGATGGACGAGCTCAATGCCGTGCTGCCGTCCGAAGAGGTGACGTCCGAACAGATCGAAGACACGATGTCTATGCTGTCGGACATGGGCATCAACGTCATCGAAGATGAGGATGTCGAAGAGGCTGGCGCCACAGCAAGCGACGACGACGATGCCGGCGGCGACGATGAAAGTGAAGGCGGCGAACTGGCCCCCTCCACCGGTTCCGCGCTTGCGACCGCGAAGAAGAAAGAGCCGACCGACCGTACGGACGACCCGGTGCGCATGTATCTGCGCGAAATGGGTTCCGTCGAGCTCCTGTCGCGCGAAGGCGAAATCGCGATTGCCAAGCGCATCGAGGCCGGCCGCGAAACCATGATCGGCGGCCTCTGTGAGAGCCCGTTGACGTTCCAGGCGCTGATTATCTGGCGCGACGAACTCAACGAAGGCACGACGCTGCTGCGCGAAATCATCGATCTTGAAACCACCTATTCCGGTCCCGAGGCCAAGGCTGCACCGCAGTTCCAGAGCCCCGAGAAGATCGAGGCTGACCGCAAGGCAGCCGAAGAGAAGGAAAAGGCACGCCGCGGCCGCTCTCCTTCCGGTGACGACGACATCACCAATGTCGGCGGCGAAGGCCTGCCAATCGAGGAAGAAGAAGAGGACGAGGACGAATCCAACCTCTCTCTCGCCGCGATGGAAGCCGAGCTTCGCCCGCAGGTGATGACGACGCTCGACATTATCGCCGAAACCTACAAGAAGCTGCGCAAGCTGCAGGACCAGCAGGTCGAGCAACGCCTGTCGGCTTCCGGTACGCTGTCTTCGGCGCAGGAGCGCCGCTATAAGGAGCTCAAGGATGAGCTGGTCAAGTCGGTCAAGTCTCTGTCGCTGAACCAGAACCGTATCGACGCTCTGGTCGAGCAGCTCTACGACATCAACAAGCGCCTCGTTCAGAACGAAGGTCGCCTGCTGCGCCTCGCTGAATCCTATGGCGTCAAGCGTGACAGCTTCCTGGAGCAGTATCAGGGCGCCGAGCTCGATCCGAACTGGATGAAGTCGATCGGCAATCTGGCCGCGCGCGGCTGGAAGGAATTCGCCAAGGCCGAAAACACCACCATTCGGGATATCCGTCAGGAGATCCAGAACCTTGCGACCGAAACCGGCATTTCGATCTCGGAATTCCGCCGCATCGTTCACATGGTGCAGAAGGGCGAGCGCGAAGCACGCATTGCCAAGAAGGAAATGGTCGAAGCCAACCTGCGCCTCGTCATCTCCATCGCCAAGAAGTACACCAACCGTGGCCTGCAGTTCCTCGATCTCATTCAGGAAGGCAATATCGGCCTGATGAAGGCGGTCGATAAGTTCGAATATCGCCGCGGCTACAAGTTCTCGACCTATGCCACCTGGTGGATTCGTCAGGCGATCACCCGCTCCATCGCCGACCAGGCGCGCACCATCCGTATTCCGGTGCACATGATCGAAACGATCAACAAGATCGTCCGCACGTCGCGCCAGATGCTGCACGAAATCGGCCGCGAGCCGACGCCGGAAGAACTGGCCGAGAAGCTCGCCATGCCGCTCGAAAAGGTGCGCAAGGTGCTGAAGATCGCCAAGGAGCCGATCTCGCTCGAAACCCCGGTTGGTGACGAAGAGGATTCGCATCTCGGCGATTTCATCGAGGACAAGAACGCGCTTCTGCCGATCGACGCCGCCATCCAGGCGAACCTGCGCGAAACGACGACCCGCGTTCTGGCATCGCTGACGCCGCGCGAAGAGCGTGTGCTGCGCATGCGCTTCGGTATCGGCATGAACACCGACCACACGCTCGAAGAAGTCGGCCAGCAGTTCTCGGTGACGCGCGAACGTATCCGCCAGATCGAGGCCAAGGCGCTGCGCAAGCTCAAGCATCCGAGCCGCTCGCGCAAGCTCAGAAGCTTCCTCGACAGTTAAGTTGCATCGGCAGCTTATGAAATCAGGCCCGGTTCGTGAAAGCGAGCCGGGTTTTTTATTGACGATATGGGCATCAAGGGGGTGAACATGGCAGGCGAGCCGCAATTCATGGAAGCATCCATCCCAGCTCGACTGCGCGGTCTGCTGGCTGGGTACGAGTGGCGGCAGGATGTGCTTGGGCGTTCCTCGGCCCATGTCTTCCGGCTTGAGGCCGATGGGCGAGCGCCGGTCTATCTCAAGACTGAGCTGGCCGATCCTTTGGGTGAGCTGACCGGCGAGGTCGCCAGACTGCGATGGCTGGCCTCGCAGGGCCTTACCTGCCCGGACGTCATTGCCCACGAGAAGGACGGCGAACGCGAATGGCTTTTGATGAGCGCGCTCTCGGGAAACGATCTCGTCAGCGCGGAACGGTTGCAGCCACTCGAGCGCGTGCAGCTCTTGGCGGATGCTTTGAGGCGATTGCACGCTGTCGACATCGCCGCCTGTCCCTTCGACAATCGGCTGGAGAACAGAATTGGCGCGGCAAGGGCGCGCCTGCTTGCCGGCCACGTCGATGAGGATGACTTCGATGAGACCCGACTGGGAAGGTCGGCAGAGGATCTTTTCCGTGAGCTTCAGGCCAGAAGACCGTCAACGGAGGATTTCGTCGTCACGCATGGCGATGCCTGCCTTCCGAATTTCATCGTCGATGGCGATAAATTCAGCGGCTATATCGATTGCTGCCGTCTCGGTATTGCCGACCGCCATCAGGATATCGCGCTTGCCTGCGGCAGCATCGAGCGCAATTTCGGAGAAAGATTGGTTTCCGAGTTTTTGAAGGCCTATGGAAATTTCGAACCGAAGGCCGAAAAAATGGCTTACTATCGCCTGCTGGATGAATTTTTCTAACGGTGGACGGGGTCGGCTTTCGCTAGATGTGATCACGCAGGTTTGTTTTTGCGCCATTGCGGATCGCACGGAGGCCTGACAAGTTCGATTTCGACAGATGCCTCTTTCGCGGCATGTGGTCGTGTACCATATGTCAGCGACCGAGAAGTCCTCTCTGATCTTTTAGCCGGCAAGGATCGAATGAATCGATGCGCAGTTTCCTCTTGATTGCTTTCTGCTCACGAACCGTCCGCTAAGCAATGGAAAAGGTGACGGAAAAACGGGATAGGGAGATAAGGCCGGGCTTTGTCCTGTCGATCCTTCTGCATGTCCTGTTTGTCGCGATTTTTCTGCTGCCGCTGCTGCCGGCGCCGCCGGAGGCAAAGCCCGAGCAGAGCGTCAATGTCGAGCTGGTGCCGCAGCAGGAGGAAAAGCAGGAGCTTGCGACGAAGGCGAACGAGAAGCCCGACCAGCCTCCGAAGCCGACGACGAAACCCGACGAGAAGCCGGCGCAGCAGACGGCCGAAACCCAAGAGGAGCCGCAGCAGCCTCAGGGGAAAAAGTCGGACGACCAGCCTCCAAAGCAATCCGACCCTCAAGGCAAGGAGCCGGCTGAAAAGCCTCCCGCCAAACCCGATGAAGCGAAGGCCGACAAGCCGGTGGAGAAGGCGGAAAAGCCCGCACCCAAGCCTGACGATCCCGGCGCCGAGAAGCCCGTTGAGAAGGCCGAGCAGCAACCTTCTGTCGTAGATGTACCTGTTCCAGACATGAACGGCGATCAGAAGAATCCGACCACAACACAGCAGGCCGGCACCTCGGAGCAGCGGAACGATACACCTACGATGCAGCCAAACAATGCTGCGGCCGAGCAACAGGCAGAGGCAGCCACGGAGACAGTTGCACAAGCGCAGGCAACGCAACAGGCGCAGGATGCCCAGCAGCAGGCTGATGCCAAGGACCAGACGGCAAATGCGGCTGAGCCGCCGGCAAGTGACTCGACCACCAAGGCCCCATCATCGGCGCCCGATGTTCTTGCGACCAAGGAGCCTTCGGATTTTCAGGTGCAGCCGCCGGCGGCGTCATCCGACCTGAAACAGCAGGCTCCTGCAGAGCAGGCCAAGAATGAAGCAAAAGATCTGCCACAGATTGTCGTTCCGGCGGTAAAGCCCTCTCCCTCTCAGCAAAATTCTCAAGACCAGTCCGCTTCGAGCAGTCAAGGTAATCCGACTGGCGGCACTGCATTAGTCACTGAAGCGCAGCCTAAATCAGACGCGACGAAGATGGCTGTCCGCGCGAAAAAGCTTTATTCAGATGTCGAGATGGCTCGACTGTCCAAGAGCAATTATGATGCCTGGAAGAAGATGCCACGTAGAGAGCGCGTTTCGTATCTTTGCCGTAGTGAAGCTCTAGCTCAATTTGGGCATGAATTTAACGCGCCAAATTATGTCAATTCGGCATTCTCGCCTACTATGCGGAGTGATACCGGTGTCTCCGCCGACGGGGTGGCGGTTCCGACCTCAAAAGGTTGGTATCGAGTTGCCTTCAGGTGCCAAGTTGACGATGCAGCTTTGAAGGTCACGGCCTTTTCATATACGAACGATGGACGTGTCCCTAAAAATCAGCTTGAGAGGCTCGGTTTGCCTGCATTTTGATGATACGCACAGTTATGCCTCCAGGCTGAAACAATAGTTTATTTCCACCCAATCGAAATTCAGCTCATTTCATCATACAATTGCCTGTATCTCACTGATTCAATGTCCTCCCATCGCATTTTTCTCAAGATTCCGATGTCCTCGATTACAGCCGATTCCAGTTCCGCGGCCGTTGGCCGCTCCACCCTGCGTGGTGTCCTTGTGGCATTCGCGTCCTATGCCGTCTTCGCCTTCAGCGATGCTTCGATCAAAATCCTGCATGGGGTCATTCCCTCCTATCAGGTCGCCTTCATCGGCGCGCTGTTCGGCTTTGCCGCCGTGCCGTTTCTAAAGCGGCGGGAAGACGATTGGACCGACATGGTGAGGACGTCGAACCGTCCCTTGTGGCTGCTGCGCTTCGTCTGCGGCGCGACCGGCGCCATCTGCTCCGTCATCGCCTTCACCATGCTGCCGATGGCGGAGGCCTTTGCGCTGCTGTTCCTGCTGCCGTCCTTCGTGACCATTCTCTCGGTGATCTTTCTCAAGGAGGATGTGCGCTGGCAGCGCTGGACGGCCGTCATTCTCGGTTTCGTCGGCGTGTTGATCGTCCTGCGTCCGGGCTTTCGCGAACTCTCGGTCGGCCACCTCTGCGCGGCGATCGGCGGCCTTGCCGCGGCGATCTCCATTGTCATCAACCGCGCGCTTGGCTCGAAGGAGAAGCGCATTTCGCTCTACGGCGCGGGCCTCTTCGGAACCCTCATCGTCAGTGGCTTTCTCATGCTCTCCGAAGTCACCATGCCCACGCCGACGCAGTGGATATTCCTGGCGAGCTACGGCCTGCTTGGCGCTTTCGGTAGCGTCCTGCTGTTGAACGCCGCGCAAATGGCGCCCGCCAATCTGGTCGCGCCGCCGCAATACAGCCAGATGCTCTGGGCGATCGCCTTTGGCTACCTGCTGTTCAACGACAGCATCGACATGCCGATGGCCGTCGGCATCGTACTCATCATCTTTTCCGGCTTGCTGACGCTGGCGCGCGAGCGCAAGCGCGGCACACCGCTGCCGACGGCCGTCGCCGGCAACACACAGGCGGCACTAGTGACGGCAGAAGACGGCAAAGGGGCCGGAGGCGCCTGAGCCTTGCTTCCTGATTGCGGGCGCGCAATCATTGCCGTTCAAAGGTGATGGCACGCGCTGCTGCCATCGCTGCAGCGATATTGGCGGCATAGGAAGACGGTGCGGATGAAGTCCGGTCAATTCAGTATATACCGTTCCAGCGTTGCCGGCGTCGAGGCTGTCAGGGCCGAAACAGGCCACAGCTTTCCCAAGCATACGCATGATCAATTCGGCATCGGGGTTATCGAGGCCGGCGCACAGGCTTCGCTCAGCGGGCGAGGGATGGTACGGGCCGAAGCCGGCGACGTCATTAGCGTCAACCCGAACGAGGTGCATGACGGCATGCCCGTCGGCGAGAGCCGCGCCTGGTCCATGCTCTATTTCGATCCTCGCCTCATCGCCGATCTCTTGCGCGACATCGGCGAGGGCAGGTTTGGAGCGGCGGAATTCCCGTCGCCCGTCATGCGCAACAACGAGATGGCTGCATGTCTCAAAACCTTGTTTCCGCTCGTAATAGGCACTGCATCGCAGAACGCACTTTTGCGGGATGGTTTGCTCCTATCGCTTGTTGCCACCGCGATGGGCGAGGGGCCGGGCAGCTCGCGTGATGCCGCAGTTCCCGCGGCTATCAGCCGGGCGCGAGATCTGATCGATGACGATCCCGCCGCCCCTTTGACCCTTGCCGACCTCGCTGATTCATGTGGGTTGAGCAACTTCCAGTTCCTGCGAGCGTTCGCCAAGGCAACGGGACTCACGCCCCACGCCTATCTCCTGCAGCGCCGGATACAGGAAGCCCGCCGATTGATTGCCATGGGCACGTCCTTGGCGGAAGCGGCATTTGCCAGCGGCTTTGCCGATCAAAGTCACATGACGCGCACTTTCGTCCGCAACTTCGGCCTTTCGCCAGGCGTCTATGCCGCGGCCATCGGTTGAGGCGTCCGCAATTTTATTCAAGACCGGAGGATGATGACGGGGTTTTCTGCGGTGCCAAGCAAAACCATGCAGAAGGAGATGCCCATGTTTTTCCGCCATTCGAACGAGATGTGGAGCGAGTTTCCCGAGCTGGTTCCCGGCGTGCTGTTCGCTGAAGGGATCAGTTCCAATGTCGACGTCTCGGATCGTATCGCGCGATATCATACGATTGCCGCCGACCGGCTGGCGCAGGGCGGCGAAAGCGAGATGCCTGAAATACAGGCCTGGCGGCGGACGTTTTCGAAGATGGGATTGAAGCCGACGCAATATCGCTGCGCGTCCGAAGCGCTGCTTCGCCGGTTTCGCCAGGAGGGATCGTTGCCGCGGCTGCATCCGCTCGTCGATCTCTGCAATGCCATCTCGATTGCGTTCGCCATTCCCGTCGCCGTTTTCGATCTCGCGAAAATATCCGGTGATCTCGAAGTGCGGCATGCCGACGGCAGCGAAAGTTACCTGACTTTTTCCGGCGAGACGGAGCATCCGGAACCGCGGGAGGTGATCTTTGCCGATAAGGCCGGACAGGCGCATGCCCGGCGATGGACCAATCGGCAGAGCGGCCTATCCGCGGTACGCGACGACACGCGCTCCGCGCTGATCGTCGCGGAGGCGATGCACGAGGAGGCGCGAAGCGACGTTCCGAGGCTGGTCGGTGCAATTGCGGCGGAGCTGGGCGTCGACTGGTCGATCACGGCCACGCAGGGGCTTCTCAGCTCGTCTTCACCGCGATTTGATCTGTCATCTGCAATGAATTCACAACGACAGCAAAAACGCGGTTGACAAGCCGCTGGTTCAGGCAGAGCAGGGGCTTCGATAGAATTTCGAACGATTGAAAAGCGAGTCTCCGCGCATCTGTGCAGGCGGACGAAGAAAGCCCATGGATACCCTGCAGACTCAAGACCGGCCGAGCGTGCTCGGGCACTCTGGCTACCGTTCCTTTGCGGCATCGCGCGTTTTTTCCTCGATAGGCTTCCAGTCCGTGACCGTCGCCATGGGCTGGATGATCTATGACCAGACCCACAGCGCCTTTTTCCTTGGGCTCGTCGGCCTCTGCCAATTCCTGCCCATGGTCATCCTGACCTTCGTCGTCGGCCATGTCGCCGACCGGTTCGATCGGCGACGCATCGGTCTTGCCTGCCAGTTGATCGAAGCGCTGACTGCACTGGTACTGGCCGTGGCCGTCTGGCAGCGCTGGATAGGTCCCGTCGGGATCCTCGCCGCCGTCGCCGTCATGGGCGCGGCAACGGCCTTCGAGCGTCCCACAATGGCGGCGTTGCTGCCCAACATCGTGCTGTCCTCGCTGTTGCAGGTGGCCATCGCCACCTCCACATCGATGATGCAGACTGCCTTCATCATCGGTCCGTCGCTCGGCGGCCTGCTCTATGGCGTCAGCCCCGTCGCTCCTTTCGCCGCTTCGGCCGCGCTATATGTCGTTGCCAGCATCAATGTCATCTCGATCCGCCTCGAGAAGAAACAGGCCCCATCTCGCGAACCGATGACGCTGAGCTCTGTTTTTGCCGGTGTCTCCTTCATCAAAAGCCGGCCGGTCATGCTGGGCACGATCTCGCTCGATCTCTTTGCCGTCCTGCTCGGTGGCGCAACGGCGCTGTTGCCGATGTTTGCGCGCGATATCCTGCATGCCGGGCCATGGGGACTTGGCCTCTTGCGCGCCGCGCCGGCGATCGGGGCGCTGGTGATGTCGATCTGGTTGGCGCGGCGGCCGCTGCAGACGGATGTCGGCAAGAAGATGCTGTTCGCGGTGCTGATTTTCGGCGTTGCCACCGTCGTCTTCGCGCTATCGAGTAATATCCTGCTATCCGTCGCCGCGCTCTTCGTCGTCGGTGCATCCGATACCGTCAGCGTTGTCGTGCGCAGTTCGCTCGTGCAGCTCCTCACGCCGGACGCCATGCGCGGCCGCGTCAATGCCGTGAATTCGCTTTTCATCGGCACGTCCAACCAGCTTGGCGAGTTCGAGTCCGGCATGCTTGCAAGCGTGCTTGGGCCGGTCTTGACCGGCATTGTCGGTGGCCTCGGCACCATATTCGTGGTGCTGCTCTGGATGCGGCTTTTTCCGGATCTGACGAAGGTGAAGACGCTCAGAGGCTAACGGTTCTTATCGGCTCGACGCGCTTCCGCGAGGCTCTCCAGCCCCACATCTCGCAGCAAATGCCTGTTCGCCGGGGGCAGGGCATCCCGCTTGCCGTTGCCCTTCGCATGCGACCGTTTTTTAACGCTGCTTTGTCGGAGCAAAAGTCGCGTGATCCATGGCCTGTAGCGATAATCATGAAAGATATTCATCTGATCTCGATCTCCAAACTTTCGAGAATGGATAGATGCGCCTGAAATAATGCCGTGTATAATGAAGTCTTGCGCTCGAAAGCATGCGGGATTTTCATGGGAAAGAGGCCGCTTCCACCGCTATCCGTGCTGCAGACATTCTGCGCGATCGCCGAAACCGGAGGTTTTGGTCGCGCCGCGGAGCGGATCGGGCAGACGCAGACGGCGATCAGCCATCAGCTTGCGCAGCTCGAAGGCTGGATCGGCGGGCGGCTATTCGACAGAGGCCGAAACGGCGCGAGGCTGACGTCCTTGGGCGCTCGCCTGCATCCCGCGATTGCCGGCACGATTTTCGAACTGGAAGCGGCGCTCTATCAGGCACGTGCGAGTGTCTCGGTTCGCAGCGTCGCCGTCTCCGTCTCGCCGGAGTTTTCGAGCCAGTGGCTGGCGGCGCGATTGCCGGATTTCTGCCAGCGTCACCCGAAAATCGAAGTGAAAATGGCCGTCGGTTATCAGCGCCCGGATTTCCAGCCCGGCGGTGCCGATCTGGCAATCTGGCTTGGCCGTGCCGAGGCCGGCCTCACGCAGGAGGAACTGCTGACGGATGAGGAATTTGTCGTCAGTTCGCCGGAGCTGTCCGAACGATTGCCGCCGCGTGAGGGCATAAGGGCCGCACCGCTGCTGCGTTACGCCGGCATGCGGCATACGATACTGGATTGGCAACGCTGGTACGAGCAGATCACCGGCGGAAACAACGACGAGGCAACTCCGCGTTTCGACATTGCGCGGGCCGTGGAGGAGGCGCCGTTGTTCGATTCCTTCGCCGATATGCTTGAAGCCTGCCGGCAAGGCCACGGCTTCGCCCTCGTTCGCAGCTCCCTGGTCGCTCGCGATCTTGCCGAGAAGACGCTGGTTCGGTGTTTTGTCGAGGTGCAGCCGGCCGCTGCCAGCTACAATCTCGTCTATCCGCCAAACGCCTTGCAAAATCCAGCCGCGGCCCTGTTCCGTAACTGGCTGCTTTCGCAGGTCCACTCGTAGGGTTAGAGCGTGATGCCGAAAAGTGTGGGCGGTTTTCGGACGACATCACGCTCTACTTCTTTGATTCTAGGGCGGATTCAGATTTTAGGTCGATTCGACCTAAAATCATCCGGCTCTAGGCACCTATCTCAATCGCGCAGTCGTATCAGGCCGGCTTCGGTGGAGGCGAAGCCAAGCCTCCGGTAGAAGCCGGCAAGATGCGGCTCGAAATCGGCATGCAGCCATTCAGCACCGCCCTCGCGAGCCAGGATTTTTGCCCGCTCGACCAAGGCGGTCGCGATGCCCTGCCGGCGAAATGCCGGGTCGACGCAGGTGTCGAGAATGAAGGCGTGAATGCCGCCATCCCAAGCGACGTTGACGAAGCCGATCAGCCTCGTATCGGCGAACGTGCCGACATGGGCGAGGTTTCTGGAAAGGATCGGTTGGAAATCCCGCGCGGAGGATGCGCCCCATGCAGAAGCCCACAGGGCATTGAGCGCCTCATTTCCGAGATTCGGATTGTTCCTGTATTCTATCTCCATTGGCGTTCCTTCGGATGGGCGCTGTGGCAAATTCTTGTCCGCTCCATCTGGTCAGGCCGAAGCAGAAAAGTGCTGGACCCATGTCGGATCCGGTCATCGCCGATCGTCCTTCAAAGGTGAGCATAGAACAAAGGAGGCAGAAATGTCCTATGTCGACGGTTTCATTGTTGCCGTACCGAAAGATAAGATCGAGCCGTACAAGACATTGGCGCGCAAAGCCGGCGAGGTCTGGCGCGAATATGGTGCGCTCAGCTATGTCGAGGCCATAGGCGACGACGTGCCCTATGGCGAACTCACCTCCTTCCCGCGTGCGGTGCAGGCGACGGAAGACGAGGTCGTGGTGTTTTCGTGGATCACCTATGAATCGCGGGAGAGCCGCGATGCGATCCTGGCCAAGGTCATGGCCGATCCGCGTTTGAAGGATGACATGGAAAACATGCCCTTCGATGGCAAGCGCATGATCTATGGCGGCTTCAAAATCGCCATTGCACTATAGTCGGTAAGCAGTGGCCGGGCTTGACATTCCGGCCACTGCGCCCGACCTGATGCGGATCTATCGCCACGTGGGGGAATGCCATGCCGCAAACCGCTGTTACGCTCTCCACCCACGGGCAGGGGCTCTACGAATTCACCGATCAGGCGAGGGAGTTCGTCCGGACGGCGGCGGCCGGCGGCGAGGGGCTTTTGACCGTCTTCGTGCGTCATACTTCCTGTTCCCTGCTCATTCAGGAGAATGCCGATCCCGATGTGAAGACGGATCTGAAGGCTTTCTTCAGCCGGCTCGTGCCGCCATCCTCCGATCCTTCGATGCGCTGGATCGTGCATACGATGGAGGGGCCGGACGATATGCCGGCGCATATCAAGGCGGCGCTGACGCAGGTTTCGATCGGCATTCCGGTGATGGGCGGCCGGCTGGCGCTCGGCACCTGGCAAGGGATCTATCTTTTCGAGCATCGCGACCGGCCGCACCGGCGCGAAATCGTGCTGCATTTTTCCACCTGAGCCCTTTATGCCTTTGCGTCAATCGGTTGTTAATCGTCATGAATACAATCTGAACGGCCAATTCGCGTTCGGTTCAGCTTGACGGACCTAACGTGCCCTCAATCCCAAAGGCATCGGCCATCAACGGGGCAGATAACGGGATTGCAACGATCCGTAGCAAGGACTTGAAGGAGAAACACCATGACCAATCTTTTCGCCAAGGCAGGTATTGCAGCTCTCATCGCGCTCGGCACCATTTCCGCAACGGCCGTCTCTGCATCGGCCAACGATTTCCACCCGGGTATCCAGCAGGCACGCTATGACCACTATCGCGGCCGCAGCTGCTCGCCGGGCCTTGCCGTTCAGAAGGCGCGCGACATGGGCCTGCGCCGCGCCCGCATCGACAACATCACGCCACGCCGCGTCGTGGTCGAAGGGTTCGGTCGCCGCGGTCCGGATCGCGTTGTCTTCGCAAACGTTCGCGGTTGCCCGCTGATCCGCCGCTGATTGCAGCGCACCAAGGTTTTCCACATCTATTCGATGGATTCGAAGCCGCCTCCGAAAGGGAGGCGGCTTTATTTTTTACGCTATGCTATTATCGGCCATCTGGTGTCACTTTAGCGTTCATTGTAGCTGAATATTGGATGAATGGCTGATTCTGAGCTCGTTCAGTATCGCGCCGTTACGTCTTGCCCGTTCGCTCGGTAAATCCTGCGGAGATGAGGGGCGCTTTTGCTTCACGGAGAAGATAATGAAACAAATGCTGGCAAAGTTGGGGGTCGCCGTTGCCGTTGCAGTAACTGCGCTGTCAGGCACGGCGGATTTTGCTTCCGCACAGGGCGTGGATATCTATGTCGGTCCGGGCCGGCATCGTCCGCCACCGCCGGACTATGATCGGCCGCCTCCGCGCTTTGACCGTCGCGGTTGCGACCCGCGTCAGGCTATCGACGTTGCCCGCAGCTATGGCTTGCGTCGTGCCCGGGTCGTGGATGTGACGCCGCGACGTGTTATCGTCGATGGCTTCGGTCGCCGCGGCCCGGACACGATGATGTTTGCCAATGTTCGCGGCTGCCCGATGCTCGGCCGCTGATAAACATTGCGGGCGCACAAGGCGCCCGCTCTTCATGTTGACCTTTTCGCTTTTTTTGGCGGGGGCCGCGAAACCGTCCTTTGCTCGATCCGAATGGATTTGAGCGAAGGGCGGTTTTGTTTTGGTCAAGAGCGGTTCAGCTTTTCACGGAAACTCTGAACCGCTCCATCTCTTTGTTGTCTCGCAATTCCGGACGGAAACCGCTCAGCACTTCTCCTGGAACTGCTCTATTGCTGGATCGCGTAAGTGATGCTGACCGACGCGTTGTACTCATTCTCGCCGGTTGCGACGGGCACGGCCTTGTCCATCGGCGCGGCTGCGGCCATGCTGCGCATGTAGGGCTGCGGCGGAGCAGCGATCCCACCCTCATTGATAGCGATGACGCGGCCGAGCTTGACGCCGGCGGCATCCGTCAGGGTCTTCGCCTTGGCGGCGGCATCGGCAACCGCCTTCTTGCGGGCATCTTCAAGGACCGCATCCGGCTTGTCGTTGGTGAATTGAATATCGCCGCCCTGGTTGATGCCGAGCTTGACTGCCTGGTCGAGCAGTCCGCCGAGCTTGGAGAGATCACGCACGCGAACGGTCAGGCCGTTCGTCACCTGATAACCGGTCAGGACCGGCGGCTGGCCGCGGCCATCCTTGTCGTTGGGATAGGTATATTGCGGCTGGATCGAAAAGCCCGAGGTCTGCAGATCGCGCTCGGCAATGCCGCTCTCCTTCAGCGTCGCCAGTACGGCGCCCATGGCCTTATTGTTCTGGTCGAGCGCATCCTGGGCTGCTTTCGCCTGCTGGACGACCGACAACGTCACAACGGCCATGTCCGGCGCAATCGTCGCATGCCCTTCACCGGTGACGGTGATGACGGCTTCCGGCGACTTGGCGTCTTCCGCAAAGGCGGTTGCCGCAGGCACGAAGAAAGTGGCGCTGACAAGAGCGGCAAGAGCAAAATCTCTGGTTTTCTTCCGAAGCATGTTCGTTCCTTGGTTGATAATTCCTCAGGATTCGCTTTTGCGGATTGATTGTGAAGGTATTACGGCAGTCCCTTGTCGGAAAAGAGAAATTGGGTTAGAGCCAAGTCGGCTGCGGAGAACCATTGCTCCGGAGTCGCAAGCGCGAAGCTTTTTCGCGCCGGGCCTGTAGCTCAATGGTTAGAGCCGGCGGCTCATAACCGCTTGGTTGGGGGTTCGAGTCCCTCCGGGCCCACCATTTTCTCCTGATCAAGTAGCATCGTATCCAGCGTGATATGCAACTGCGCCGGTTGGCACAGCTCCCTCGAACACGATGTACTGAAAATATTCGGTGGGCACGTCGGCATAGCGCAAGGTGGGGTTGCTCGTGAAGCCGAAGCGGGCGTAGTAGCGGGGATCGCCGAGAACAACACAGCCGTTGGCGCCGTATTCTCTCAGGCGGGCCAGTCCTGCCTCTATCAGCGCTTTTCCAATGCCGTGGCCTTGCTGATCGGGCCGGACTGAAATCGGGCCGAGGCCGTACCATTTCTCGGCTCCGGATTCGACGGCGACGGGCGAGAAGGCGACATGGCCGACGATCTGGTCATTCTCCACGGCGACAAGTGAAACGGTCAGCGCTCCCGCGTTTCGCAATGCATCCACGATTGCGGCCTCCGTGCCGGAACTATGCTCCGCGTTCTCGAAGGCGGCGATGGTGACTTTGCGGATGGTGTCGATATCCTCCGGTTTTTCTGCGCGTAATGTGGTCAACGATAGGGTCTTCCATGTTGATGGATTTGGATTGCGTATTCTCTAACACAGTGGGCGTTTCGAATGGAGTACGAAGGGCATGCCATGCGCATCACGGCGCCGAACGGCAATTGCCAGCCAACGCAGAAGCATTATTGCCCTGGCTGATCACCTTTGGCGCAGATCACCGGCAGGCGACGGCGATAATCAGAAACCCGCTTTTTTTAGACCCTCGCAATAGAGATCCTTGTGCCATTGCTCCTTGGTTGGGACAAATGACAGCCATCTGTCGACATCGAAGTCGGGATTGGTTTCGCGGACGCGGCGTACCAGCATGCGCGCTTCGTCCTGATGGCCCAGCATTGCCCAGCTTGCTGCCGCAAGCCGGTCTGCGAGGCTGGGGTCGGCCATCTGGTTGATGTAATCGAGAGCAGTCTGGAACCGGCTGAGAGTATAGCTCGCGCCGGCGGCAGTCCAAAGATAGAGGTCCGGGTTGATGGGATTGAGCTCCATCGCATGATGGATTTTTTCAAGTGCCGGGCCGGGCTGGGAAAAATGGACCAGCGTGTCGGCATGATCGGCAATGACATCAGCGTGATGCGGGCTCAGCGTTTCCGCCGTTTCCAGCGCTTCCACGCTCTCGTCGATGGAGCCCTGGAAGAGCTTGGCCACACCAAGCTCGCGATAGCCATCGGACAGGTCATTGCGAATTGAGATGGCGCGCGTCGCGAAGTCCTCCGCCGATTTCAACAGTTCATTATCGCCGCGGGCGGTCAGCAGCCATTCGTTGGTATAGGTGCGGGCGATGGCGCTGAGCGCTGGCACAAAATCGGCGCTCTGATGAAGGGCGGCCTTCAGCTCCCTACGGGCGCGACGCATATCCGGCAGGGTCAGGCGATGGAGATATTGCTGCCCGACAAGATATTGGTGGTAGGCCGCCGGATCCTGCTCGAAATAGGCACGGGTCATTTCATGGCGCTCTACTTCCGCGGCGGCGGCGAGAACGATCTGCCGGGAGATCGTGCCCTTATTGCGAACCAGATCCAGTTTGCCGAAGTTGAAACGCTCCGCCCAGATGACCTCATTGTTCGGCAAAGAGATGAGCTGTGCGAATAGTGAGAGATCGCCATTCGGTCCGCTCAATCGGGTTTCCAGGACGTAATTGATGTCGTAGCGCTCGAAAAGCGCAAGTTGATTGTCGCTTTGGCGGCTAATCTGGACGGCGGAATAGGGTGCGATCACGCGCAGGCTGTGCAAGGCGCAAAAGCCGAGCGTGATATCCTCGATCAGCGAGGAGGCGACCATGGTTGCGGCTATATCGGGACCGTCGTTGCCGGGCGGCAGCAAGGCAAGACGCGGTATGCGCAGGATGGGCCGTGTTGCGGCATCCTGTTCCGGCGCGCTACTGATTGCGGAATGTGAAGCGATGTCAGACGTCGGCGAACGTGGCGATGCCGGAGACGTTGCAGGCCATGATGAGATGAGATCCGTGCGGCGTGCGAATATGCGCCTGAGCTGTTCCAGGCCGCCTTCGACGTCAAACGCCTTCAATAATATGCGATGGGTATTTTCGTCCTGAGGTTCGGCTTCGAAGAGAAGGAGGGCCACCTCCTTGACGAGAGCAACATCGGTGGTCGCCGCCGGAAGCTTTACGGCGGTCTCAAGTGCTTCTTTCAACATCGCGCGATGGCGTTTCCTTTCACTCTCCCGCCAGTCGATGAAGACCCTGCTTTGACAATTCGCCCTCTCGAGAAATTTGGATTGCAGCCCCTTGGCCAGGAGGGCAAGGCTGTCCAGCGGGCTCCTTGGTGCGTCCGCGTGCGCGGGGACAATGTCGCTGGCTAACGCGCCTTGGACAAGGCAAATATCCGTATCGTCAAAGGTTAGAAATTCGGCATTGAGGTCCGACTGCCGGCTCCTGACGCGGGAAACGAGTTTGCGCAGGTTCGTCAATGAGTTTGCCTGGTCGCCTTCACCCCAAAGAAATCGTGCCATGCTCGTCCTGCTTACGGATCTGCTATTCATTGCAAGCAGATAGGCAAGTATCAGCAGTGCTTTCTTCGGGAATGCTATTTGGCGTTCCTGCCCATCCAGAAGAGTGACTTCTCCAAATGTTCTGAGTGAAAATCCCATCGCACCTTCTACTCTGCCTTGAAAATGTAAGTACGGGCATCTTTCGGAATTTCCGGGGGCTAAGGGCCAGATAAACGCCGAAATGATAGTGGAATCGATTGGGTATTCCTGCTGCAAGGCATGAATATTTGCAACTAAACTATTTTCTGTTCTCTGTTTTGAAAGCTGTTGTTGCAGGAAAGCTCGGTTTTGATGACAGACCGCTGGATGGTGAAAATTTCCGCTCTGATATGAGTTTCATTTTCATGGCTGCGGGGCAGGCGGACATGCGTGAACTGCCTGTCAGCGTAGCATCCGACGAACGGAAAACTACTGTCAGCGTACGTCACACCGGTACCGGTTTGCGGGCCGCATCCGGGCGGACTCGGTTGCCGATCTCATTCGGATGGCTGACGGGCTTGAGATCGACAAAGCCGCAGACGATGGCAAGACGCATAGCGCCGCGCCACGGCTACGTTAGCGCGGGCTTTAGTCAGCTCTTGAGCGGAGCTCCGAAGAGGGGGCTTTAGCAATCAGGCATTGTCGGCGTGCCTTGATGAAATATCATCTGCCATCGACCATCGATGCGCCGCCAAATCGAACTTCGCAGGACATGCCGTACCGGCCTGTCTCCTTCCGCAGATCGAACGCTTCGATATGTAACGAGGACGGCGTCAGGGGAAATTGACCGAAAGGTATAATCGCGTGCCGTGACCGGCGGCGAGGGCGGTTCCGCCTTTTCCGCCGCCAGGCTCATAATGAGTTCGTCTCTGTCATCGTAGATCGTCCCGGAACTGCCGAATTCGACGAAGCCTTTCGCGAGAAGGTTTGCCACCGTATCCGCTGATTTCCGAATTTCGGGACGATGCAATTCTTCCTCAAGCCGACGGATCTCTTCGAACTCGCTTTGTGAAACTTCCATTTACCACCCCAGAACGGTCTGATTGTGACCGTCGCACGCTTCCGATCATCAACGGCTCGAGAGTTCGCTCTCGCTCAATCTTGCGGGGCTCATCATGATCGATTTGCCGGCATTGCTCCAGTTCATTGGCAAAAAGCTCTGCTGCGTGACGGCCGACATATGTCTTGTCATCTTCAATGACCGTGGCTATCCGTCGAAATAGCTCCGTTTCGAAGCTGCTGGCAGCGTTCGAAAGGCTCGGCCTCGCCAATCTCGCGCCACCATCGAGGCGGATAGCCGAGACGTAAAATTCGTCTTCGTAATCATCTCCGGCTGACGTCAATTCAGCGCGCCCGTAGAGCAACAGCCCGGTTTCCCAGCGATCGCAGAGGCGAATGTTGAGTTCGTCGAATGAGTATTCGCAGGAGAAGGCGGGGCTGGCCTGCATGATCATGCCTCCATCCGTGCGATCGATGCAGAGAAGAGGTTTGCCCCTTGAAGGCCAGCGGCTTTCGAAGTCTCGGCTGATCCCCACGAGATATTAATCGGTGCTCTAAGCATTGCGATAATCTCCTTCCGACATCTCTTCGGATCGAACATTGATGCCGTGGACTGTCCGGCTTCGCTGACTTCGCGCAAACTTTTTGTCTTTCATGGTCGCTTATTCCTTTCAGGGCCAACGGCTCCTGAAGGGGATATTGCTCGCAAACATAATGCGTGTCAACATTATTTATGTTGTTCAGGCTGAGGTCGACACCAAAGATGTTTTTTGCCCATATGGATTCTCTACTTGCGGGCAATGTGTCCGCAAATACGGCCGATGACTGTCAGTCGCTCGAGTTCGACGGTGAACGTTTCCAGCGCGGGATTGTCCGAAATGATCTTCACTTGGCCGGGCTGCGTGAAGGGCACGCGCTGAAGGCGCTTGATCTGCGGTTCGGAATAGCCATCGCTGATAGCATAGACGGTGTCCGTCGTCATTTGGTTCTGGGAGAGGTCGACGATCACGCGATCGCCCGGCATGTAGGTCGGCTGCATGGAATCGCCGACGACTTCCATGATGATGGTATGATTCGGCGAAGCCTTTGCCTCATTCCGCAAATAGCCTGTGGGAATAAGCCATTCCGCGACGATTTTATGCCCGGCGACGTTACCGGAGCCGACGGGAAGGTTGATGACTTCGCCGATAATGCCGCTTCCGGCTCCCAATTTGACATCGACCTCGGGCATCGCGCCCGCGATCTGCGGCGTCCAATGCTCGCGGCTATAGCTGTGCTCTTCGCCATCTTCGGCAAATCCGTCTTGATCCTGCACGTCGGGATCGAAGGAGGTGACGATGGTCGGCAGCGCGCGCGCAACCGTCCGCGGTCCTTCTCCTGTCAGGAGGTAGCCGGCCGAGGTGCCAAATTTCTTGGCGTAGCGATTGGCGATTTCGGCGCTGAAATCGTTCTGTCCGTTCTCGTGCGCGCGATAGGTGGACAGGCTCACGCCGAGCGCTTCCGCTGCCTTCGTGGCTGATGGATAGTTTGCGGCTTCGCGGGCCGCCTTCAGTCGTTCGCCCATGGATTTTTGCATTTTTCGACCCTTGCAAAATTTACAACATAAATCATGTTGACATAACCTTTATTATCAACATAATTGGTGTTTATCAAGGGGGCTGCGGCGTAAACTGCTGCAAGCCCGTACGCGCGGACTGATGTGCGGATTTTAGGTCGGATGTATTGAAAGGTGACGGGTATGACCAAAGGCAGAAGGGGCAGAAGGGGCAGAAGGGGCAGAAGGGCATCGTCTCGCTCGGGATATTTCGACCGCTTCTGGGGCTGCCCCGGCTGTCGGCGCATCTTGTTGATTGCGGAAATTATCGAACTGCATTGTGAGGACCGCGATCTTGCCATCGAGCCAGTGGAAATAACCGTTGGCGAGCCAGCCGATGAAACGCCCGATCTGGAGAGATTGTCATGAGCGAGTTGCTGCAGGGCTTTCTGGCTTGCGTGGGCGCAGCACTCTTCTTCGGCACCATGCTGATCGCGGTAAAATCGATCGTTTGCAGATCACCATGCTCATATGGCGAGGATGAAGATTGTGGCGCGCCGGAAGGGGATCAGATCCACTTTCGGGTCGCTAAAGAGGAAAATACTCGCGCCGAGAAACCGGCACGTCTCGCCGAAATGGGCTGACGCTCCCCATCAAAACCCAACAGAACACTCAACAGACAGATCCGGCCCGTCGGCTGGAGGAGGTTGCTATGAACCAATTTCAAATCGGAACCGAAGCCGTTGCCGGCGGTCATCACGGCTGGATCCGGAAGGTGCACCGGGCGACAAATGAGATAGTCCGGGATAGTCGCGGCGAACCCATCGTCTTTGCGACGCAGGATGCAGCGAAGGCCGCCGCTGGCGAGGCGATGGTTGCCTATCTCAATACGCCGATGCTGCGTGATGGGGCGAGGGTCGAGGCAATTTCCAAGGCGGAAGCCTTCTTCAAACCGAAGCATGCCACCGCCACAGGAACCGCCGAAGGCGTTGCCTGATCCTTTTGTTGGAATGGCAAAGCATCAAATTCACTGACGAAAAGAGTTGAGCTGTCATGACCAAAGGCAGGCTGGATTTTATTCTCGATGGGCTCGGCATCAAGCTGGTTCCGGTCCATCGGCGACGCGCCCCGGCAGAAAGCCATGCGCGTGGGACGATGCAGGAAATCCGGGGCCGCTACGGCGATGGCCATCTGGTCTTCGTTTTGCGGTGCATCCGGCAGACCGGAGGCAATCGGGACGAACTCTGGTCGGACACGATCGGTGCGGTATCCGATGTTCTCGCGCAGCGCCAGGATTGGGCGCTGCAACGTCCAGGCGCTTTATTAGGCGCCTTCGATGATATCGCGCTCGCTACATTACGCACAGACGCGGTGGCGCGGCGGCCTTGGCCCGTTCGCGCGACGTTGCGCACGCTGATCTATCAGGAATTGGAGAAACGACTTGATGCACCAGTCCGCCTTGCGGTTTGATACCCTATCTCTTCGCGCGGCAGAGATCGCCGATTTGAGCCTGATTGTCCGTGCCCGCTTCGTCGAGGCTGCCGACACGATGGTCCATCTCGATGTGCGCGGCGTCCGGCCGGACAGAATGCGGACGCTTTGGCCGGAGGTTTTACCCGAGGCAATGGTGCATGGGGATATGCGCACTCATTATCGGCCAAGTGCGGCGGCGATCAGCCGGGCGGAGGAGGTTTTGCAGGAATGGTTGCGGGTTCACGTCAAGGAGGGAGAACGGCGCATCCTGCTCTCGCGATGGTCCGTTTGCCTTGCCGCGCCTTACGTTGCCGGCTCCTTCCGGGATTTCTGTGCGCGGACGGGACGCGTGCGCCGTACGGCTGAGCGGCGCATTCAGAGCGAATTCCAGAATCTTGCCAGCGTGCTTCTCGCCGGCTTACCGATATTGCAGGAACCGGATTGGTCGCGCATAGCGCCGATAATGCCGAATGCGTCTGGTCGGTTCGATCGGGTAAAACCGCAAGCGCCCAAGCATGAAAACCATTGGCTGCCGGATGATGCGCGGCCCGTCTTCGATCCGGCAAGCCCGGAACTTGCCGAACTGGCCAAGCGATTGGAGCGCGGAAATCGCAGGCGTGCCAAGATGAACGCATGAATCGTAGCGACGATTGCGGTCCGAACCCGGGTTGTCGCTGCAAACTGCTGAATATCTCCTCCTGGTGACTTGCCTCATTCAAATGTAAAGACGCCGGCTGGGTGCGTCCTTGTGGTATCCTCGCCGAAATCCGCGACTGCATATTCCGCCAGAAGCCGAAGTCGCGATGTCGGCAAATGCGCGCGCCATGGGTCACCAATCAAGATCATAATTCCCTGCGCCAGACAGCGATCCAGAAATGCTGTGATTTTCTCAGCAAGTGCTGCTTCATAGAAAAGATCTCCGACGCATATCACGTCGACGTCAGGCGATTCTCCTTTCGTCAAATCGCAGAGCATCGCATTGACCGTTACTCCATTCAATGTCGTATTGAGCTCGATGGCTGAGATTGCACAGGGATCAATGTCGGCGGCATGGACTTCCGCCGCACCCGCCTTTGCGGCCGCAATCCCAACAACTCCCGAACCGGCGCCCAGATCAAGCACACGACAACCGGCCACACTTGCGGGCTTGTCGAGAAGATGATGCGCCAAGACCAGGCCTCCTCCCCAATAATGTGCCCAATAGGGGGAACCGAACTGCGAATCCCGCTCCGCGAGGCGTCGCAACCCGCTTTGCGGGCCTGCTTTATGCAAACGAATGTCCGGAATGCCGGGAACAGGCTGGACAGGGAGATTGGCGATGATGAATCGCCGAATCCAATCCTGGCTCGTGACATCACCCGCACCGTGTTCGTGTTGCGGCAGGAGTGTAGGGCGGATCTGCTTGAGGTTTCTCTTCGGCTGAATTCGATCGTGCATCTCTGATATTTTTCGAAGCTGCCAGGTATGGATTGGGGTTGTAGCGTTCAAATCGTCGGACTGTAGAACGCAATATTTACCAGTGATTTCAAATTGTTATTTGAATCCCTTGTCAAGGCTCGCATTCCTTGCACGGCGATCGCTCTTCGAGGGTGTCGCCAATCACGCCGAAAATTGGTTCGATCTCTTACCAGGTCCGGCGGAGGTCAACCGACTTCTCGATGCATTGGGCGGCAAAGTTGGCCTCAACGGGGATTTTGGCAATTGGGAGCGTGTCGGCAAATATGATGATCTCGCGAGAATCATGGGCCGCGCCGAACTTTGCCATGCAAAGGGGCGCTATTCAGCGGCTGGCCTTGATGCCGAGGATTATATTCGTTGCGTCAAGCTTTCCACCGCGGCCAGTTATCAGGGTCCTTTTACGCTAATCTATGATTCGACATACCATCGCGACGAATGGGCCGGCATTCTTGAAGAGCGGGACTGTATCGCCGATGTTTTGAGAGAGGGGCTATCGATTAAGGCTTCCTATAACTGAAACGGAACCGCTGCCTCGGTTCGTCAGAATGCCGTGATATTACGAATTTGAGGGCGAATGGGCGGCCGATCATCAATGAAATTCGTAGTCATACAGCGCGCCCAGAAGCTGGTCCTGGGTTTGATAGCCGGCATTGTAGAGATCGATAGCCACGTTGGCCGCGGACAGGCCGTCCTGACTTTGCAGTCTTATGCTCCGCTCTGCGCACCAGGCGAAGAGTGCGCCTGCGAGGACATCAATGTCGTCAGGATAAAGCGGCGCGTTGACCATCATAGACATTCGCTACACCATTCATTGTTGGAGCTATACCGGGCGGGGTAAAGCGAACACTGCTTTGGTTTTGGAAATTTGCAACCGCGTTCATTGCTCGACGTTAACGTCAGACTGATATGGAACAGGTAGCTTGTCTCCTAATGTAACAAGGGTTCTTTTCGAGCACATCATTGCAGAGTTTGATGCTCGCCAGGCTTGGCTGTTGGATGTGCAAGCCTGTCCTTTGTGTCATGTGGCGCAACAAACAAAAGGACGCCGAGCGTAATCGCCAGCGCCACTAGAAGGGATAATACGAGCTTCGGTCTGGAAGGCATCATTGGTGAATTGGATAGGACGCCCTGACTGCGGCCTCGATCAACTCTTCGGCATATGAAAGTGCCGATGCCGTGTCTTCTCCGTCGAGTTTCAGTTCCTTGCACTTGTGATGCATGGCTCTGCGAATTTGTGCGAGCAATGCAGCGTCAATATCGACTTCTCCTTCGTCGAAGACGTGCGTCAATGCAGATTGAGCAACGATTTCGAGAACCGCTACCCTCCCTTCGATTTCACCGAGGGATGGTATTGCATTCCTCTTCACGTGCTGTTTGCAATCGCGATGAGTAGTAAGCATTCCGGTCACCTCCTTCACGAAAGAAGATAACTAACGAAAGGAGAAAAAGTTCGGCCGAATTGCTAAAAAAAGCAATTTTTGTAGCGTTCCCTAGCGATGTTTATCAATGACCGGCGCGACTCCGTCTACCATCTCACTTCATGGGACACAGACTGGGGTCCGGCAATACATCGGCGCAATGCGGCGAACGACGAAAATCGTCATAGTAGAGGGTCCATACAGTAGTATCGGCGGCACGATATGGACCAAATTTAAAGTATTGGTTCTTTCCCAGTCCGTGGTCTGCGTGTCCAATATGGCCGGTAACAGAGACGATCCATTTGTTATTGGCGAATATTTCGATATGACCTGAGCCGTCCGGGCCAGGTTTACTGTAGATGGCAAAATCAATCCATCCCGAAGCAGGCGTTGGTAGCTTGTTGCCGCGATTTATTACCTTGATTGCGCTCGTGCAGCTGGTGAACTCCGCACCATCAACGTCATTCCAATTATTATCCGTCGCCACCAATGCACGCATCTGATTGGTGTCTGGCCGGAACCAAACTGGCGTTTCGCCGTCACCACAAATTTCCCCATCGCTCTTGGGCTTGCGCTTCTTGGTCGGCGCGACGTAGTTGGTTTCCACCGTAGCGAAAAGCTTGCCGTTGTTTAGGCGCAGGGCAAGGAAGGGACTGAAATCCCCCTCTGCCTTCGGCCCGATTTCGCGTTTCCATTGCGCAATGAGATAACGATGATCGCCAGACGGGATGGGATCGGCGAACTTCACGGCAAAGCCGTACCAAACTCCCTGATCGTAAGGTACGCGATATTTGGTGCGCTCCCAGATCTCCGCTCTTTCGCTGCAATTCGCTTTGCCGGGCGGGCAGAATGGTTTGACACTCAGCTTCAATGCGCCGGGGCCAGTCCGCTTGACTTCCGATTGAAATTCAATCGCCCCCGCTTTTTGCTCGAAGTTATCGCGATAATAGAGATGGCCGGACGGTGCGAAATCCGTACCGTCGAAGCCATCACGCAGAACCATCTGCGCTGGGCTGTCAGCCAGAGTTGGCGTTGCGGCGCAGGTGCAGGCCAGGATGGCGGGCAGTGCGTATTTTGCATTCATGCAGGCGTATTCCTCTGGCGGGACATTCGTAGAGCTTTATCAATGACCTGTTCGCTTCTTGCAGGCAAGCGAGAGCTTGCGCGGCTTCAAGCCCAATTGATGGTTCGCCAAGTCACTTCCAATCAAATCCACGAGAACGAGTACCACAACCTATTAATGTGATGATTGATGGTGCTACTTTAACCGCCTGTTAGACGCTTTGCGGTTCATATCCCTACGGATTGGGCTTGGTTGCGGCTATCAGCGCCCCGGACATGATCGTTCGCCGCCGCAACCTCAACGACGTTTTGATGTCGGTCATGAGACAAACCGGCGAAAGGTCGCTGTTGGGGATCGCCTTTGGCAAATGGGGATGCGGAGCTGGCCATAAGCGAGGCCAAGCAACAACGAAAGATCGTGATTCTAACGTCACACGCGTTTCTGCGCGGCTACCGCAAGGCGTCGATCCACTTCATCGCGTCCTGCTGGGCTGAGCAGGGAGATAAGGTCGATTTTGTTACTATAGGACATAGCTGGCTGACCCTGTTGAAGGATCGTCCACGTTTTCGCGCACTGTCCCAAAACCAGGCGAACCGATTTCAGGTTATCGCCGCTAACTTGAGAGCAGGCGCTTATCTTCCTCCGTTCCATGCCTTCAGCTCCAGCAACCGTTTTCTGAATGTAGCAAATGCTGGTTTCTTTCGGCTCTATGGCCGCTATCTTCCGACTTTTGCACGGCGCGCAATCGCCGATGCAGATTTGGTAGTGATCGAAAGCGGCTCGGCACTTGCATTCTTTAACAAGGTCAAAAGGCTGAATTCGAGAGCACGCACCTTGTATTTTTGCCGCGATCTATTGAGCAGCATAGGTGCAGCACCATTGCTGCAAGAGATTCAGGCCGCTCGGATTGGATGCTTCGACACGGTTTGCGTTCCTTCGGAAAGGCTGGGTGCGATGTTGCCACCGGGGGGACGTGTGTGTGTCATTCCTCAGGGCGTTGACGCCACCCTTTTTGATCGCGAACAGCCGTCGCCGTATCAATCTGGCAGTCGAAATGCAATTTCCATCGGTAATATGCTCTTTGATCAGGCGTCCGTCGCTGCCATGGCAGCGGCTGCACCGGATGTGAATTTCCACGTTTTTGGCGCAGCATGGAGCGGCTGGGTTCAGCCAAATGTCACGATCTACGGCGAGCGGGACTTCGAAAGTATCGTTCCTTATCTGCAGCATGCGGATTTTGGCATTGCTCCCTATCGGCTCACAACAACTGAGGTTTATCTCGCCGAATCAAGTTTGAAGCTCGCGCAGTACAGCTATTGCGGCTTGCCGATCCTGCTGCCTGATCTTGTTCCCTTTACCCGTGCCAACGGGATTGCATATCGCCTTGACGGAGAGGTTGCCTGGCGAGAGAAGATCGACGCGGCATTGGCGATGCGACGTTCGACTGCTTTCCGCGATAGAATAATGACCTGGGATGAGGTTGCACGGCAGACTTTTGCCGCCGCCTTCGAAGCGCAGTGATCTCTTTAGCCTTGCGCCAGGAAATCGAGCAGTTTTCCGGCGAATGGACGTGACGCTCTCGGTAACCTCGTCGCCGCTGTGTCCATCACAATCTGTACGTCTTCGGGTGTAACCAAGCGCAAAAAGCGGATTGCCAGCATATAGGTAATTGCCCCGGCGGGGATGGCGGTCATAAGCGCCGCTAGCCCGTCGAGACCGTAAACACAGAAGCCTGCGGCGCTCGCGCATAGAAGAGCTGCGAGCATCGTTTTTGCCAAGGCTGCCATAGGCACAGCAACGCGGGCATATTTCCAAGCCATCCAGCCGAGCAAGGTGAACGTCAATGTAACGATCATTGCCCGAGCAAGAGCGGCACCCTCGAGCCCGAACAGCGGCACGAGAGCCGTCAACAACAATATCGTCGATATGCCGCTTACAATCTGTATGCGCAGCAAAATAGCGCTGCGCCCGGAAGCGCCGATCATCCCCCAGGGGATGACGGACATGCCGGCGAGCCAGACAAGGGCCAGCAGGGTGGCTGCCGCCGGAATGGCAGGCTCAAAGGCATCGCCGAACATCAGCGGCAAAAGCTCGGGCATGATGGTTGCGCCGCCGAGGCTGATCGGCAGCATGACCAGGGCGACGACGCGGATAACACGTTGATATGCCTCATCAAGCGCTTGCTGGTCATTTCGCGCGTGTGCCTCGGCGAAGCTGACGATCAATGCTGGCGATATCTGGAGCATGACCTGTTCAATGAGGCCGGCTAGGCCGAGGCCTGCAGCGAAGTAGCCAATACTGGTCGGAGAGAGAAAGACACCGAGAAAAAGGAACTCTATGCGCGAGAGGACGAGGATCTCGATGAGATCGCTGAGCCACATATACCGGCCATAGCGCAACATTTCCGGTGTCAGCGCGTTTCGCGAATATTTTGAGGCGGGATCGATGTAGCCCCGCAATTTCAATGCTTGTGGCAGGTAGCGGGCGACATAGCCGATCAAGGCGCCGGTGGGGCCTAGTAACCAGGCTCCGGCAAAGACGAGCGGAACTTGCATAATTCCGCCCAGTAAAGTCGTGCGGGCCGTTTGACCGAAGCGGTTCCTTCCACGTGCGACGGCGGTCGAGAATACATGGAACGCATAACTCAGGGACAGGAGCCCGGTAACCAGCCAGAACCAGGCATGGCGTGCATCGTGGTGAACGTAGGTAATTGCGGCATAGAGAAGAATGGCCGCGGTGATCATGCCGACGGATATGAGAAAGCTGCGCAGCGCCGTACGGACCAATGTTTTCCATGCGTCGCCATTGCCCGAAAGGTTCCCCGCATTGCGCAGCAAGGTTTGGGGCAGGCCCATGTCTGCCAGCGCTGCGGCCGCCGTCGCAACCCACAATGCATAGGCGACCTTGCCTGACCCGGCGGGGCCGAGCAGGCGGGCGGCGATGATGCTGCTCGCGAAGCCCGCTGCCAGCGAAATGGACGTTGCTGCTAGGCTGATCAGTGAGCTTCTAAGAAGATTGGATGCAGACGTGCTCATGGTCATCTATCTTGAAGGCCGACGCATAACCTTGTGTTAAAGGCGGGCTGGTAGTTTTCACTTGCGTTCTAGTTGAAATTCAAGATGGCTGCTATGACAGATCGAGCTGCTGAGCGGGATGGATTTCTTATTCCCGGATATCTGCAGAAGGGGTTGCGCGAGCGGATGCACAATCTCCTGTGGCGGCTTATGTCGCCTTTGCCGGATAGGGCTTATTGTGCTCTGAAATATCGTACCATCCGCGGCAAATTTCCCAATTTGACATCACCTCAAACCTTTACCGATAAGGTGCAGGCGCGGAAACTCTACGATCGCAATCCTCTCTTTTCACGCTTCGTGGACAAGGCCGAGGCCAAGCTGCTGATTGCGGAACGGGTTGGCAGCCAATATGTCATTCCCACGATTTGGGTCGGGACCGATCTGGCTTCCGTGGATTGGTCGGAAATTTCCTTGCCTGCCGTGGTCAAGCCGACCCATGCGAGCGGTGTGGGGCGATTTCTTTATGGAGAGGCGGATGTGGATCGGCTTCTCAAGAGTGATCCTTCGGCCGAGTGGCTATCGATCGATCATGCTTCCTACAACAGGGAGTGGGCTTACAGCCAATTGGAGCGCCGCATTCTCATAGAAAGCATGTTGCTCGTCGATGGCCGAGTTCCTTGGGATTATCGGCTCTTCACCTTCAACGGCAAGGTTTCTCATATCGAGATCGACATACGTGAGGGTGGTCGAGGCTACTCCTGCAACTATACGCCCGATTGGCGGAAGCTGCCGTTTTACGATCCGGATTATCTTGGCCTTTATCCGGGCGATGTTGCGCGCCCGCCGCGGCTGGATGAAATGATCCATGTCGCTGAAACCGTGGCGCATGATATCGATTTCGTTCGTGTCGATCTCTATGCGTCGGCGGAGTGGGTCCGTGTCGGCGAATTGACCTTCTATCCCGGCGGAGGCTTCGAGGCATTTGAGCCGGAGGAATATGATCTCTTCATCGGTCAGAAATGGCGGCTTGGTTTCGAAGTCCCAAAGAGATAGGTGGACAAATCCCTTTCTCCGCGTTTGATAGGCCGATCCATTTTTAGGAAAGGCTTTCCATGACGATCGATCAGGACCTTGCTCGTATCGAGCTTCAAGAGGAAACGCTGCGTTTCGACGCTTTCGATCTTTCGACCGCCTGGGTACTCGGCAAGCTGCTGCGCGACCTGGCCAGCGAGCGTAATTTGGGCGTCGCAATCGATATCACGCTGCATTCGATGCCGGTTTTCTATGTTGCGTTACCCGGCTCCACCCCCGACAATTCCAACTGGATTCGCCGGAAGCGCAACATGGTCTTGCGGTATTTTCGCAGCAGCTACGCCAGTGCCTTGCGACTACAGCAGCAGGGGAAAACAATCGAGGACAATGGCCTTTCGAGCGTCGAATATGCCGCATCCGGCGGCAGCTTCCCCATTTTCGTCAATGGCACCGGCTGCATCGGCGCAGTCACCGTTTCAGGCCTTCCACAGCGTGAAGACCATAATCTGGTTGTCGAGGCGCTGGCTCTGACGCTTGGTCACGAGCTTCACAATCTCAATCTCGCATAGAAAGCTAAGGCGGCGCGGGTTTGGACCGGACGCCGCCGCCAATCTCAGATTTTGCCGCCAGCCTCGGCTATGACCTTGGTGAGGCTGCCTGTTGCCGGGAAGAGAGGGATCAGGCACGCCTGCAAGGCGTGGTAAATATCTCCCTTGCCCGGGAACAGCGTGTGAGCCGGAACGAGACCTTCTGTCAGCTCTTCATGCCAGCCGCCATTGGTGTGGTCTATGAAAGCTCGGCCGATCACGCTCCAAATCTTGCGATAGCTTTCTTCGTGGAAGTCGCTCGGTACGTATTCATTCAGATAGTGAGCGGCGCCTGCTCCTTCGCAGGCAGGCCACCAAAGCTTGTTGCGTTTGGCCGGCGTATCTTCCCAGTCGAGTGTGTAGAAGAAGCCACCTTTGTCATTGTCCCAACCCAGGGACATGGATTGCGAGAAGAGGCCCTTGGCGGCGTCCGGCATCCAGTCGTGCCGCTTTTCTCCCAGCGACCAAAGCTGCAGGATGAGACGCGCCCATTCCAGCCAATGCCCCGGCGTCGTGCCTGACGGGCGGAACATCTCATTGCCGCGATAATTCTTGTCGAGCACCCAATCGGCGTTGAAGTGCTCGGCAACACGCCAGCCAACGGATCCAGCCGAGCGCCGGATGACGAGATCCGCGATGCTTTCGGCCTTATCGAGATACGACTTTTCCCCCGTGACCTCGAAGGCAGCCATCAACGCTTCCGTTAGGTGCATGTTGGAATTCTGGCCGCGATAGCTGCCGCCGTCGATCAACGACCAATCCTGGTTGAATTCCTCGGCAATTGCGCCGTGCTTTGCTTCCCAGAACTTCGTATTCAGAATTTCCGTGACATCCGCGAGCATGCCGTCGGCCAGCGGGTGTCCGATCGTCTTGGCGGAAGACGCCGCAAGCAGCACGAAAGCGTGACCATAGCCCTGCTTGCTGGAATCGACAGGGCCATAATTGTTCAGCGACCAGACATAGCCACCATGCTTCGTGTCACGATGATGGTTCCATAGATAATTCATCCCATGGTCGACGATCTCGTTCGCACCGGGGCGGCCGAGCAGCGATCCGATCGAGAAGCAGTGCACCATGCGGGCCGTCGAGTGGATACCGCGCACGGGATTGGCCTTATCCAGCGGTTTGCCGGTATCGTCCATTTCATAGAAGCCGCCCTTAGGATTGACGGCGCGATACTGGAAGAAATTAAAGAGCGCATCGGCCTGATCGAGCAGCCAGCGCCTGTGGTAGGCGCGGGTGCTCCAGTTTCCGAGCGCTGCGGGTTCAACCTGTATGTTCATGCCGTCCTCCTTGGATTCTTTTCCAGAACCGTATAGCGCCGCCCGAAAGCGCTGTCATGGCGTTATGGGATGAAACTGTGTCGCTCCCCCCGCGTTGTCCATGGTCGGGCGGCAATTCGTCCGGTCCGTCTTTTCCTGAAGGAACTCGTGCTTGCGCTATGCCAAACATGAGCGTAGATATGTTGACATAAAGATATCTTTATGTGATCTGATTGTGGAGTCGCAATCAGGCCAGAGGAATTCGCTTATGTTTGACACTCTTTTTGGTTCCGAGACGACGAAGCGCGATGGCGGCGCGATTTTCGAAGCTTTGCGAAAGGCGGCGAGCGAACGAATCCTCGTGCTTGATGGCGCCATGGGCACGCAGATCCAGGGCCTCGGCTTCGACGAGGATCAGTTTCGCGGCCATCGGTTCATCGGCTGCGCGTGCCACCAGAAGGGCAATAACGACCTCCTCATCCTGACCCAGCCCGATGCGATTGAAGATATTCATTATCGCTATGCCAAAGCCGGTGCGGATATCCTCGAGACCAATACCTTCTCCTCCACCAGCATTGCGCAGGCGGATTACCAGATGGAAGGTGCGGTCTACGACCTCAACAAGGAGGGCGCCGAGATCGTCCGCCGCGCGGCGATCCGCGCCGAGCGTGAGGATGGCAAGCGCCGTTTCGTCGCCGGTGCCATCGGCCCGACCAATCGTACGGCTTCGATCTCTCCCGACGTCAATAATCCCGGCTATCGTGCTGTCAGCTTCGATGATCTGCGCCTGGCCTATGGCGAGCAGATCGATGGCCTTATCGACGGCGGCGCCGATATCATTCTGATCGAGACGATTTTCGACACGCTGAACGCCAAGGCGGCGATCTTCGCCTGCGAGGAGCGCTTCGAGGCCAAAGGCATCCATTTGCCTGTGATGATTTCAGGCACGATCACCGATCTTTCCGGCCGCACGCTGTCAGGTCAGACACCTTCGGCGTTCTGGAATTCTGTGCGCCATGCCAGCCCCTTTACTGTCGGGCTTAATTGTGCGCTCGGCGCCAATGCCATGCGGCCGCATCTGCAGGAGCTTTCGGCTGCTGCGGATACTTTCATCTGCGCTTACCCCAATGCCGGTCTGCCGAACGAATTCGGTCAGTACGATGAAACGCCCCAGATGATGGCGGCGCAGGTCGAAGAATTTGCGCGCGAAGGACTCGTCAATATCGTTGGCGGCTGCTGTGGTTCCACGCCTGAGCATATCGCCGCTATCGCTCAGGCGGTCTCCAAGTATCCGCCGCGCAAGCTCACAGAGCATCGCCCCTTCATGGCGCTTTCCGGCCTGGAGCCTTTCGAGCTCACCAAGGACATTCCCTTCGTCAACGTTGGCGAGCGCACGAACGTCACCGGCTCGGCAAAATTCCGCAAACTGATCACCAATGCCGACTATACGGCAGCACTTGCCGTCGCCCGGGATCAGGTCGAGAACGGTGCACAGATCATCGACATCAACATGGACGAGGGCCTGATCGATTCCGAGAAGGCTATGGTGGAATTCCTCAATCTCATTGCCGCCGAGCCGGATATCGCCCGTGTTCCCGTGATGATCGACAGTTCCAAGTTTTCGATCATCGAGGCCGGCCTGAAATGCGTGCAGGGCAAACCGATCGTCAATTCGATCTCCCTGAAGGAAGGCGAGGAGAACTTCCTCAAGCAGGCTCGCTTGATGCGCATGTACGGTGCGGCCGTTGTTGTCATGGCCTTTGATGAACAGGGGCAGGCAGATAGCTATGAGCGCAAGGTCGAGATATGCTCGCGTGCCTACAAGCTGCTGACGGAAGTGGCGGGCCTATCGCCGGAAGATATCATCTTCGATCCGAACATCTTCGCCGTCGCAACGGGTATCGAAGAGCACAATAATTACGGAGTCGATTTCATCGAGGCGACGCGGACGATCCGTAAGACGATGCCGCTGGTCCATATTTCCGGCGGCGTGTCGAACCTGTCCTTCTCGTTTCGCGGCAATGAACTTGTCCGCGAGGCTATGCACGCCGTGTTCCTCTACCACGCCATCCAGGCCGGCATGGACATGGGCATCGTCAATGCCGGTCAGCTTGCGGTTTACGACAATATCGACCCGGAATTGCGAGACGCCTGCGAAGACGTCGTGCTCAACCGCCGGCCAGACAGCACTGAGCGCCTGCTTGGAATTGCCGAGCGTTTCCGTGGTGCTGGCGGCAAGGAGGCCAAGGCCCAGGATCTTTCCTGGCGCGAGTGGTCGGTGGAGAAGCGGCTCGAACACGCGCTGGTCAATGGCATTACCGAATATATCGAAGCCGATACGGAACAGGCGCGTCAGTCTGCCGAGCGGCCATTGCACGTCATCGAAGGGCCTCTGATGGCCGGTATGAACGTCGTCGGCGATCTCTTCGGTTCGGGCAAGATGTTCCTGCCGCAAGTGGTGAAGTCTGCCCGCGTCATGAAGCAAGCTGTTGCCGTGCTATTGCCTTATATGGAAGCCGAGAAGCTCGCCAATGGCGGCAGCGGCGAACGTCAAGCCGCTGGCAAGATACTGATGGCGACCGTCAAGGGTGATGTGCACGATATCGGCAAGAATATCGTCGGCGTCGTGCTTGCCTGCAACAATTACGAAATCATCGATCTTGGCGTCATGGTGCCGGCCACGAAGATCCTGGAAACGGCTGTCGCCGCGAAGGTCGATATCATCGGCTTGTCGGGGCTGATCACGCCGTCCCTCGACGAGATGGTGCATGTTGCCTCCGAGATGGAACGGCAGGGATTCGATATTCCGCTGCTTATCGGCGGTGCTACCACCAGTCGCGTCCATACGGCGGTGAAGATCCATCCGAGCTATCATCGCGGCCAGACGGTCTATGTCACGGATGCGAGCCGCGCTGTCGGCGTCGTATCCGCCTTGCTGTCGCCGGAAGCGCGCCAAGGCTATATCGATACCGTCCGGGCCGAATATTCCAAGGTTGCTGCAGCCCATGCCCGCAGCGAAGCGGAAAAGGTGCGCCTGCCGATCGCAAGGGCACGCGAGAATGCCGAGAAGGTGGATTGGTCGAGCTACAAGCCTGTTAAGCCGCAGTTCTTCGGGACCAAGGTGTTCGAGAGCTATGATCTTGCCGAGCTGGCGAAATATATCGATTGGACGCCATTCTTCCAGACCTGGGAGCTGAAGGGTCGTTTCCCCGCCATTCTGGAGGACGAGAAGCAGGGCGAGGCGGCTCGGCAGCTCTATAGCGACGCGCAAGCGATGCTGGAGAAGATCATCGCGGAAAACTGGTTCCGCCCACGCGCGGTCATCGGCTTCTGGCCGGCGGGTGCGGTCGGCGACGATATCAGGCTGTTTACGGATGAAAGCCGCAGCGAGGAGCTTGCGACTTTCTATACGCTGCGTCAGCAGTTGTCGAAGCGCGACGGCCGACCGAACGTAGCTCTGTCGGATTTTGTGGCACCGGTTTCAAGCGGTATGGGCGATTATGTCGGTGGCTTCGTCGTCACGGCCGGCATCGAGGAAGTCGCCATCGCCGAGCGTTTCGAACGGGCGAATGACGATTATTCGTCGATCCTTGTCAAGGCGCTGGCCGACCGCTTTGCCGAGGCCTTCGCAGAGCGGATGCACGAGCGGGTGCGGCGGGAGTTCTGGGGTTATGCCGCGGACGAAAACTTCTCGAGCGAAGAACTGGTTCTCGAAGCTTATGCCGGTATTCGGCCGGCGCCTGGCTATCCCGCGCAGCCCGACCATACCGAGAAAGGTACGCTTTTCCGTCTATTGGATGCCGAAGCGACGACTGGTGTAACGCTCACGGAAAGCTACGCCATGTGGCCGGGCTCGTCCGTTTCGGGCCTCTATATCGGCCATCCGTCCTCCTACTATTTCGGTGTCGCCAAGGTGGAGCGCGATCAGGTCGAAGACTATGCTGCCCGTAAGGGCATGCCGGTTGCCGAGGTGGAGCGCTGGCTGGGTCCGGTTCTCAACTATGTACCTGAGAAGCGTGACGCAGCGGCCTGATTGTCAACTGTTTCAATGGCTTAAACTGTTTTGCTTGGAATTTGATTCTTCATGAAAACGCCGCCCCAGCTATTCAAGCTGGGGCGGCGTTTTTTTGATTCCGGGACTCCTTTCTGCTTCGCAGCTTTACGCTAGAGCGGTTCAGCTTTACGCTAGAGCGGTTCAGCTTTTCACGGAATCGCAGGACTGCTCTAGCTCATTGTTTTCTCGCAAATCCGGACGGAAAACCGCTGCGCACTTTTCCTGGAATTGCTCTAGGCAGCCCCTATCGTCAGCTCCGCGACGAAATCATAGGCATCACCGCGATAGAGCGATCGCGTGAATTCGACTGCTCGGCCGGAGCCGAGATAGGAGATACGTTCGATCGAGAGGCCGGCCGCTCCCACCGGGACGCCAAGCAGCCCCGCATCGGTCTCTTTCATGTTGGTCGCGGAGATGCGCTGAACGGCGCGGACGGGACGCACCTGCCGCTTCTCCAGTTCCGCATAGAGCGATGTCGTCACCACCGACGGATCCGGCAGGAACTCACCGGAAACGCTGGCGTGCTCGATCGCGAGCGGCTGGTCGTCGGCAATGCGCAGGCGGCTCAGCCGCGATACCTTGGTGTCGGCTGCAAGGCCGAGAATCATCATTTCGTCCGGGGAGGGCGTGTGCACGCCCTTGTGCAGCCATTCCGAACGAGCGGTCATCCCGCGTCTCGCCATGTCCTCGGTAAAGGACGTGAGCTGCGACAGGCGTTGCTCCACCTTGGATACCGGCTTTGCGACAAAGGTGCCGGAACCGTGGCGGCGCACCAGAATGCCTTCGGCGACGAGATCGTCGATCGCCTTACGCACGGTGACGCGGCTGACCGCCGCGAATTCGGCGATGTCACGCTCCGGCGGAAGCGCGTCGCCATGTTTCAGCGTTCCGACCTTCACGGCCTCTTCGAGCGTGCGCCGCAGCTTGACATATAGCGGCCCCGTGCCGCCTCCAGAAAGGCGCTTCGGCGAGAAGATCGCGCTCAAATCTTCGGTCATGCCCTGTTTCCCTCTCCACCCAGCAGCAATTTTGCTGCCAGCTCCACGGCGCCGCGCAAGACATCGCCCTTGGGCTCGGCGAGAATCGCCTTGTGCCGTTCATCAAGCCAGGGACGATAGGCCAGGGCGAGGCCGCCGAGAAGGCAGATCGAAGGGCATCCCGGCCAAAGCAATGCGTCGAGGCTGTCGGTTATGGATTTCGCCGCCATCCTGACGATATCGATGGCGACGACATCCTCCAGTCCGGCATATTCGAACACGATCGGAGCGTAGCGGGCGAAATCCTTGGGCTTCGATACGTGCGCAAATTCGACGACCCGTTCCGGATCGTTGCCGTATTCGGCCATGATCGATGCGGTCAGTGCCGAGCCCGTCATCACGCCATCACGCGCGAGAAGGGCTCGCTCGAGCAGGTCGCGGCCGAGGCGTGCGCCGCTGGCCTGATCGCCGATGACAAAGCCCCAGCCGCCGATCCCCCAGCTCTTGCCATCGCGGCGGGCGTTGTAGACAGAGCCGGTGCCAAATGCGCCGATGATTCCATCAGCGTCGCCGAGCGCCCCCTGAAGCGCAATCGTCGCATCGGTGACCACGTGCGCGCTCGCAAAGGGCAGGGCGCCTTCAACCCGCTTGCCATAATTGCCTACGTTGGCTCCGGCGGTTCCGATAACCGCAGGCAGCTTCTGCAGCAGTTCCGGATCCAGTTTCGCGTCGATCAGCGCCTGTTTTGCCGAGGCGACAATGTGGATCAACGAGTTTTCCAGGTCGGAGAGGATGTTTGCCGCGCCGGCCTTGCCGGTGCCGAGCACTTGCCCGGTACTGTCTATAACCGCTGCCCGGCAACTTGTTCCGCCGCCATCGATACCAATTGCAAACTGCCCCATCATGCCTCCGGATGCCGTCCATTCCCCGCTTTTCCATACAATACCAAAAAAATACCATTTACCAATAGGCGACACGTTCATTTTTGTTTTCTGTTATCTATTTGAAATATATGAAGTAATTTATGCTCTCCGATATTTTTATATGCGAAAGTTAAAATCGGCTGGACAATTGGTATTTTTTTGGCCTTAATTCGTAGCAAGGGAACAATACGAACGGACATCGGCAAGACCGGCAAAATAACAACAGCCGGTAGGTGAAGCGGAAAGGCGCGCATCTCGTCGTTGTCCCAAGCCGTTCGGATCAGGAGGATCTCGCTTCGGCGTTCGTCATGAAATTCCCGGGTGGTTCTTGCAGCATCGCTGCCTTTGGCGGTGGGCGGCAATTGATCGGGCCGATCGGGCGCAATGCCTGTGACGTCTCTTGCATGGGGATCGGCAATTTTTGGCGATTCCAGTTGAGCGCTGACCGTTTCCTCGGACAGGCCAGCGGATTTCAGATCGAAAACAGCGCCTTGCTATGGCGCGGAAAACAGGAGAGGGAAATGAAAACCAATGTTCTGAAAGGCTTGCTTCTTGCATCGAGCCTGCTGACCTCGGTCGGCGTGGCGCATGCGGCCGACGTGACGCTGACGGTTGAAAGCTGGCGTAACGACGATCTGCAGATCTGGCAGGAAAAGATCATCCCGGCTTTCGAAGCGAAGAACCCGGGCATCAAGATCGTTTTCTCGCCGACGGCTCCGACCGAATATAATGCATCGCTGAACGCCAAGCTTGACGCAGGCTCCGCAGGCGACATCATCACCTGCCGTCCGTTCGATGCCTCGCTCGACCTTTTCAACAAGAAGCACCTTGTCGATCTGACGAGCCTGAAGGGCATGGAGAACTTTTCTGCTGTCGCCAAGGCCGCCTGGTCCACCGACAATGGAAAGTCGACCTTCTGCGTGCCGATGGCGTCCGTCATCCATGGCTTCATCTACAACAAGGATGCCTTCGACAAGCTCGGCCTGAAGGTGCCGGCGACACGCGACGAGTTCTTTGCCGCTCTTGACAAGATCAAGGCTGACGGCACCTACATTCCAATGGCCATGGGCACGAAGGATCTTTGGGAAGCCGCAACCATGGGCTACCAGAACATCGGTCCGAACTACTGGAAGGGCGAAGACGGCCGTAAGGCGCTGATATCAGGTAAGGAAAAGCTGACGGACGCCGCGTGGGTCGATCCCTACAAGGAGCTGGCCAAGTGGAAGCCCTATCTCGGCGATGGTTTCGAAGCACAAAGCTATTCCGACAGCCAAAACCTCTTCACGCTTGGCAAGGCTGCGATCTATCCGGCCGGCTCCTGGGAAATTTCTCTCTTCAACACCCAGGCGCAGTTCAAGATGGGCGCATTCCCGCCGCCGGTCGCAAAAGCTGGCGATACGGCTTACATCTCCGACCATCCGGATATCGGCGTCGGTCTGAACGCCAAGAGCAAGCATCAGGAAGAAGCCAAGAAGTTCCTGAGCTGGGTTGCTTCCGACGAGTTTGCCAACATCTATGCTAACTCGCTGCCTGGCTTCTTCAGCCTGAACTCGCATCCGGTAAAGATGAGCGATGCCCTTGCGCAGGAATTCGTCTCCTGGCGCGACAATCACAAGTCGACCGTTCGCTCCACTTATCAGATCCTGTCGCGTGGTACACCGAATCTGGAAAATGAAACCTGGACCGAATCCGCAAACGTGATCAACGGCACGGATACGCCGGAAAAGGCTGCCGAGAAGCTCCAGAAGGGCCTCGACAGCTGGTATAAGCCCGGCAAGTAAATAGCGGCATCACGCGGGCGAGGGACCTTACGGGCTCCTCGCCCTTTTCATTGTTTCGATAATCGAACCGGCGATCGCCTCGCCTTTGCATTCGACACACCCGATACCGCTTCACTTCGGCCATAAGCCGTAACTGCGGGTGGATTTGAACCTTAGAGCTGCTGCGTCGGCATGCAGCCAAGAAAAACAGGCAGAAAGCCATGAGCGACGCTGCGACATCAGATGCCCTTGAGATCATGCCGATCAGGCGCTCCAAGCGCTGGCACATCCTCGTTTTCCTTTTCCCCGCCTTTGTCGTCTATTCGGCGGTCATGATCCTGCCGCTGATCGAGACCTTGCGGCTGTCGCTTTACAACGTCGTTGACAATCAATCCGTCTTCGTCGGCCTGAACAATTTCAAGGTCCTGTTCGGCGACGAACGCTGGTCGCATGATTTCTGGAATGCGCTGCGCAATAACCTGCTCTTCTTCGCCATCCATATGTGCGTGCAGAATCCCATCGGCGTCGCGCTGGCCGCGCTTTTGTCATTGCCGAAATTGCGCTTCGTCGCCTTTTATCGTACCGCGATCTTCCTGCCGACACTGCTCTCCTTCGTCGTCGTCGGCTTCATCTGGAAGCTGATCCTTTCGCCGCTATGGGGTGTTGCGCCCGAGCTTTTGAACGTGATCGGCCTGAAATCGCTTTTCGCGCCTTGGCTCGGTAAGCCCAGCACGGCGCTGATCGCCGTCGCGCTGATCTCGGTCTGGCAATATGTCGGCATTCCGATGATGCTGATCTATGCTGCCCTGCTCAACATTCCGGAAGAGGTAATCGAAGCCGCCGAATGCGATGGCATCACCGGCTGGAGCCAGTTCTGGAAGATCAAGCTGCCACTGGTGCTGCCGGCGATCGGCATTATCTCGATCCTGACATTTGTCGGCAATTTCAACGCATTCGACCTTGTCTATACCGTGCAAGGCGCATTGGCGGGGCCGGATGGGTCCACCGACATTCTCGGCACGCTGCTTTACCGCGTCTTCTTCGGCTTCCAGCTGCAGCTGGGGGACCGCTCGATGGGCGCCACGATCGCGACGGTGATGTTCCTCATCATCCTGGCCGGGGTTTCCTTCTATCTTTTCATCGTCCAGCGGCGCATCCGCCGCTACCAGTTCTGAGGGCGCGACCCATGTCCAAGGCACGCACTTCGCTTGTCCGCACCGGCCTCGTGCATCTGGCGCTCATCGCCTATACGCTGATTGCCATCTTTCCGGTGTTCCTGACCGTTATCAACTCCTTCAAGGATCGCGCATCGATCTTCCGCGCGCCGTTGAGCGCCCCGACGCCATCTTCCTTCAGCATGGTCGGCTATGACACCGTTCTGAAGCAGGGGGATTTCCTGACCTATTTCCAGAACAGCTTCATCGTGACGATCGTCTCGATCATCCTGACGCTACTGTTCGGCGCCATGGCTGCCTTTGCGCTGTCGGAATATCGTTTCCGCGGCAACACGGTCATGGGGCTCTATCTGGCGATCGGCATCATGATCCCGATCCGGCTCGGCACGGTCGCGATCCTGCAGGGCATGGTTGCCGCCGGTCTCGTCAACACGCTGACGGCTCTGATCCTCGTCTATACCGCCCAAGGCCTGCCGCTGGCGATCTTCATCCTGTCCGAGTTCATGCGGACGGTGTCCGACGACCTGAAGAATGCCGGCCGGATCGATGGCCTCAGCGAATACGCCATCTTCTTCCGGCTCGTCCTGCCGCTGGTTCGTCCTGCCATGGCGACAGTCGCGGTCTTCACCATGATTCCGATCTGGAACGACCTCTGGTTCCCGCTGATTCTGGCGCCAAGCGAGGCGACAAAAACCGTGACGCTTGGATCGCAGATCTTCATCGGCCAGTTCGTCACCAACTGGAACGCGGTGCTGGCGGCACTGACGCTCGCCATCCTGCCGATCCTCGTCCTCTACGTCATCTTTTCGCGCCAACTCATTCGTGGCATTACCTCCGGAGCAGTCAAGTGAGCGTATCCGAAAAACCGATCCGCGTTCTTGTTGCCGGCCTCGGTAATATGGGCCGCAGCCATGCGCTCGCCTATCATAACAATCCCGGTTTCGAGATCGTCGGCCTCGTCAATCGCTCGAAGCCCGAGTTGGCGGAGGAATTGCGGGGTTACACGATCCACCCGGATTTCGAAACTGCCTTGAAGGAACTGAAGCCTGATCTTTGTTCCATCAATACCTATTCCGACAGCCATGCCGATTATGCCGTCGCGGCCTTCGAGGCGGGTTGCCATGTCTTCGTCGAGAAGCCGCTGGCAACGACGGTCGAGGATGCCGAGCGCGTCGTCGCTGCTGCGACAAAAGCCGGCAAGAAACTGGCGGTCGGCTATATTCTGCGTCACCATCCCTCGTGGATGCGGCTGATCGCCGAGGCCCGCAAGCTCGGCGGCCCCTATGTGTTCCGCATGAACCTCAATCAGCAGTCGAGCGGCCCTACCTGGGAGACGCACAAGGCGCTGATGCGAACGACCTCGCCGATCGTCGATTGTGGCGTGCATTATGTCGACGTCATGTGCCAGATCACCGATGCCAAGCCGGTCGAGGTGCGCGGCATGGGCCTTCGCCTGTCGAACGAGGTGAAGCCAGACATGTATAATTACGGCCACCTGCAGGTGATTTTCGAGGATGGTTCAGTTGGTTGGTACGAGGCAGGCTGGGGACCGATGATTTCGGAGACGGCCTTCTTCGTGAAGGATGTGATGTCGCCGAACGGCTCGGTCTCGATCGTCATGGATCAGAACGCAAAGTCCGATGATATCGACATGCATACCAAAACATCGGTCATTCGGCTGCACAATGCCGAGACAGGGCCGAGCGGCCAATTCATCCAGCCGGATCGCGACCTGCATATGGATGGCGAGCCGGGCCATCAGGAGCTTTGCGACTTCGAGCAGGCCTTCATGCTGAAGGCCATTCGCGAGAATATCGACCTCAATCGTCATATGGCAGACGCCGTTCAATCATTGCGCATCTGCCTCGCCGCCGATGAGAGCGTGCGCACCGGCAAGCCCGTTTATTTGTAAGGATAAGAGACTGTGGGATCGCTTCAACTGAAATCCATTCGCAAGGCCTACGGTACGCATGATGTGCTGAAGGGCATCGATCTCGAGGTGAAGGATGGCGAATTCGTCATCTTCGTCGGCCCTTCGGGCTGCGGCAAGTCGACCCTTTTGCGCAGCATCGCCGGTCTCGAAGATGTGACCTCTGGAGCGGTGCTGATCAACGGTGAGGATGTGACGGTAACGCCGCCCGCAAAGCGCGGTATCTCGATGGTCTTTCAATCCTATGCGCTCTATCCGCACCTGACAGTGAAGGACAATATGGGGTTGGGCCTGAAGCAGGCCGGCACTCCGAAAGACGAGATCGAGAGCCGTGTCGGCAAAGCGTCCGGTATGCTGTCGCTCGAGCCCTACTTGGCGCGTCGGCCGGCCGAGCTTTCCGGCGGCCAGCGCCAGCGCGTCGCCATTGGCCGCGCCATCGTGCGCGAGCCGGAGCTCTTTCTGTTCGACGAGCCGCTGTCGAACCTCGATGCCGCCTTGCGCGTGCAGACGCGCCTGGAAATCGCTCGTCTGCACCGCAGCCTGAAGGCAACGATGATCTATGTCACCCACGATCAGGTCGAGGCGATGACCCTTGCCGACAAGATCGTCGTGCTCAACGCCGGCGCGATCGAGCAGATCGGCTCGCCGATGGAGCTCTATAACCGTCCGGCCAATGTCTTCGTCGCCGGTTTCATCGGCTCGCCGCAGATGAATTTCGTTCCGGCGGAGAAGCTGGGAGAAAGCGGTGCCAAGACTGTCGGCATCCGTCCCGAGCATATCACGCTGTCGCGTGATCAGGGCTCATGGGCCGCCAAGGTCATCCATGTCGAACATCTCGGTGCCGATACGATCATCTATCTCGAATCCGAGGCTACCGGCCTTCTCACCGCGCGTCTCTTCGGCGAACACAAATACGAGCCGGATGAGATTGTTTATGCGACGCCGGACACGAACCAAATGCATCGCTTCGATGCGAACGACAAGGCGATCCGGGCGTAAGTTGGTTTCGCTGAGACGACACGGCTAGCTTCGTCTCAGCTGTCTGCCACGGCTTGGATGCATCATCATTTCGCTTGCGGGTGCAAAGGATTGTCCGCCGCCAAAGCGGCTCGCTCAATGACTTTGGCAATCTGGACGGAAAGCGCGGGATCGGAGACGGCGCGGGCAAGCGTTAGACCGCCGCTCAGCGTTGCCAGGAGAAGGATGGCACGATCCTCTGCCGGTGTTTCGGCGGAACTTGTGCTTTCAGGCAGGCCAGCTGTGACATCCGCGATAAGTTTTCTCAACTCCACCGTATAGATGCGGCGGGTTTCCTCGTCGGCGCGCATCACATCGGGGGAAAGGCTTGGCAGCGTGCAGCTGTCGCCGAGATCGCAAGTCCGCTTGTAGCCGAGATAAAAGCTGGCAAGCGCCTTCAGCCAGTCTTTCGGCTGGTTTTCCCTGAGTGCCAGGATCCCTTGGCGCAACTCTTCCAATCCTTCCACGACAGCTGTACGAAACGCTTCGCTCTTGGACTTGAAGTGTCCGTAGAAGGCGCCGTTGGTAACGCCGGCTGCTTTCGTCAGCGCGTCGATGCCCGCGCCGCCATAGCCTTCCTTTCGAAAGACTTGTCCTGCAGCCGCGACGACCCGCGTCCGGGTCTCTTCCTTATGTTCGGCGCTGTAGCGCATTGCTATCTCCATTGAGAGTGATCTCTCTTTATTGCTTGTATAGAGAGTGATCGGTGTGTATCGTTAAAGAGTGATCGGTATATATCAATTACCGTCGCAGGTCCAACAAGGAGATGTCCCATGCCTATTACGCTCACCATACCCGAGGGGCTGCTTTCGTCCGAAGCGCAGGCGCAAGCTTTTGCCGGATTGACGGATGCAGTCCTCGATGTTGCCGGCTTGACCGGAAATGCTTTCATGACGGCAAATGTCATCGGCACGATC
Organism: Rhizobium sp. P28RR-XV; assembly: GCF_012641385.1. Taxonomy (NCBI): domain Bacteria; kingdom Pseudomonadati; phylum Pseudomonadota; class Alphaproteobacteria; order Hyphomicrobiales; family Rhizobiaceae; genus Rhizobium; species Rhizobium sp. P28RR-XV. Next base: position 143,423 of record NZ_JABAIG010000012.1, read on the forward strand.
AATGTGCTTCCAGCCGGGCACGTACTGGCGGCCGGAAAGCCCGTTGTCGCTGCCTTCATCGAACTTAAGCTGCCCGAAATCGCACTCGCGACCGCCGAAGCCAAGCGCGATTTCATCGCAAGAGTAACCGATGTCGTCGAGCAGGCGGCCGAGGGGCGGATCAAGCGTGAGCATATCTGGTCGAATATAGTCTATGCGCCCGAGGGCGCCTGGGGCATCGCAGGACAAAGCTACAGCAATGCCGATCTGGTCGGCGCCATTGCGAATGCCGCAGCGCATGAGACCGCAGCAAATCACGTCTGAGGTGATGTAACTGGCTTTAATACCGGGCGGCCGCGTGGGCCGCTCGTCCGACAACGAAAAGGAGGCAGGACATGCAACTCGCCAATTATCTGTTTTTCACGACGCATTGCGAGGAAGCTCTTGCGTTCTATGCCGCCTGCGGGCTCGGCCAGGTGACGCTATTGGTCCGGCATGGTGCGTATGGAACGCCATTGTCTGACGATTCAATGCGGGGAAGGGTGATGCATGCGCGGTTCGAGGGGCCGGGCGTGCTGTTCTTCGCATCCGACAATCACGACGCGGAGCCGATGCGGGGGTCTGCTCATATCCTTGTCATGGATGATCGCGACAGCACCGACAGTATTTTTGCCCGATTGGCTGAGGGCGGCAAAGTGACGACGCCGCTCGCTCTCCAGCCATGGGGCAGCTATTACGGCAAGTTGACGGATCAGTTCGGCGTGCAATGGATGGTGGATTGCGCATAGCAGCGGATCTCGACGGGCGTGGCGCGCCAAATAAATACTCCAGTCGTCCGGACGAATTCATGCTATTGTCGTGAAGCTGCGCTATCTCAAACTCAGTCCACTCCAACAGCGAGCACATCATGGCAAACGCAGCATCTATCTACGCCACCTGGCACAAGGACCCGCAGGGTGATACCGCAATGGCGGAATCGCATAGCCCCTATTGGCGGCACTTCATCGAAACGGTGCCGGAGCGTGATTTCTCCTCAAAGACGATCCTGGATTTCGGCTGCAATCGCGGCGGTTTCCTGCGCTTGCTCTATGGCATCCGGCCGTTCCGGCACGGCGTCGGCATCGATATCGCTTCGGAGTCGGTGGCTGCTGCGGTCGAGGCTGTTGGCAATATGCCGCTGCAGTTTCATGTGACGACCGACCTGTCGCCCTTCGCCGATAGTTTCGATGTCGCTTTCAGCTATGAGGTGATCTATCTGCTGCCGGAGCTGAAACAGCACGCCGAACAGATGTTCCAGGTCATGCGCAATGGCGGCGTCTATTACGCTGTGACCGGATGCCACAACGAGATGCCGCTCTGGCCGAAATGGCTCGAGCTCATCGGCGACAACAGCAATGCACCGATGCAGGATCGGTCCCCGCAGGACTATATCGAAGCCTTCACGGCAGCCGGCTTCGATGTCTCCGTCAAACGTTTCGGCTATGACGGCTTCGTGCGTGCAACGAAGGACCGCAAATATTATCCGAGCATTCTCGATGCCTTGAGCTACCCGGCCGAATACAAGCTTTTGTTCCGGCTCGAAAAGCGCGTCTGACATGGAGACGATCGATCGAAAGGGCGGCAGTGCGCTCTGGCATCAGATCGGCGAAATCCTGGCGGCCGATATCGCCGCCGGGACTTTCGTGCCCGGAGAGAAATTACCGACCGAACCCGAGCTGATGCGGCGTTTCGGCGTCAGCCGCTTCACGGTGCGTCAGGCACTGGGCCGCCTGGAGCAGCGTGGGTTGGTCCGCGCCGAGCAGGGGCGGGGAACCTTCGTTCATAAGGGCGTGCTCGACTATACGCTGTCGAAGCGCACGCGCTTTTCCAAGAACCTGATCGAGCAGGGCTTCGAGCCGGGCGGCGAATTGCTCGTTCACGAGATCGTGGCGGCGACGGAACGAGTCGCTGCCTATTTGAAGCTTGTGGCGGGTGCGCCGGTCATTCATCGACGTGGCGTGATGACGGCTGATGGTGTGCCCATAGAATTGGGGGATTCCTATTATCCGGCCGTGCGCTTCCCTGATTTCGACAAGGCGCGCTTGCAACATCCAACGATTTCGGCAGCGCTCGCCAGCTACGGCGTTACCGACTACGAGCGACTGTCGACGGAGATCGAGGCGCGCATGCCGACGGCGGAAGAGGCGCGGCTTCTGCGGCAGCCGAAATCCACACCGCTCCTTATCACGCGCAAGCTGGACGCGGATGCGGACGGGGTGCCGATCACCTATTCGGAGTCGATGTGGTCAGCGGAGCGGATCACCTTCAACGTGGATCTGCGATAGCAGTTTGGGACGATCTTGCCGATAGCTGAGGCAAAAGCGCCCGCCTATGTCAGCCTCAGCGGTGCGAAAGGATATTGATCACCTTGCCGAAGGGGTCGCGGACATAGAAGCGGCGAACGCCCCAAGGCTCGTCCGTCAGGTCATACAATATGCCGAAGCCCAGGGATGTGGCTCGCTGATAAAGCGCATCGACGTCGTCGACTTCAATTGAGAGATCGGGGACGATCGTGCCGGAGCCGCCTTCGCTGGCGATGCTGATCTGCGGAACCGTTGCCGCCTCAGAGGCGAAAGTGAGGATCCAGCCGTGATCCATGACGATATCGAGGCCGAGTAGGTCTTGATAGAAAAGGCGAGCGGTGTCGGGATCGGCGGCGGGCAGGTTTGGGACGATGCGTAGGACGGTCACTGACGTTTCTTCCTTGTGGACATGGAGGCGGGCCTTCACCGCGCCTCCACTATGCTGGCTCAGACCGTGACTGCAGGCAGCAGCTTGGCCCGTTCCGCGAGAATATGGCGGCAGGCGCTTGCTACTTCACGGCCCTTGATGATGAAATGTTCCTTGAAGAACTGGATATGCGCTTCCGACTCCTGGAAGTGATGCGGTGTCAGGACTGCCGAGAGGATCGGCACGCCGGTATCGAGCTGGACGCGCATCATGGCATCAAGAACCGTGTTGGCGACGAATTCATGGCGATAGATGCCGCCGTCGACAACGAAAGCGGTGGCAACGATTGCGGAATAGCGGCCATTGCGGGCCAGCGTCTGCGCATGCAGCGGAATTTCAAGCGCGCCGGGGACGTCGAAGATGTCGATCGGCGACGCGCCTTCCGTCGTCTGCCATTCGGCAATGAAGGAGTCGACCGAACGATCGACGATGTCGGCATGCCAGCGAGCCCGAATGATCGCAACGCGGCTCGGCTGGGTAGAAATCGAAATGGTCATGAATTTGCCTTTCAAGGGTTGTTGTCAAATATCCCTTGGGCGAACACGCAGAATTGCAGCACTCTCCGCGCGAGGGAGGGTGCAACCCGGCTTGCTCTCTTCCATCCGGACTATACCGTCGGCTCCGGCATTTCACCGGATCTGCTGACCCTTCCGAAGCCCGGAAGGCGCTCGCGGGCTCGAGGAAACTCCCCATACCGCCGGTGGGGAATTGCACCCCGCCCTGAGAACGCGTGGACTATAGATGCTTTCCCTCATGGAAATCAAAGAAAAACGCCGGGCTTTTGACCCGGCGCTTGCGAATAATTTTTCAAAGTTTCCCTGCGACGCAGAGGCGTGCTCAATCCTGAATGACGAGCAGGTCGGACGATGCGAAGCGCAGCGTCACCTTTTCGCCGACGCTCGGAGGCATCATGCCGGGGCTGTTGAACATATCGAAGGAAATGGTGTTGCCGGCGACATTCATGCGGGTGCGGATGACCGACCCAAGGAAGTGAGCCGAGGAGACTTCACCGGTCAGGGCCGTATCGCCCTTGGCCGATTCGGCCAATGAGCCTGCTTCCGGGCGCAGAGCCAGCGATACCGTATCACCAGGTTTGTAGGCGGTGACCGATTGCTTGAGCGTGACATCCTGATCGCCGATCGTGATGCGGTTGTTGTTGGGATCCACGACCTTGCCTTCGATGAGGTTCAGCGTGCCGACGAAGGAAGCGACAAAGCGGGTGGCCGGGGTGTTGTAGATTTCGAAAGGCGAACCGATCTGGTCGGCGCGGCCGGCATTCATGACGACGATGCGATCAGAGATCGACAGGGCCTCTTCCTGGTCGTGCGTTACGAAGACAGTAGTGATACCGAGCTGCTGTTGAATAGCGCGGATTTCCTCGCGCAGCGACACGCGGATCTTCGCATCCAGTGCCGACAGCGGCTCATCGAGCAGGAGAACCTGAGGCTTGACGGCGATGGCGCGGGCCAGCGCCACGCGCTGCTGCTGGCCGCCGGACATCTGATAGGGGTAGCGGCTGGCGAGATGATCGAGCTTGATGAGAGCAAGCATCTCCTTGACGCGTTTGTCGATGTCGGGCTTCGCCATGCCGGCGACCTTGAGGCCGAAGGCGACGTTGTCATGGACCGTCATGTTCGGAAACAACGCATAGGCCTGGAACACCATGCCGATGTTGCGCTGGTTTGGCTTCAAGTGGCGCTGATCCTTGCCGTTGATCGTCAGCGTGCCGGCGGTCGGGGCCTCGAAGCCGGCAATCATGCGCAGCACGGTCGTCTTGCCGCAGCCCGACGGTCCGAGGAAGGAGATGAATTCTCCCTTCTCGATTTGCATATTGAAATCGTGAACGACGTGAACGTCGCCGAAAGACTTCTTGATGTGGGTGAGTTCGAGAAAAGCCATAGCGGGGACCTTACGCCTTAATCGGAGCGGATTTTGAGAAACGGGAGACCAGCTGGAGAAGAGCCATGCTGAGCCAAGTCACAGCGAGCGCGATGATCGCCAACGCAGACGGCTCATAGGCTTTGTTAGCTCCGACAAGCTGCATATAGGGCCCAAACGCCGGACGGTTGAGCAGCGACGCCATGGTGAATTCACCCATGACGATCGCGAGTGTGATGAACGCTCCGGAAAGCACACCGCTCATGACATTCGGAAAGATGCATTTGAACATGATGGTTGTCCATTTTGCACCAAGGCTTTCGGCTGCTTCCGTCAGCGTGCCGATATCGATGGTACGCATCGCCGTATCGACCGAACGATACATATAGGGCAGGGATAAAACAATGTAGGAACAGACAAGCAGAATGTTCGTCGTGGAATTATAGCCCGTCAGCGGCAGGATCGACGACGAATTATAGAGGCGGAGATAACCAAAAACGATGACGATGGCGGGAATGACCAGCGGCATCAGCGTGATGAATTCAACCAAGGGGCGAAGCTGCGGCAGCCGCAGTCGCACCCAATATGCGGTTGGCACGACGAGAAGCATGCCGAAGATGATGGTCAGAAGTGCCATCAACATCGAGAAGCCGAAGGCGGTCAGGAAGGTGAAGTCCGAAAAGACCGAAGCATAGGCATCGAAGCTGTAGGCGCCGCGCCGCATGCGCAACGAGAATTCCAACGTACCGATGAGCGGCACCAGGAAATAGATGAGGCCGATGGCAACCGCGATCCAGGCAAAGAGTTTTTGCAGCTTCATTTCTGCCACCGTTCAGCGCGCATGCGCATCAAGATATAGATGACGTTCGATATGCCGGTGATGACGATCATGCCGAGTGCCAGCGCATAGCCGAGATTGGCGTTGTGCAGCACGTCGCCGCGGATCTGCGCATAGAGCACGATCGGAACGATATTCAGCGAGCTGCCGGTGAGGGCAATTGCGGTCGCGATGGCGCCGAAAGAATTGGCGAAGAGCAGTAGCGTCGTGCCCAGCAGGCTGGGCCACAGGATCGGCAGGGCGACCATCAGCCAATATTGCCTGTTGGTTGCGCCAAGAATGGAGGCAGCTTCGCGCCATTCCTTCTTCATGCCATCGAGTGCCGGCGTGATGATCAATACCATCAAGGGAATCTGAAAGTACATGTAAGTGATGGTAAGGCCGAGGAAGCTCAAAAGATTGAAGCCGGTCGAATAAAGGTTCAAACCGAAATGAGCGAGCAATATGGTGACCAGGCCCTGACGGCCTAGCGTCGCGATGAACGAGAAGGCCAGCGGCACGCCGGCGAAATTGGATGCCACGCCCGAGAAGGTCAGGAAGGCGTGGCGGATCCAGGGAGGAAGACCGCCAAGCACGAGTGCCCAGGCAAGGTAAAAACCTATGATCGCACCGCCAAGCGCCGAAGCGGCCGAGATTTTGATACTGATCCAATAAGCGCTCATGATCGTCGGCGCGAACAGGTCGGCGATATTCTTGAGCGTAAAGCTCCCATCCGGCGTCAGAAAAGCGCCGGCGACGAGGTAGATCGTCGGCAGAATCAGAAACAGCAGCGCGAAAATCAGGAAGGGCGCGATGCCCAGCCAGTCGACAACCACGCGTCTGTTGATCATGGGGGTGGAACTGGCCGTTGATGTTGTGACGGTGCTCATGATTGGCCCAATCCGCGGCGTCAAAAAGGAAAAACCTCCCCGCCGAAGCGGGGAGGTCAAGTCAGCTGTGATTACTGTACGTTCGAACCGACGACAGAGTCCCACTTCGTGGTGATGGCGGTCTTGCCGGCAGCCTGCTCGTCGAGCGTCGGGAAGACGGCCTTTTCATAGGCGGCAGCCGGCGGCAGCTTGTCGAGAAGTTCCTGCGGGACCTTCTTGTTCTTTGCCAGATCGTTAAAGCGGATCGGGTGGCAATAGCCCTTCAGCCAGCCGATCTGGCCTTCGTCGGAATAGAGGAACTCCATCCAGAGCTTGGCGGCGTTCGGGTGCGGAGCGAAAGCCGAGATCGCCTGGACGTAGACACCAGCGATAACGCCCGAAGCCGGAACGGTGACGTCAACCGGCGGGTTGCCGTTCAGGCTGTCGCGCCAGGAGAGACCATTGTAGTCCCATGCGATGACGATCGGGGTTGCGCCCTGGGCGAGCGAAGCGGACTTGCCGATGACCGGAACGAAGTTACCTGCTTTGTTGAGCTTGGCGAAATAGTCGAGACCGGCAGCGCCTGCCTTGGCGGCATCCTTTTCACCAGCAGCCAGGCCGGCTGAGTAAACGGCCTGGACGGCCTGGTTCGAGGTGCGCGGGTCGCCGGCGAGCGAAACGGTGTTGGCATATTCCGGCTTCTGCAGGTCGGCCCAGTCCTTCGGCGGATTCTTTACGACGTCCTTGTTCACGACGAACGAGAGAACGCCGTAATAGTCGCCATACCAGTAGCCTTCGGAATCCTTGGCGCTGTCCGGAATGGAGTCCCATGTGGAGACCTTGTAAGGCTGCAGCAGGCCTTCCTTCTTGGCGGTCGGGCCGAAGGAGAGGCCGACGTCGATCACGTCCGGAGCCTGTGGGCCGGTGTTGCCCTTGTTGGCGCGGATTGCTTCGACTTCATCGCCCGAACCGGCATCCGGGTTCAGCTCGTTGACGTCGATGCCGTACTTTGCCTTGAACGCAGCGATGAGATCGCCGTAACCGCACCAGTTGTGGGGCAGGGCGATCGTGGTCAGCGTGCCTTCCTTCTTGGCAGCGGCGATGAGATCGGCGCTCGGCTCTGCGGCCGCAATAGCCGTCGAAGCGACGAGCATTGCGGTAGAGATGGTCAGAAGACGATGAATTTTCGAGGTCACTGCATTTCCTCCTTCTGGGTTTTCAGTGTCTGGCGTTGCTGTTAATGACGTAACATGAAGGTTGTGTGACGGTTTCAAAGCGTTGCGTTTGCTAACAACGAAGATGATTTTGCTTCTAATCAACAAGTATGACAGTCGCTGCATTTCACATCGCTTCGCGAGACGTTATTTTATGCTTTCGCTTCCTTCTTAACTCAGCTTGCGAAACAATTTTGTTTGTTCAAAAAGGCCCTCGAGCGTTTTCATGCGCTTGCTCGTCTCATCCCATGTCGAGCTTTGAACAGCCTCGATCAGGGCCTCGACGATGAAGAGAGTAACGACCGACGAATCCCAGGCAGAGGGGGCCTCGATCTGCACGCGGAACGTGTGTCTTGCATGTTTGGCCGCCGGTGTGGCCCACTGGTCGGTGAAGACGATGATTTCGGCGCCGCGCCGGCGGGCGGCGGCTGCCAGATTGACCATTTCCTGCTCGTAGCGCCTGATGTCGAAGATCACGAGCAGGTCGCCTGGATTCATATTCAGAACATATTGCGGCCAGGTGCTGGAATTGGAGGAGAGCAGCGTCGTGTTCGGGCGGATGACCTGCATATGGGTGAAGAAATATTCGGCAAGCGCGCCCGTGATGCGTCCGCCGACGAAATAGAGCCCACGCTTTCTTTCGGATAGCAGGGCAGCGACGCCGTCGAATGTCGCGGCATCGATATCCGAAAGCGTCTGGCGAAGATTATTCATGATGGCGTCGGCGAAGCGATTGAGAATATGCGTGCCTGGCGCGTTCGATGCCCAGCGATCATGCTTCGTCAGCGGGTTGGAGATCGTCGCTTCCACCTCTTGATGAAGATGGGCCTGGAAGTCCGGATACCCCTTGTATCCGAGTTTCTGCACCATGCGCGCGACCGTCGGCGTCGAAACGCGCGCATTTTCGGCAACCGTCGTGATGCTGCCGAGCCCTGAAACCGGATAATTGTCGAGCAGGCTCTTGGCGAGCTGCTTTTCGGCGCGCGTCAGCGTCTCGAAGCGCGCGTTGATCACGTCAGAAACTGTCTTCGACGCAGTGTTCACTCGATTTTTGCTCCCCGGAACGGTCTTATGCCGCTTTCCTGCAACGATATAACAACGCTGTCATATTTCGAGTCAATGTCACAAATGAAGAAATAATTTCAGTTTTCGATTGACAGCGGCAAAAACCTGAAGAATTCTTTTCTTATAAGATTTTATTAATCGGCAATGGGGCGTCTCCGATGCTTGCGCAGCAAGGCATTTTGACGAAGGCGGATGGCGATTGTGTCTCGGTCGAAAGGCCGGATGGAAGCAGTGCGATTTTGCTTGTCTGCGAGCACGCTTCCCGCGCTCTCCCCGAGCGCTTCGGGGATCTCGGGCTTTCCGCCGAGGCGCTTTCCAGTCATATTGCCTGGGATCCGGGCGCACTGGCGGTTGCAAGAAGAATGTCCGCCAGCTTGAATGCGACGCTGGTCTCTCAGCGTTTCTCGCGTCTGATCTATGATTGCAACCGGCCGCCGGAAAGTGCAGGCGCCATGCCGGAGACGAGCGAAATCTATACGATCCCAGGCAATCAGCATCTGGACGAGGCAGACCGGCACGCACGCACGCAAGGCCTTTACATACCGTTCCACGACGGGATCAGGACCCTGTTGAAAGAAAGGGCCGAACGCGGACAAAAAACCGTGATCGTGACAATTCACAGCTTCACGCCGATCTATAATGGCAATCCGCGCGCGGTGGAGCTTGGCATTCTGCATGACGAGGACCGTTGGCTGGCCGATCGCATGCTGGATGCGGCAGCTGAAGCGCCGCTCTACCGCACCGAACGCAACCAGCCTTACGGGCCTGAAGACGGCGTTACCCATACGCTGAAGCTGCATGGGATCGCCAATAGCCTGCATAATGTAATGATCGAGGTCCGCAACGACCTCATTCACGATGACGTCGGCCAAGGGGTCGTGGCCGATTATCTGACGGGGCTTCTCCAGAGCAGTCTGGAAGCCTGAGCATAAAGAAAAAGACCCCGGGGAGCAGTTCAACTGCGATCGGGCCGCATGGCAAGAGCCAGCGGCTCATGTGACACATGGTTCTCCGCAATCCCGCGGACAACCGGGCTTTAGGGGGAATGGCATGTCTGATTATTCAGAGTTAGACAAGAAGCAGGATGTCCAGATCCTGCACTCCATGGGCTACGCCCAGGAGCTGGAACGGCGCATGAGTTCATTCTCGAATTTCGCCGTGTCCTTCTCGATCATCTGCATTCTTTCGGGTGGTATCAATTCGCTCGCCCAGGCGACATCAGGCGCCGGCGGCGCCGCGATCGGCATCGGCTGGCCGGTCGGCTGCTTCATATCGCTCGTTTTCGCCATAGCAATGGCACAGATCAGCTCGGCCTATCCGACGGCGGGCGGCCTTTATCACTGGGGCTCGATCCTCGGCAATCGCTTCACCGGCTGGCTGACCGCCTGGTTCAACCTGCTCGGCCTCGTCACCGTGCTCGGCGCCATCAATGTCGGCACCTATTATTTCTTCGTGGGTGCTTTCGGCGGCTATTTCAACATGACCGACACCACGCCGGTGCGCATCCTGTTCCTGGTGGTCATCACCGGCCTTCAGGCACTCGTCAACCATATGGGTATCGGTCTGACAGCGAAGCTCACGGACTTTTCCGGCTACCTCATCTTTGCGACTTCCGTCGCCCTTGCGGTCGTGTGCCTGGTTGCCGCACCTTCCTATGAATTCGCCCGGCTTTTCACGTTTACCAACTATTCCGGCCTGGCGACGGTCGCCGCCGACGGTTCGGCAACGGGTGCGCCGGTCTGGCCGCAGGTCTCGACCTTCTGGGTCTTCGCGCTGGGCCTCCTGCTGCCGATCTATACGATCACCGGGTATGACGCCTCGGCTCACACCTCGGAAGAAACCGTGAAGGCCGCTCATTCCGTTCCGCGCGGCATGGTGGCGTCCGTTCTCTGGTCGGCATTGTTCGGCTACATCATGCTTTGCTCGTTCGTGCTGATGCTGCCGAACATGGACGATGCCGCCAAGCAGGGTTGGAACGTGTTCTTCTGGGCGATGGATGCCCGGGTCAATCCCATCGTCAAGGACATCCTGTACCTGCTGATCTTCATCAGCCAGTGGCTATGCGGTCTTGCAACCGTGACCTCGGTTTCGCGCATGATCTTCGCCTTCTCGCGTGATGGTGGCCTTCCGGCCTCCAAGGCTCTCTCACGCGTGAGCCCGAAATACCGCACGCCCGTCGCTGCGATCTGGACCGGATCCGTTCTTTCCGTCCTGTTCGTCTGGGGGTCGTCACTGGCGTCGATCGGCGATACGCCAGTTTACACCATCGTCGTCTCGTGCACCGTCATCTTCCTGTTCTTCTCCTTCGCGATCCCGATCACGCTTGGTCTCTTCGCGTGGGGTACAGCGAAGTGGGACAAGATGGGTCCGTGGAACCTCGGGGAAGGGCTGTTCAAGCTGTTTGCCGTGCTGTCGATCATCGCGATGATCATCATCTTCGTGCTCGGCATCCAGCCGCCGAACGACTGGGCCGGTATCATCACCGTTGGCTTCCTCGCGCTGACTGCCGTCGTCTGGTTCGGTTTCGAGCGCCGCCGCTTCAAAGGCCCGCCGATCGGCGACGCGATTGCCAAGCGCAAGGCCGAGATCGCGGCAGCGGAAGCCGCCGTCGGCGAGAACTGAGCGCGGCAAATTCTTCCAAGCAATGGGGTCGCAGACCTGCGGCCCCTCTCTCCGGTAACGACAAGGCTGCGGAGCGCGGATTAATTTCCGAGCGGCAGCATTGTTCGACAGGCCGATGTTTCAATTCATTGTTCAGGCGGACCAAATTATGAGCAGCTATACGTTCGACGACCTCAGACGAGATGTGGCCGAAGGGCGCATCGACACGGTCCTGGCATGTCAGGTTGACATGCAGGGCCGGTTGATGGGCAAACGCTTCCAGGCGGAATTTTTCATCGAAAGCGCCTGGAAGGAAACGCATAGCTGCAACTATCTGCAGGCGACCGATATCGAGATGGAAACGGTCTCCGGCTACAAGTCGACGAGCTGGGAGAAGGGCTATGGCGACTATACGATGAAGCCCGATCTCGCCACACTCCGTCGCATACCCTGGCTCGATGGCACGGCGCTCGTCCTTTGCGATGTGCTCGACCACCATACCCACGAAGAAGTGCCGCACTCCCCGCGCGCCATCCTGAAGAAGCAGGTGAAGCGGTTGGAAGCTATGGGTCTCAAGGCCTACATGGCCTCGGAGCTCGAATTCTTCCTGTTCGACCAGAGCTATGACAGCGCGCGCGAAGCCGGCTATCGCAACATGAAGCTCGCCAGCGGCTATAACGAGGACTACCACATCTTCCAGACCACCAAGGAAGAAGAGGTGATGCGGGCGATCCGCACCGGCCTCCAGGGCGCGGGCATACCGGTGGAAAATTCGAAGGGCGAGGCCTCGGCGGGGCAGGAGGAAATCAACGTCCGCTACGCTGATGCGCTTGATATGGCCGACCGCCATGCCATCATCAAGAATGGCTGCAAGGAGATCGCCTGGTCTAAGGGCAAGGCCATCACCTTCCTGGCGAAGTGGAACTATAGCGCTGCCGGCAGTTCCTCGCATATCCACCAGTCGCTGTGGAGCGTCGACGGCAAGAGCCCGATGTTCTTCGAGGAGGGCGGCAAATACGGCATGTCGCCGATGATGACGCACTATGTCGCCGGGCTTTTGACCCATGCCAGCGAAATCACCTACTTCCTGGCGCCCTATATCAATTCCTACAAGCGCTTCATGGCCGGCACCTTTGCGCCGACCAAGGCGATCTGGAGCAAGGACAATCGCACGGCCGGCTATCGCCTCTGCGGCGAGGATACCAAGTCGATCCGCATCGAGTGCCGCGTTGGCGGCTCGGACCTTAATCCTTACCTGGCTTTTGCGGCTCTGATCGCCGCCGGCATTGCCGGTATTGAAAACAAGCTCGAACTCGAAGCGCCCTTCGTCGGCGATGCTTACGGCGCGCGCGAAGTTCGCGAGATACCGCGCACCTTGCGGGATGCCGCCACGGCCCTGACGACTTCGAAGATGCTGCGCACCGCCTTCGGCGACGACGTCATTGATCACTATACTCGCGCCGCCGAATGGGAGCAGGAGGAGTACGATCGTCGCGTCACCGATTGGGAAGTGGCGCGCGGATTCGAAAGAGCGTAAGGCTTTTGCGATCTGCCTCATGCCCGATTTTCATTCTATGATCGGGCGGGGCGCCAGGATGTTTTTTGCGGTTGCGGGACATCCGGCAAATCAATTGATGACGAAGAAAACAGGAATTCGATCATGACCATGATCACATGCGTCTCCCCGGTAAATGGAGAGGTTTATGCCGAACGTCCGGCCTTGTCGCTGGATGCAGCCAAGGAAGTGGTGGCCCGTGCACGCAAGGCACAGAAGGATTGGGCGCGTCGCCCGCTGGAAGATCGCGTCCAGCTCGTGCTGAAGGGTGTCGCCCGGCTCAATGAGATGGCCGATGTGGTCGTACCCGAACTTGCCTGGCAGATGGGCCGCCCGATCAAGTATGGCGGTGAGTATCGCGGCTTCAACGAGCGCTCCAACTATGTGGCTTCCATCGCTGCAGACGCACTGGCGCCCTTGGTTGTCGAGGACAGCGCGAATTTTGCCCGCCGTATCGAGCGCGAGCCGCACGGCGTTGTCTTCGTCATCGCACCCTGGAACTATCCTTATATGACGGCGATCAACACGGTCGCCCCGGCACTGATGGCCGGCAATACTGTCATTCTCAAGCACGCGAGCCAGACGCTGCTGGTTGGCGAGCGGCTTGTTCAGGCTTTCGTCGAGGTGGGCGTTCCCGCCGATGTCTTCCAGAATGTCTTCCTCGATCACGAAACGACTTCGGCGCTGATCGCAACCGGAAGCTTTAACTTCGTCAACTTCACGGGCTCGGTCGAAGGCGGGCGATCGATCGAGCGCGCCGCTGCCGGCACCTTCACCAGTCTCGGACTGGAGCTTGGCGGCAAGGATCCGGGCTATGTGATGGAGGATGCCGATCTCGACGCCGCCGTCGATACGCTGATGGATGGGGCGACATACAATTCCGGCCAGTGCTGCTGCGGTATCGAGCGCATCTATGTGCATGAATCGCTCTACGACAGCTTCGTGGAAAAGTCGGTCGCATGGGTTTCGAACTACAAGCTCGGCAATCCGCTCGATCCCGAGACGTCGCTCGGACCGATGGCGCACAAGCGCTTTGCCAAGGTGGTGCGCGAACAGATCGCCGATGCCGTCGCCAAGGGCGCCAAGGCGCTGGTCGATCCCAAGCTGTTTCCGGCCGATGACGGCGGCGCCTATCTCGCGCCGCAGATCCTCGTCAATGTCGATCATTCCATGGCCTTCATGCGGGAAGAGACCTTCGGCCCGGCCGTCGGCATCATGAAGGTGAAGAGCGATGTGCAAGCGCTGGAACTGATGAATGACAGCCCCTACGGCCTGACGGCATCGCTCTGGACCAAAGATGTCGAGCGCGCCTCGCGCCTCGGCCGCGACATCGAAACCGGCACCGTCTTCATGAACCGCGCCGATTATCTCGATCCGGCGCTTTGCTGGACCGGCGTCAAGGAAACCGGTCGTGGTGGCTCGCTGTCGATCATCGGCTTCCATAACCTGACGCGTCCGAAATCCTATCACCTGAAGAAAGTAACAGCATGAGCACTATCTCAGCCAATTGGAGCTATCCGAACGCCTTCAAGCTCGGCCGTGGCCGTATCAAGGAGCTCGCGGACGCCTGCAAGAGCCTGGGCATGAAGAAGCCGCTTCTGATCACCGATCGGGGACTTGCCTCGATGGCGATCACCAAGACGGCCCTGGACATTCTGGAGGATGCAGGTCTTGGACGGGCTCTATTTGCCGATGTCGATCCGAACCCGAATGAAAAGAACCTCGAAGCCGGCGTGAAGGCCTTCAAGGACGGCGGGCATGATGGCGTCGTTGCCTTCGGCGGTGGCTCCGGCCTCGATCTCGGCAAGTGCGTCGCCTTCATGGCCGGCCAGACGCGCCCTGTCTGGGATTTCGAAGATATCGGCGACTGGTGGACCCGCGCCAGCGTCGAAGGCATTGCGCCGATCGTCGCGGTGCCGACGACCGCCGGCACCGGTTCGGAAGTCGGCCGCGCCAGCGTCATCACCAATTCCGCGACACATGTGAAGAAGATCATCTTCCATCCGAAGTTCCTGCCGGGCGTCGTCATCGCCGATGCGGAGCTGACCGTCGGCATGCCGAAGGTTATCACTGCCGGCACCGGCATGGACGCTTTCGCTCATTGCCTGGAAGCTTATTCCTCGCCGTTCTATCATCCGATGTCGGCCGGTATCGCGCTGGAAGGCATGCGGCTCGTCAAGGAATTCCTGCCGCGCGCCTATCGCGAGGGGACGGATCTCGAAGCGCGCGCCAACATGATGAGTGCAGCCGCCATGGGCGCCGTTGCCTTCCAAAAGGGTCTTGGCGCCATTCACGCGCTGTCGCATCCGATCGGCGCCGTCTACAACACCCATCACGGCATGACCAATGCCGTCGTCATGCCGGCCGTCCTGCGCTTCAACCGCAAGGCCATCGAAGACAAGATCGCGCGTGCCGCAGCTTATCTCGGCATCGCCGGTGGCTTTGACGGCTTCTATGAATATGTGCTGCAGCTGCGTTCGGAACTCGGCGTGCCGGAAAGCCTCTCTGCCATGGGCATCGCACCAGACCGGATCGACGAACTCTCCGCGATGGCGATCGAAGACCCAAGCGCCGGCGGCAATCCGGTACCGATGACCTTGGAAAATACCAGGGCGCTATTCAGGGATTGCTTCTGATAAGCTGTCCCCGCCTTCTCTATGCGGTGGATGCATCTAGCAGTGCGTAAGACAAACAAAAAAGCCGCCGAGTGTTTCGGCGGCTTTTTTCATTGAAGCTATGTCTGGTAGTCAATCGACGAATTCGACGACGACGCCCGGCTTGACCATCTTGGCGAGCTCCGTGGCATCCCAGTTGGTGAGGCGCACGCAACCATGGCTCTGCGTCTTGCCGATCCGTGAGGGATCGGGCGTGCCGTGGATGCCGTAAGTTGGCTTCGACAGGGCCATCCACACCGTACCGACCGGGCCGTTCGGGCCAGGAGGAATGTTTAGGATCTTGTCGTTTCCGGCCTGCTGGAAGTTGATCTTCGGATTGTAGGTATAGCCCGGATTGAAGGCGACGCGCTCGACCGTGACCGTGCCGGACGGTGAGGGCGTGTCGGCGGAGCCGATGCTGGCCGGATAGGCCGCGATCAGGGTGCCGTTGGCGTCATAGGCGAAAACCTGCTTGCGGCCCTTGTCCGCCAGGATCTTGGCGACGGCACCGGTCTTGCTGGGACCGGTATTGACGACCTTGATGGTGCTGCCCGGCACGGTGAAATCGACACCGGGATTGAGCGCCTTCAGGTAGCCTTCATCCATATGAAAGCGCTCCGCCAGCATTTCGGTCGTCGACGTATAGCCGAGGGAGGGCATCTGTGATTTTGCCGCATAATCTTCCGGGATCGATGCAACATAAGGGCCGGCGGCGTCGGCGGCCGTAATCGTGTAGTTGATGATTGGCATGCCACCGGACATGCGCAGCTGCTCGAGGATTGCGTCGGTATTGTTCGGATCGAGGGTCTGGCCGGTCATCTGCTGATAGGCATAGATCGCCTTGGTAACGTTGGCGCCCATGCGGCCGTCGATAGCGCCGGGCGAAATGCCTTGCCGCGAGAGGAAGACCTCAAGCGCGGTAATCTCCATCTTCGACTTGCCCTTGAGCGTGATGACGGGCTCGGCCGGCGGCTTGTCGACGATATCCGGTGCACCCTGCTGCGGATCTATCGAGGCATAATCGCTGCCGTTCTGGTTCGTCTGGCCCTGGTTCCTGCCCGGCAGGGGCTGACTGTCGAGCGGCTGGCGCTGAATATCGCTGTCGCGCGGAATACCGCCGGTCACGACGCCACGATCCTGCTGATCGTCGCCGTCGTAATTGCCGTAGCTGTCGGTGCGATAGCGGCGATAATCCTGGTACCCGCCGTTGTTGGAAAGCTGCGTGTCGCCATAGCGGCCGCCGTTGTCGTCCCCATTATCGCTATAAGCGCCGCGAGCCGGCGCGCGAGGATAATAGGTACTTGCCTTCATCTCCGTGGCAACGACATTGCCGTAGGCATCGATCAGAACCCGTCGGCCGCGTCCGTCACGTGCCATGGAATATCCACCGCCGTAAGGGTATTGATCGAGGATCCGGCCATCGGGAGTGACGAGAACCGTGTTGCCGTTTCCGCTGCGATAATATTGTGCCTGCGCGTCGGTGAGCGCGAGCACGGACACGGTGGCAGTCATTGCCAGGACAAAACTCAATTTTACAAACCGGTTCACGTCTGTCGAATCCTCGGATGGCCGTTCGGCTGACACACACATGGCAATTTTGACGCCAGTATGGAAATTTAAATTATCATGCTGAATAAAATATAAAAATTTATCTGATCAAGGCTTCAAGTTAACATTCGGTAAGCCAAATCACCGTTTATTTCAGCCGCGCTCCATTGCGGGACAATGTCCGCCGGCTGCGCCAATCAGGGAGGATGCCAGGGATGATGGATTTTTCGGCGGCCATGGGGCCGAAACTGACGCTGGACGAGGGCTCCGTCCTGGATATCGGCGCGTGCATCGTCGATGGCAACAATCTTGCGCCTGGACGCGCCGTTCCCGATGATGGCGATCCGCGTATCAGTCATTCCGTGGAAGGCTTTCTCTTCACTTGCGGGCCAGATCACATCCGCCATCCAGAGCCGATGACGGGCGCATATGAGGGTAAGCGCTATCCGCTGCACGGATCCTTTTCCTCTCATCCGGCCAAAATTCTCTGGACCAAATTCGAGAATGGCAATGCGGAATGCCGTGCCGATATCGATGTTATCACCGCCGAACGCCGCACCGCGAGGCTGGAACGTCTTTGGCGGATCGATGGCGCGACCGGCGAGGTCTCGCTTGCCGACCGCATCGTCAACACGAGTACGGAGGCGATGCCGGTCTTCCTGATGTACCACATGAATATCGGCGGAAAGTGGTTCGACAGCGGTACGCGCCTTACCGGGCAGATGCTGGAGAATGGCGGCTTTCCCTGGACGTTCGGCGAAGAGGGTGGCGATATCTTCTGCGTACCGGCACAAGACAAGGGGGAGGACTGGGCCGAAATCAGTCTCGGCCCCATCGCGGCCATCGGCGGCAAGTCTTTAAGGGTGCGCTTCGGTACCGATACCCTGCCGTTCCTGCAGGTCTGGCGCAATCAGCGCGCGCCTGCGCATGTGCTTGGCATCGAGCCGGTTTCGCATCGCTGGGTCTCGCGCGCCGAGCTTGAGGAGGCGGGTGAATTCAATATTCTCGAGCCCGGCGAAGCCCGCAATTTCATGCTCAACTTTGCCTTCGTTTGAGAGTGCCCCGCAGTTGACGCTCGCCCTGTCGCGGCGTAGATCAAAGCCACGGTTTTAAAGAGGACATGAACCATGGATATCCGCCCGATCGACGATGAATACTCGGTGTCCGGCCAGATCACCGTAGAGGATCTCGACCAGATCAAGGCTCTGGGGTTCAAGTCCATCGTCTGCCATCGCCCCGATGGTGAGAGCCCGGATCAGACGTCGTTTGGCATCATCGAAGCCCGCGCCAAGGAACTCGGCCTGGAGATCACCCAGGTGCCCGTCGGCCCCATGGGCGTGACGGAAGAAGCCGTGCAGGGCATGGTCGATGCGCTGGACGAGTTTCCGCGCCCGATGCTCGGCTATTGCCGCTCGGGCGCACGCTCGACGGCGATCTATCAGAAGACGCATCACATTCGCGGCTGAACGGGTTTTTACCCGGCCTTTTGATTGAGGGCAGGCCGCAGGCCTTGCCCTGTTTACCTGTCGAAGAACAACATCAGGAGAAGACCATGAGCATCAAGCGTATCGACGTTGGCGCCCGCATGAGCGGCGCTGTCATCCACGGCGACACCGTCTACCTCGCCGGCCAGGTTGGCGAAGGCGACAGCGTCACGGATCAGTGCAAGTCGGCACTGGCTGAAGTCGATCGCCTGCTGGGTGCTGCCGGCACCAACAAGTCGAAGATCCTGCAGACGCTGATCTACCTCTCGGACATCTCCTACTTCGCCGAAATGAACGCCGCCTGGGAAGCCTGGGTCGATCCGGCGAACACGCCGGCCCGGGCGACCAGCGAAGCCAAGCTCGCAGCGCCGAAGTACAAGGTCGAATTCATCGTGACGGCAGCGCTCTAAGTCGCTCCATCAGTGTTTTTGGAAAGGCCGGTGGGCTCGTGCTCACCGGCCTTTTGTCTGGGCGATTTCCGAGAGGGTGCGGGAGGGCGTGATCGCTTCCGGGTCAAGCGCGATCTCGATGATGGCCGGCTTGCCGCTCTCCCGCGCCCGCTCGAAGGCCGGGCCGAATTCTTCTGTCGCCATCACTGTTTCGCCGTGGCCGCCATAGGCGCGTGCCAAGGCCGCAAAATCAGGATTGTCGAGCGCCGTGGCGCTGACGCGGCCGGGGTATTCCCGCTCCTGGTGCATGCGGATGGTGCCGAACATGCCGTTATTGATGACCAAAGCGATCAGCGGCAGGCCATATTGGACGGCGGTTGCGAATTCCTGCCCATGCATCATGAAACAGCCATCACCGGCAAAGCAGATGACTTCGCGCTCCGGAAAGAGCTGCTTTGCCGCCACCGCCGCCGGCAGGCCATAGCCCATCGAGCCCGAAGTCGGGGCGGCTTGCGTGTTGAAACGGCGGAAGCGATGGAAGCGGTGCAGCCATGTGGCATAATTGCCGGCGCCGTTGGTGAAGATCGCATCATCAGCCGTATTGGCTTCGATCCAATCCATGATGCGGCCCATGTGAACCGCGCCGGGGCTCTTTTCCGGTGTCGTCGACCAGGCAAGGTAGGCGGCGTGCATACGTTCCGTCCGTTCGGCCCAGCGCGTCTCGGTCGGCGCGTCGAGGTCCGCCAGCGCCGCAACGAAATCCGCCGGGCTGGCGCAGATTGCCAGGTCCGGGCGATAGACGCGGCCGAGTTCCGAGGGATCGGGATGGACGTGGACAAGTTGCTGGCGCGGGTAGGGGACATCGACCAGCGTATAGCCGGACGACGGCATCTCGGAGAGGCGGCCGCCGAGAAGGATCAGCAGGTCCGCTTCCTTGATTTCGTTGGCCAAAGCTGGGTTGATGCCGATGCCGACGTCGCCGGCATAGTTTGGATGCAAATGGTCGAATAGCATCTGCCGTCGAAAGGAGCAGCCGACCGGCAACTTGAAACGCTCCGCGAACTGCCTGAAGCCGGCAACGGCTTCCTCGTTCCAGCGCGTACCGCCAAGGATGACCATCGGCCGTTCGGCAGCCGCGAGGCACTGGCGGAGATCGGCAAGCTGGTCGGGGCCAGGATGGGCGGCAACTGGGACATAGGGCAGCGCTTCCGGCGCCTCGACCTCCTCACGCAGCATGTCTTCGGGCAAGGTTAGCACGACGGGACCGGGACGCCCTGATGTCGCCACGGCGAAAGCGCGGGTGACGAACTCCGGAATGCGGGCGGCATCGTCGATCTCGCCGACCCACTTGGCGAATTCGGTAAAGGCCCGGCGGAATTCCACTTCCTGAAAGGCTTCGCGTTCGCGGGCATCGCGCTGGACCTGGCCGATGAACAGGATCATCGGGACTGAATCCTGCCGCGCGATGTGAAGGCCGGCGGATGCATTGGTGGCGCCGGGGCCGCGGGTGACCATGCAGATGCCCGGCTCGCCGGTCAATCGGCCCCAAGCATCCGCCATCATCGCTGCACCACCCTCCTGGCGGCAGACGAGCACCTCGATATCGCCGTCATGTAACGCATCGAGCACGGCGAGAAAGCTCTCGCCCGGCACGCAGGACATGCGCCGCACGCCATTTGCCTTCAGAGCCTCGACGATGAGTTGCCCGCCCGTTCGCTTCATGTCCTCGCCTTTCCCTCCAGTTCGGCCAATTCGGCCAGAACTTCCTCCTGATGTTCGCCGAGACGCGGGCTCGGCCGCGTATAGGCCAATGGCGTTTCCGACAGCACGATCGGTGTGCGCACGCTTGGAATGACGGTGCCGGCGCTGTCCTCGAGATCGATCCTCAAGCCACGCGCCACGATCTGCGGGTCGGCAAACATGTCTTCGATCGTGTTGATGGCGCCGGCCGGAACGGCATTGGCCTCGCAGGCTCGGAGCAGCTCCGCCTTGCTCCACTTGAGCGTTTCAGCCGAGACGAAGGCCCGTACTTCATTTCGGTTGGCAACGCGGGCCTTGTTGGTCGCATAGCGCTCGTCGTCGGCATTGGTCTCCATGCCAAGAATGGCGCAGAGGCGCCGGAACTGCCCGTCATTGCCGACCGCAAGGATGAGATAGCCGTCGGCGGTGGGCACGACCTCATAGGGCGAGATATTCGGATGGGCATTGCCGAGGCGCACCGGCGGTTTGCCCGAGATCAGATAGTTCATGTTCTGATTGGCAAGTACGGCCGATTGCACATCGAGCAGCGCCATGTCGATGAGCTGCCCTTCGCCGGTCTTCAAAGCGTGGATCAGGGCGGCCTCGATCGCCGAAACCGCATATACGCCGGTGAAAATATCGGCGATCGCGACGCCCGCCTTCATTGGCTGGCCATCCGGCTCGCCTGTTATTGACATGAAGCCGGACATGCCCTGAACGATATAGTCATAGCCTGCCAGGCTGGCATAGGGGCCGCTCTGGCCGAAACCGGTGATCGAGCAATAGACGATGCCGGGATTGATCTTTCTCAGGCTTTCATAATCCAGCCCGTATTTGACCAGGCCGCCGAGCTTGAAATTCTCGATCACCACATCGGCCGTCTTCACCAGCCGGCGCACCAGCTCCTGTCCTTCCTCGGTCCTGAGATCGGCGGTGATGGAACGCTTGCCGCGGTTGGCGGAATGGTAATAGGCGGCGGAGAGGTTTTCGCCATCCTTGCCTTCGACGAAGGGCGGCCCCCATTGACGCGTGTCGTCGCCGCCGTCGGGGTTTTCCACCTTGATGACATCGGCGCCGAGATCGGCCAGCATCTGCCCGGCCCAGGGGCCTGCGAGCACGCGGGCAAGTTCGATGACGCGAATACCGGAAAGCGGGGGTTTCTTGGTTTTCTTGTCTGTCATGTCGATCCGCTCTCCCGCTTAGGGCGTGAATGCCGTTTCAGATGTATCGGATACGGGCTTGGAAGCAAAGCGCCGCTCGCGCCAGAGAATGTACAGGCCGGAGCCGATGATGATGAGGATACCGAGCCATTTGATCGCATCCGGGAAATTGCCGAAGACGAGCCAGCCGAAGACCGTGGCGGAAACGATCTCGAAATATTGCAGCGGCGCGAGCGTCGAGGCTGGCACGGCGCGATAGGCGTGCACCGTGAAGATGCCGGAAACCGCCGCGGTAGCCCCGACGCCGAGCAGGTAGAGCATGGCCGTCAGATCAGGCATGACCGGATCGAGGATCGCAGACCCCGTCGCCCGGCCTATGGCAAGCAGGATCAGGCTGAAGGCGGAGCCCCATAGGCCGGTCTGGAACTGCATCGACCAGGCATCCTCGCTATGGGAGACGACGCGCGTAATCATCACGTAGATGGCGATGCAAAGCGCGGTGACGACGGGCAGCAGGGCGACGAAGCCGACTTCCTGAAAGCTCGGCTGGATGATCAGCATCGCGCCGAAAAAGCCGACGGCGCAGGCGGTGTAGCGCCGCCAGCCGATGGTTTCCTTGAGGAAGATGCTGCTCAAGATGGTCAACATCATCGGCTCGACGAAGAAGATGGCGATGGCATCAGCCACTTCCATCACCTGCAGCGTGGTCACGAACGACACCATGGACAACGTCAGCACCGCGGCACGAATGGCATGCACGCCGCTGCGCCGCCATGTCCATACGCCCCATTGCCCGCGCATCGCCATCATCGGCAGCGCAAACAGCGATTGAAGGATGAAGCGGGCCGCGGTGACTTCGGCCGGCGGGATCGTGGTTGCGGCGAGCTTGGAGAAGATATCGATGATCGGCGAAAGGACGACGGAGAGAAACATCATCAACAAGCCGAAGGTCAGCTCCGATTGCGGCAATCGGATCGAGGAGCCGCTGGAGGTGTTCATTATAGAATTCCCATGAGAATCAGGTGTTTGCCGTCACCTCTTTGCACCAGTCGGCAAAGCGGGAAATGGCTTCATCGGCACCGATTTCGTTCAGCGTCTCGTGCCG
The DNA here is from genome assembly GCF_012641385.1 of Rhizobium sp. P28RR-XV. NCBI lineage: Bacteria > Pseudomonadati > Pseudomonadota > Alphaproteobacteria > Hyphomicrobiales > Rhizobiaceae > Rhizobium > Rhizobium sp. P28RR-XV. The sequence goes on from NZ_JABAIG010000012.1 coordinate 166,250, forward strand.
CATGTCGGGATAGATCTCGGTTGTGATATGAGAGAAACCGGCACTTTTCAAATGGTTTGCCAGCCAGGAGATCGCTTTCGCATTGTCCGTTGCCGGATCCTTGGCCCCCCCGACGAGATGGATGGGCATATCGCGCCGGAGCCGGTCGAGATAGGCTTTTTGCGGTGCCCGGAAAGTAAGCTCGAAAATGTCGAGCCAGAGCGAGACGGAGGCATCGAAGCCGCAAAGCGGATCGGCGATATATTTGTCCACGTGCTCGGGGATGCGCGAAAGCCAGTCGAAGTCGGTACGGCGATTGGTGATCGACCGGCCCCAGGTGCCGAAGGTCAGCTTCGGCAAGGGGCCGCTTGGAACATCCGATCCCTTGAACATGCGCTCTGTCTTGAGGATGAGCTGGGCGGCGCGGCCCCCAAGGCCCGCATTGAAATTGGAATTCCACACGGTGACGGCATCGAACTTGTCCGGATGCGTGACGATCGTGTTGAGGCTGATCAATCCGCCCATGGAGTGGCCGAAGAGGATGATGGGCAGGCCGGGATGAGCCCCTGCGGCAAGCTCGCGCATGGCGAGCACATCGGCAATGACGCGAGCCACCCCATCTTTTCGAGCAAATCGGCCGATGGGCGCATCATGGGCAACGGTCTCGCCGTGGCCGCGATGATCATGTGCGTAGACGTGGAAGCCCTGGGCGGCCATCGCATCCGCAAAGGTTTCGTAGCGGCGGGAATGTTCGGCAAGGCCATGTGATATCAGCAGGATGCCACGTGCTTCTCCCGTTGCCGGCACGTAATGATAGGCAATCTTCGCGCCCGTCGGGCTATTCAGGCGCTCAGTATCCGCGAACATGCATTCGATCCTCCCTATTCGGACGAAAGGTTATCATTCGCCGGATTGCAATGGATAGGTGCCGGAGCTCACAGAAATAAATCTTTCCGAGCGTTACGATTCAGGATTGCGTCCGCTCGATCAAACTGCTTATTTGTTCTTATAATGTTCTTATTGGAGGCAGGAATGAAGCAGTTGCTTCGGGTATTTGCAGTTGTATTTCTTTCGGTTGGGACGGCCGCGAGCGCTATGGCGCAGGAGCATAGCCGCGGGCGGACGCGCTTTATCCTGGCGGCGAGCTGGGAGCCGGCATTTTGCGCGACGAACCAGAAGAAGGCCGAATGCCGGAACCAGTCGTCGAACGATTACGATGCCAAGAACTTCTCGCTGCACGGCCTCTGGCCCATGCGGCAGGAATATTGCGATGTTTCGGAGGATTTGAAGCAGGCGGATCGCGGCCGTGATTGGAAGGACCTGCCGGCGGTGCAGCTGTCGCAGGATGTCAAGGCGAAGCTGGACAAGGCAATGCCGGGCACGCAATCGGGCCTCGATCGGCATGAATGGGTCAAGCACGGCACCTGTACCAAGCTCAGTGCCGACGAGTATTTTTCCATCGCCGCCGGCCTGGTCGCCGAGCTCAATGCGTCGTCAGTGCGCGATCTCTTTGCTGAGAATATCGGCAAGGAGCTGGATGCTGAAAGCATCAAGGCGGCCTTCGACCAGAGCTTCGGCGAGGGCGCCAATGCACGCATCAAGATGAGCTGCCGCCGCGTCGGCGATGTCAGAATGATTTCGGAGTTGACCATCGGCCTCTCGGAGGATGCGATCGAGCCCCAGCAGGGTAACGAGCCGCGGCTCGCCAAACTGATCCAAAGCGCGGGCAGCACCGCTTTCGGCTGCGACCGTGGCGTGGTGGATGCCGCCGGTTTCTGAAGAAATACGGCTTTTCTGACGCGGATAATGCCCTCGGACAAGGTTTCGCCGTTGCCCGAGGGCGGGGTTTCGCCTACATAGCGGCACAATTCGTACTGTTTCCGCCCGTGGAGTAACCCAAGCTATGGCACGTCAGTTCATTTATCATATGTCGGGTCTGAATAAGGCCTATGGCGCCAAGAAGATTCTCGAGAACATTCATCTCTCCTTCTACCCCGACGCCAAGATCGGTATTCTCGGCCCGAACGGTGCGGGTAAGTCGACGGTGCTGCGCATCATGGCCGGCCTCGACAAGGAATATACCGGCGAGGCATGGCTGGCCGAAGGCGCGACCATCGGCTATCTGCCGCAGGAGCCGCAGCTCGATCCGGCAAAGACGGCGCTTGAAAACGTCATGGAAGGCGTTGCCGCCAAGACGGACATCCTCAATCGCTACAACGAATTGATGATGAATTACTCCGACGAGACGGCGGACGAGGGCGCCAAGCTCCAGGACATCATCGACAGCCAGAACCTTTGGGACCTGGAAAGCCAGGTCGAAATGGCGATGGACGCGCTGCGCTGCCCTCCCGGTGACGCCGACGTCACCAACCTTTCCGGCGGCGAACGCCGCCGTCTGGCCTTGTGCAAGCTGCTGCTGTCCCAGCCGGACGTGCTGCTGCTCGACGAGCCGACCAACCATCTCGACGCCGAAACCATCGCCTGGCTTGAAAAGCACCTGCGCGCCTATCCGGGCGCCGTGCTGATGATTACCCACGACCGCTACTTCCTCGACAACGTCACGGGTTGGATTCTCGAACTCGATCGCGGTCGCGGCATCCCCTACGAAGGCAACTATTCCGCTTACCTGCAGGCCAAGGCAAAGCGCATGCAGCAGGAAAATCGCGAAGAAGCGAGCCGCCAGAAGGCGCTTGCGCGCGAGCAGGAGTGGATTGCTTCCAGCCCGAAGGCACGCCAAGCCAAGTCCAAGGCCCGTATCCGCGCCTATGACGAGCTGGTCGATGCGGCGGAAAACCAGCGTCCCGGCGACGCGCAGATCATCATTCCGGTCGGCGAGCGCCTCGGTCAGGTTGTCATCGAAATGGAAGGCATCAACAAAGGGTATGGCGACCGGATGCTGATCGAAGGCCTGTCGCTGAAGCTGCCGCCGGGCGGTATCGTCGGCGTCATCGGCCCGAACGGCGCGGGTAAGACGACGCTGTTCCGCATGATCACCGGTCAGGAAACGCCGGATAGCGGCTCCATCCGTATCGGTGAGACGGTTCACCTCGGTTATGTCGACCAGAGCCGCGATGCGCTCGATGGCAACAAGACCGTATGGGAAGAAATCTCCGGCGGTGCCGAAGTCATCAAGCTCGGCAAGTATGAAATGAATTCGAGAGCCTATTGCTCGACCTTCAATTTCAAGGGCGGCGATCAGCAACAGAAGGTCGGCAACCTCTCCGGCGGCCAGCGCAACCGCGTGCATCTCGCCAAGATGCTGAAGGCTGGCGGCAACGTGCTGCTCCTCGACGAACCGACCAACGACCTCGATACCGAAACGCTCGGCGCCCTCGAGATCGCTCTGGAAAACTTCGCGGGCTGCGCCGTTATCATCAGCCACGATCGCATGTTCCTCGATCGCCTCGCCACGCATATCCTCGCTTTCGAAGGCGACAGCCATGTCGAATGGTTCGAAGGCAACTTCGAGGATTACGAGCAGGACAAGATGCGCCGTCTTGGTGTTGACAGCATCAACCCGAGCCGTGTCACCTACAAGCGACTGACGCGATAAGTGCCTGTTTTCGCTCTTCGAAAACCCCGGCTTGACCGGGGTTTTTGTTTGTCCGGCGATGGCATTCAATATTCCATTCTCGGCAGAAATGAACAGATTTCCGACGTCCGGCGGCCTTAATGGCCAATTGGCTCTTGCAGAGCCCACTCAAATCACATAAAGATATCTTTATATCTTGATTGGGTGTCGAATGACGGATCTGGTGAAGCTCGGCTTGGATGAAGTTGTTGACGTGCTGAAGGCGGTCGGCGAACCGACGCGGCTGCGTCTCATGGCTCTGCTCGCAGCAAGCGATTTGACCGTCACCGATCTTACCGAAATTCTGGGCCAGTCGCAGCCGCGTATTTCCCGGCATTTGAAGCTGCTTGGCGAAGCCGGCCTGATCGATCGTTATCAGGAAGGTGCCTGGGCGTATTTTCGTTTGAAGCAGGAAGGCAAGGCGGTGACGCTGGCGCGAGCACTGCTGCGTCACACCGCCGAGAAGGATACCGTCCTGCTGCGCGACGGCGAACGCCTTGCTTCGGTGAAGCGTATCCGCTCCGAACGGGCGCAGGCTTATTTCAGCCGGAATGCCGCCGAGTGGGACGAACTGCGTCGCCTGCATGTCGCGGACGAGGATGTCGACAAGGCGCTGATCGAGCTGATCGGCCCGCAGCCGATCGATTCCTTTCTCGATCTCGGCACGGGTACGGGCCGGATGCTTCAGCTCCTGGCAGGCCACTATCGTCGCGCCGTCGGCATCGATGCCAGCCGTGACATGCTGGCGGTCGCCCGCGCCAATCTCGATCGCGCCAACATCACCGCCGCGTCGGTACGTCATGGCGACATTTTCAACCTGCCGCTCGAGCAGCAGGACTTCGACCTCATCACCATCCACCAGGTGCTGCATTTCCTCGATCAGCCGGAGATCGCCGTTGCCGAGGCCGCGCGAATGCTGCGGCCGGGCGGCCGGCTCGTCATCATCGATCTCGCGCCACACGGGCTTGAATATTTGCGCGACGAGCATGCGCATCTGCGTCTCGGCTTCTCGGATCAGGCTATGTCGGATTGGCTGAAGCTGGCCGGGCTGGATGTGGAGCGCGTGCAGCACCTCCATTCAGGGAGGGAAGGCGGTCAGGCGCTGACAGTCAGCATCTGGCTGGCGCGCGATCCGCGGCTGCTGATGGCAGCCGATCAAGGTCACCAGTCGTCCCCCATTCTTGCCGGGAGAGTTTGACATGTCTTCGAGATCCGAAAGTGTTAGTGACGGTATCCGCGTCTCCTTCGAATTCTTTCCGCCGAAGTCGGAAGAAGCCGAGCAGCAATTGTGGACCACCGTTGCAGACCTTAGCGATTGGGAGCCTGAGTTCGTTTCCGTGACTTACGGGGCAGGCGGCTCGACCAAGGCGCCGACGCTTTCCGCCGTGCGCAAGATGATCCATGAAACGCCGTTCACGACAGCATCGCACCTCACCTGTGTCGGTGCGACGCGCGAGGATACGCATCGTGTGATCGACGAGTTCCTAGCCGCGGGCGTTCGCCGTTTCGTCGCCCTGCGCGGCGATCCGCCCGGCGGTGTCGGCTCGGCCTATCAGCCGCATCCGGGCGGTTATGCCAATGCCGCCGAATTGGTGGGCGCCTTGCGCGAGCGCGGCGATTTCGATATTTCCGTATCCGCCTATCCGGAAAAGCACCCGGAAAGCCGCGATACATCAGCCGATATCGACATGCTGAAGCGCAAGGCCGAGAATGGCGCCGACCGGGCGCTGACCCAGTTCTTCTTCGATAACGACGCGTTCGAGCGCTATCATGATCGCGTTCGCGCGGCGGGCATCCGGATCCCCATCGTGCCCGGCATCATGCCGATCCAGAACCTCACCCAGCTCAAGCGCTTTGCTGGCGCGTGCGGCGCCAGCATCCCATCCTGGCTGGACGAGCGTTTCGACGGTCTGGACGAGAATGTCGAGGAACGCGCCAAGGTCGCCGCAGACGTCGCGGCCGAGCAGATTCAGGATCTGATAGGTCGCGGCATCCACGAGTTTCATCTTTACACGATGAATCGCTCCGCGCTCGTCTCGGCCGTCCTTGAACGGCTGGGCCTTCAGCGCAAGGTGGATGCGCGCGCCGGTGCCGCTGCCTGAGCATTCCGTGCCATTTGCCTATGAAAAAGCGCATGTCCATCTCGGACATGCGCTTTTCTAATGAAGCAGGGGTTTTGTTAGCTTTTCGGAGTTTGATCGTCTGCGAATTTCGCCAAAGCCATCAGATGAAAAGCATCGTCAAGACGAAAGCGAAGGCCGCACCGACCACTAGGACGTTGATGGATCGCGTCAATCCCATGTCTTCCTCCTCAGTCAGCCGTTAAATTTTATGTCGAAAATATGTCGTTTGGAAAGCGAATTCGATGCTGCGACGCGGCATGAGATTGGCGTTTTAATTCAGGTAACTCTGACAGAGATTTGATTTTACTATAAAAATTCCGGTCGTCTGCTGAGTGACGGGTTGTGAATAAGTATTAACATGCTGTGACCGCAGGCCGGTCGACGGTGCATTCGATCATGTTGCGCGCGTTCTTAGGCCGTGTTTCATCCATGCATAAAAGCGGCCGTCGAGGACGAGCAGGCCCGCGCCGATCAGCACCATGCCGGCGATCTCGGTAAAGCCAAGCCGCTCGTCCAGAAACAGGAAGCCAAGCAGAAGGGCGCTTGGCGGCACCAGCAGGGTCACAAGCGAGGCGTTCGTGGCGCCGGCAAGCGCCATGATGCGAAAGTATAGAATGTAGGCGAAAGCTGTCGATAGCAGCGCCAAGCCCAGAATAGCGGCTATCACCGTTGCCGGCGGTGCTGCGAGAGACCAGGGCTGGTCAACGATCACGGCGACCGGCAACATGATCAGCGAAGAGCCGGTCAATTGACCGGCCGCGACGACGGGTGGGGCGATGCCCTTGAAGCGTTTGGCGTAGATCGCGGCAAAACCATAGGAAATCGCGGCGAGGATTGGCAGCGATAACGCCCAGAAGGGAACCGAGCCGCCGGTGGTTACGCTTGGTCCGAGCAGCACAGCGGTCCCGATTAACCCCGTGAAACAGCCGATGAGCTTGGCCGGAGTAAGACGTTCGTCGGTGGTCAGCTGGTTGCCGATCAGGACGGTCCAGATCGGCGTGGTTGCGTTGAGGATGGAGGCAAGACCGGCGCCCATCTGTGTCTGACCGAAGAAGATCAGGGTATGCGGCACGGCGTTGTTGATGAGTCCCAGCAGGAGAAATTGTCGCCATTGCGTCCGCAACAGCTGATAAATGCCAAAGCGGCCGGCAAGATAGAGATGCAGTGCCAGCGCTGCCAATGACAGGCGTAGAAGAACGAGCGTAAAGGGCGGAACGTGATGGACCGCAATACGGGCAAAAAAGAACGACCCGCCCCAGATCAGCCCGAGCAATAGAAGCAGCCCCCAGGTCAAGGCACTCATCCGGTTGTCGTTACCCATCACCATCTCCCCCGTTTCGGTTCATGTAACCTGGGAGAGGGCCGGTGTTCCACCCGTTTTCCGTCGGAGTGTGCGGTGGCTGGCTCGTGAGCGGTTCGCTGAAATTCCGCGCAACAAAAAGGCGGCTTGTGGCCGCCTTTCCGATAGGGAGGCAAAAAGAACTCAGAGTGCGTTGAGCAGCGCCGTGGTTGCCCAGCCGTCCGCCGGTATGCCGAGGCGGAATTGTTCCTTCTGGATGGCGACGCGGGTGCCGGAGCCGAGAATACCGTCGATCTTGCCGACATCGTAGCCGCGTCCCACGAGCTTGGTTTGAAGCGCCTTCATATCGGTATCGTTCAGGCCCGCCTCGGGTGTGCCCTTGTTATAGGGCTGAGCGCCGGCAAACCGGGTGGCGAAATAGGCGGCTGATGTCGTGTAGATGAAGGACTGGTTCCAGCCGAGATAGGTGTTGTAATTCGGATAAGTCAGGAAGGCCGGGCCTTTGCGGCCCTGCGGCAGGATGAGGGCCGCCGGCAACGAACCGAAGCTTGTATCGCCGTCGCGGGGCTTGACGCCGAGCTGGAACCAGTCGCCAGCGGTCAGCGTGCCGCCGATGCCGGATTTTTCCCAGGGGAGATTATCCGGCACCGTTACTTCCTGCAGCCAGGGCTGGCCGCGCTGGAAGCCGAGGTGCTGAAGGAATCTTGCCGTGGTCAGGATGACGTCGGGCGCGCTGGTCTTCAAATTCACATGGCCGTCGCCGTCACCATCGGTGCCGTAGGCGATGATATCTGGGGGCAGCATCTGCGTCTGGCCGATTTCGCCGGCCCATGCACCCGTGGTCGTTTCCGGGTCGACGTCGCCACGCTGCACCAGCTCGATCAGCGCGATCAGGCGCGGACGGAAGAAGTCCGGCCTGCGGCAGTCGTGCGAGAGGGTGACCAGAGCGTTGCGGGTGTTGAAATTGCCCTGAACGGCGCCGAAATCCGTTTCCATGGCCCAGAAGGCGGTGATGACGCCGGGAGGAACGCCATAGTCCTTTTCGGCCTTGGCGAAGACGTCGGCATACTGCTTCATCTTCTGGCGACCGATATCGAGACGGCCCTGGCTGACGGTGCGTTGCGAGAATTCGAGGAAGGTCTGGCGGAAGACACCCTGGCTGCGGTCCATGGCGAGAACCTTCTGGTCGATCTGCGCGCCGGCCAGCGTTTTGTCGGCTGCGGTTGCATCCGCGCCATCAGCAATTGCCTCAGCTTTCACACCTGCCAAGAAGCTTGTGAGATCGCCACCGCAGGCGACCTTCGGAGCGTTGGCGCCATCCCCGCTCGGGGCTGCGGCGGGAGCCGCACTCTGAGCCATTGCCGTACCAGTCATGGCTGAAGCGAAGAGCAACGCAAGAGCGCTGCGCCGAATGGTGTGACGATCCATGAGCGATCCTTCCTAGGAGATAGAATAGGGTCGCTTTCACAGAAGATTGTGACATAAGCAAGAGTGAAGTGGAGTCGGCCTTAAGAATTTCCTTGCTTCTCTACTGCCGCCACCCAGTTTTGCCAGTTCTGCGTGGAGCCGCCGAACACATTGATATCGGTCGGACCTTTGATGCCGGGAATAACGCCCGTCGACGTATACTGCCAGAAGGCCCAGCTGCGATCGGCATAGGTCTCTTTCGGGTGCTTGGCGACCGAGCGGACCCAGAAGTGATAATCCTTGAAATAGCCGACAAGATTTTCGCGATGGAAATCGACTGACGTATAGATGATCGGGCGCTTGCCGTAGTAGGCTTCGAGGCGATCCATGAAACGCTTGATTTCCGTTCTCACCGTTTCAGGAGCCGGTCTGGTCTTGCAGGTCGGGGAGCCGGGGTTCCATTCGACGTCGACTACAGGCGGAAGCGCCATCGTATCCTTCGGCACATTGCGGATGAACCAATCGGCCTGTTCGTCGGCGGTGGAGCAGAAATAGAAGAAATGATAGGGCGCGTGCAGAAGCCCAGCGGCACTGGCTTCCTGCCAATATTCCGTAAAGCGCGGATCGATCCTGTCCTTGCCCTCCGTCGCCTTGATGAAGACGAAGGCAACACCCGACCCCTTCACGGTTTTCCAATCGATATCGCCCTGCCATTTGGAAACGTCGATGCCATGGATGGGGTGGCGCTGCGGATGGTCGCGGCCGAAATCCTGCGGCTTCGTATCGCTGAATCTGGTCTTGGGAAGGGCGGCTGTCGAGAGGGCGTCATAGCCCGTCGTGCAGCCATTCAAGAAAAGGGCGAGCGGCAGTAGACATGCCAGAAGCCGGCGCATGTGTAACCCGTTATGGCGCGAGTGATCTTGCTGCCCCAAGGCTTGGCTTCCGTACTATGGTCCCCGAGAATCCGAAAGAGCGGCAGACCATACCGTTGCCGGCTGGTCCTGCCACTTTATTCACCATATCAACGTAAAAAATGCGTTATCTTCAAGCAAATTCTTATGCTTGGTGCATTCCTTGACGGATTTTGCGCTGGAATCTGCCGCCACTCACGCGCCGGGCTTGCTTGCCACAGCGCGCCAGGCATAACCGCGGCCGATCCTTTCGGTCTTCACGGACATGCCGCGCGCCCGAGCCTTGTCTTCAAGCACCGTCAGGAGGTCGGCGCGCGGATCGACGTGGAACTTCTTCAACCAACCCTTCAGAAGCGCCCTGAACCAGCCCGGCAGTCCTTCCTGCTGGCCGAAATCGACGATGTGGAGCTCACCGCCAGGAGCGACGGCATCGAGCGAAGCATCGATTGCGCTTTTCCAGTCAGGAATCATCGACAGCGCATAGGAAATCATCACACGATCGAACCCGCCGACCCCGAAATCAGCGGGCGAAAAGGCCGTGGCATCGGCAACGCGAAAATCCGGCATCTGCTTCAGACCGCGGAAATTATTTCGCGCCGAAATCAGCATCTCCTGGGAGATGTCAAAGCCATAGAAGCGAGCGGAAGGGAAGCGGCGATAGGCCAGCAACATGTTGCGGCCGGTGCCGCAGCCCACCTCCAGGAAGGAACCGCCGGCAGGTACATTCAGATGCTCGATCGTGCGGTCGCGGCCGAACAGGTAATATTTGCGGGTCAGGTCATAGATGTGGCGCTGATAGCGGTACATGCCGTCCATCAGCTTGGCATGGTTGCTGTCGCTGGTTTCTATGCCCGTATCCGCCTGGCTCACGCTTTTTTCCCGTAAATGTGGAAGCCGCCGTAGATTGCCGAGCGATCGCGTGTATTGAGCTCCTGCGAACGCTCCTCGAAATAGACCCACTGGTCGCGGATCGCCGGAGAAAGACGACCTTCGATGATGCTCTTTTCAGCGGCGGTGCGGAAGATGACGCGGGCGCCTTCGCGCGCGGTGCGGGTAATCTCGGCCCAGAGATTGTTGAGCTGTTCGTCGGTCATCCAGTCCTGGGCATCAAGCAGGATGTAGCGATCGCGCGAGGCGGCCGGTTTGGAGGCCAGAAGCTCGATGAAATTGGCGTGATGCACATCAACGCGGTCGGCATTGGCGCGGATCGCGGCATAGTGTTCCGGCTTGAGATAGGTGGGCAAGGGACCCTGGTGCTGGGCTGCGTAGCGGCGCGCAAACGCCTGCCAGGCAAAATAGTTGTCGCGCATCGGGAAATGGCAGGCGAGCTTTTCAAGACGGTGCTTCAGCACGGCGGAAATGGAATCGTCGCCCGCAAGGCTTGCGAGTTCGTCATATTGCTGCGGCGGAATGCCGAGACCGAAGAGCGAGCTTTTGCGACCGAGCAGCCAGCGAACGGCTCGCTTGTCGAAGATTGGAGCGATCTCTTCCTCGAAGAACTGGCGCTGTTCGCGCATGGTGCGGGCTTGCGTCATCTTGGCGAGACGAACGCCATTCAGGCGCGCCAGCACATGGGCTGCGCCGATGAAGCGGCCGAGAAGACCGGTCTTGTAGATATTGCGGTTGAAGACCGTGATCCGGCGGCGGCCATAGAGATCGCGACCGTCCCAATAGTCGGCGGTTGCCGTGTCGAGGCGCGATGCGATGAACTGGTCGTAGGCTTGGCTGTTGGCGGCAACATCAGGCATGCCGAAGAAACGCACCAGATCCGCATGACCGGGCAGCAAGCGGAAGGCGGCGAGCTTCAGCTTGTTGAGTGCGATGTGATGGCGGTTCAGGTCCACGACATCGATCGAGGCGGGGTTTTGCGAGAGATAGGCGAGCATGTTGCAGCCGCCGGAACCGATGGTCACGATGCGGTGATGCGGCTGAAGCTCCATCGCCTCCATGTCGATATCCGGATCTTCCCATATTTGCGGATAGACGAGGCCGGAAAACAGCATTCCGAAGAGGCGCTCGGAGAGGCCGGCCTTGGATAGCGGCTTATGCTGGAGGAGAGCGTCCTTGAGTTTCCGGTTCTTTTGGAGACCGGCATCCGGGGCGAATTCCGTCATCTGAGTCTTGTCACCGATTTGTGAAGTTCAAGGCGTGTAACCCGGCAATGCTACAGTCTGATGACGCGGGCTGTTGGCAGATCCGGCGGAAAAGCACCCCTGCGGATATTTAAGGTTCCGCAGCCATCATAGGCCTTTCATATTGCTGCGTTTCCTGATTGTCTCCGCGTACTTTTTGGAGGGTATGTGACATGCGTTTGATATCGAGAGTGATCGGGGCTCTTATTGTTTTGCTGCTGATCATTGTCGCCGGCGGAGCCATCTGGCTTTCCCTTTACCCGCCGGAATTGCTCAGGGTTGGTGATGGCTATGCCGCAAAGATCGTTTGCTCGAATACGTTCGTGGCAAAGCGCGATCCGGACAAGGTGCTGGAAGAAGATGTGCAGGCCCCCGGCAATCCGGCGCTGAAGCTCATTCGGGTTTCCGTCGATCGTGACGAAGGCGTGGTGGCCGCCCGCTTCCTTGGTTTGTTCGCGCCGAACTATGCGCTTTATCGTGGCGCACTCGGCTGCACGTCGGTGCCCGATGGCGATTTGCAGGCGGCACGCAGCGCCGTCTTCCTGAACAAGATCAAGGCACCGAAGAGCGATGCGTTGTGGCCGGATGGAGATGCTGTCAACGTCGGCCAAGGCGAGCAGGGCGCGAAGCTTGCCGATATCGTCGCCAATCCGGATCTCGCCGGGCCGGCCGTGCGGGCGATCGTGGTCGTCAAAGAGGGGCATGTCGTCGCCGAGAGTTATGGCGACGGCTTCAACAAGGCGACACCTCTCATCGGCTGGTCCATGACGAAAACAGTCAATGCTGCCATCATCGGTCGCCTGATGCTGGCGGGACGCATGTCTTTCGACGATCAAAATCTGTTGCCGCAATGGAGCGTGGACGAGCGTAAGAACATCAAGCTCAGCGATCTCCTTGCCATGGAGAGCGGTCTCGTCTTCAACGAGTCCTATGGCAGCGTGTCCGACGTGACCCGCATGCTCTATCTCGATCCGGATACGACCAGCATCGCGGCCGGTGCGCGTCAGGTCGCAGCGCCCGGCGAGCGTTTCAGCTATTCGAGCGGCACGGCAACCCTTCTTTCCCGCCTCTGGATGAATCGGTTGCCCAATCTGAGTGCAGCCATCGCCTATCCGCGCGAAGCGCTTTTCGGCCCGCTCGGCATGTATAGCGCCGTTTTGGAGGCCGATGAGCGCGGGACCTTTGTCGGCAGTTCCTATCTTTACGCCAATGCTCGTGACTGGGCGCGTTTCGGCCAGTTCCTGCTTCAGGATGGTGTGTGGAATGGGCATCGGTTGCTGCCGGAAGGTTTCGTCGGCGCCATGCGCACGCCGACGAAGGCGTCGGAAGGAGTCTATTCTCAGGTTCAGGCCTGGCTTGCGGGTCCCGGCGGCTCGAATGCGCAATTCGGCCTGCCTGCAGATACGTTCTGGATGAGCGGTCACGACGGCCAGACGGTGGCCATTGTTCCCTCCGCCAATCTGGTTGTCGTGCGAATGGGATTGACGCCAGCCTGGGCGGACTACCGGCCGCAAATCCTGCTGAAACGGATCATGGATGTGATAAAGCCGGTCTCGAACTAAAGCAATTCCAGGAAAAATGCGTAGCGGTTTCCCGTCCGGAATTGCGAGAAAACAAAGAGATAGAGCGGTTCAGCTTATCACTGCCCACGGTACACGACATTAATGGTGAGAACGGAATGATGTGGTTGAATTGAAGATTCTTCGCCAAAAGGATCTTC
>NZ_JABAIG010000013.1:0-168704 GCF_012641385.1 Rhizobium sp. P28RR-XV
ATCGGCGACCTGTTACCGTTCAACTTCTCCGGCACCTCCGCGGCCTAATAGAGCTGCATACCGCTCCCGATACGAGGGCGATTTAGCCGTGACGAAGCCGCCAATGCGCATGGAAAATAGCGCTTACTTCTAAAGTTATAAGCCGAAGCATTAACTTATTGATCTTTTAAGAGTTTAGCAACATCCTGAGAAAAAATCCCCTCGTCCGTAGGCGGAATTTTAGCGATCATCGCTTCCACATCGAAAGACCGTCCCAAGGTATCCAATACCATACCGCAGGAATTATGACCGCATGTTGGTGCTTGGCCCTGGTCGAGCAGCATGCGGTTGCCATTCCGGTCAATTGCATCTGCCCTGAGCGGATTGTTAGGCGCTCCTACGCCTCCCGCTACAAACTCCCCTGTTTGCGGATTCAGTTCAAGATTATTGACGGCGGAACGCACGCTGCTATCAGCAGCGTCACTGACCCGGAAGCGGATGGCAACTGCCTCGCCACCAGCGGTAACCAGGCTCGCTGCAACGAGACCGAGATCGATCGCGGCCTGGATCTTTTGCGCTTCTTCGTCGGAATAGTTCTGCTTCTTAAAGGCCGAGACCAGAAGTGAATCGGCTTCCTTGCCCGTTATTAGCGTCTCCGTATAGCCATGCAAATGGTTGGCGCTATTCATTGCGGTGGCGATCGCGGCAATGCAGGCTGAGGTGCCAACATTGCATAGAGAGGCAACGCCTACGGTTCCCGCGATTTCTAGGATTGCAGCCGTTCCTGCATTGGTTCGGGCGATCTGTGCAAGAGCGCCGTCGATCGCGGCGGGTATCGAGCCGCCCTTGTCGACTGCGTCGGCTATATATCTGGCTAGGATCACATCGAGATAAACGGCCCCTTTACCTGGTTGGGTTCGCGGTTTTATCCGAAGAATCGTCATCAGGCAGAGGGCCGTATGCTCCCTTTAGACCCTTGTGGGCCTTGATGTTGGCTAGGATGACTTATAACCCGCGAAACAGTCATACTTCTCCAGGTCCAATTTAAACCCATATCGTTGAAAAAGCTTTTCGTTAGCTTCTGCGTTAATTTGATACTCTCCATATAGGAACGGATCCTCATCAGGTACGTTTAACGTTTCCCGAAGAAATTGAAGATCACTGTGTTCGAGCTGTAACATGTTCATGAGTTTAGCGCCCTCTCTTTGGAACATGTTAATGACGAAATAAATTCCCATCGCGCACCTCACGTTTTTGTACTTCGACCAGGTTTCGGGGGCTTTGTTTGCTTTCCAGTTTTAGGATCGTATTCACCTAAATGTTTCTTCCCAGTTTTATCATATTTCTCTAACGCTCCATGCGTATGCGCCGTCCACGACCCATTGATTTATCAGTTGCAGCAGCTTGATAGTCTTGCGGGAGGGCCGGATGTGAGCTCACCCGATAGTATCTGACGAGCTCATTGTGAGGCCTTGATGCGTGCGGCATAGGCCCAGGGCATGAGGGCATCGATGTCTTTTGCCAGGTGGCCGTTTGCGAGGCGGGTGAAGAGGTCGCACAGATAGGCGTAAGGCTCAACGCCGTTCATTTTACAAGTGCCGATCAGGCTGGCAAACCGGGCCCAATTGCGGCCCCCTTCATCGTGGCCCGCAAAGAGCGCATTGCGGCGATTCATGGCGGGTCGGCGGATCGCGTTTTCCACCAGGTTGGAGTCGATATCGACGTGGCCGTCGTCCAGGAACAGCCGGAAGCCGTCCTGCCGCGTTAGCATATAGGCCAGGGCTTTTCCGAGATCGGACTTGCGTGAGACGCGCTTGGCTTGCGCTGCCAGCCAGGTGAAGAACTCGTCCACCAGCGGGAGGGATAGGTCCTGTCGAACTGCCCGGCGATGTTCGGGATCTGAGCCCCGGATACTGGCTTCGATCTTGTAGAGCGCGGCGATCCGCACCAGCGCCGCGTCGACGATGGGCGATCCACTCTTTGGCGTGGCCTTGATCAGCTTTCTGCGCCCGTGCGCCCAACAGAAAGCCAGCTTCAAGGGGTCGCCACCCATCCGGTCCGACGAGGCCAGATGAGAATAGCCTCCGTATGCATCGACCTGGATCGTGCCGTTGAACCCGTCGAGGATTTCAGCGGCATATTCGCCTTTACGCCCAGGTCGATAATGGAACACCACGCCCGGCGGTGCAGAACCGTTCCAGCCGCGGTCGTCACGCAACACGGCCCAGAGATAACCGGTCTTCGTCTTGCCTCGCCCCGGATCAAGAACCGGAGCTGTTGTCTCGTCGACATAGAGCCGCGTGCTTTCAAACAGCAGCCGTTCAGCCATGTGGTCTACCACCGGTGCGATTTCGCTGCCCGTGCGCCCCATCCAATCGGAAAGGACCGTGCGGTCTATCGGCACCCCATGTCGCGCCATGACTTCGGCCTGCCGGTTGAGCGGCATGTGTTCGGAATGCTTGGAGACGGCAATCTGAGCCAGAAGGGCTTCCGTCGGCCAGCTCCCTTCCAAGAGATGCGCCGGCGCTCTGGCCTGGACGACGCCCGTTCGACCCTTGGGGCATGCGTATTTCGGGCGGATCGTGACGATCACCTCGTAGCGCGCCGGAACCCGGTCGAGCCGTTCCGTCCGATCCTCGCCGATCCGGACCATGTTGCCGCAACCGCAGGGACAAACGATGCTCTCGGGCTCGATCACCTTCTCGACCCGCGGCAGGTGTTCGGGCAGCGCACGGGCCTTACGCTCCTTGCGAGGAACGACCTTTTCCGGATCGGATGCGCTGGCTTCGATCTTTTTCTCGACGGCGGCGATCCGCGCCTGTGTTTCGGCAATCGCCGTTTCAAGGTCTTCCAGCGCCAGTTCCATCTGCGCCGGATCGAGCTTTTCCGATTTCGGCCCGAACTTCGTGCGCCGATAGTCGTGAACCTGCCCCTCAAGCTTCTCGATCAGTTCCTTCAACTCGGCGATGAACGCGTCCTTTTCGGCCACCACAGCCTGCTCATGCTGACGTGCAGCACGCTCGACCGACAGTTCGAACTGCATCGCCGCAAAGGCTTTGACCACCTCGGGTGGAAGGTCCGGGAACTGGCTAGGATCGATCGGCTGCGACATGCAGCTTCATAGCAAATCGAAGCAGAAAAACCCAATAAAACAATACAAAAACAGGACGGCTGAGTCATCCTGCCGCAGTCGGCGCTGTTACCCGTTGCGCCATAACCCGTCGCCAATCCAGCCCTTCGAACAAGGCTTCGTATTGAGCCCTGGAAAGACGCATCGTTCCATCCTGAACCTTGGGCCAGGCAAAGTTTCCATGTTCAAGAATCTTGTAGGTTAGCACCATTCCGGTGCCATCCCACACCAGGATCTTCAGGCGATCCCCGCGCTTCGACCGGAAGATCACCGTCACCCCCGAATGCGGATCAAGCTTCAACTCGGTCTGCACCATCAGAGCCAGCGCCTGATGCCCACAGCGGAAGTCCACCGGCCGCGTTGCAATCAGGATAGGCAGGCGTTGGCCCGCGACGATCATACCGTCCCTCGCATGGCTCGCACCAGAGCCGCCACACGTTCAACCGGCACATCGCCGGGAACCCGCATCACAAGGTCTGAGCCGATTTCCAACGTAATGATCCCCGACGGGGCTGCCGCCGGCTCCTGGATTGGCAAAGCATCGCCAGCCTCCTGCGGCTCCCTCTTGATCGCGAGTGGCACAAAAGCTGGCCCGAGTAAGCGGCTATCATCGGGCCGGCATCAGTTCCGCAGGCAGCGCCAGAAGACCCTGACGCGCCTGCCGTCGCCAATCGGAAAGCTGGTTTGCGATAACGCCGTGACGACGCGCGACATCCACCACGCGCACACCAGGCTCAAGGCTCTCCGCTACAATGCGAGACTTCACATCATCCGGCCAACGCCGGTTACCGCGGCGCGGCTCCACAACTTCGTAGCGGCCAATAAATCCATCTTCCATCATTCAGCTTCCAGATACGACTGGAAGACTTCTCGCATGCGCAGCTATGCTCAAAAAGCAGCAGACCCAATGGGACAGAGACGGCGCTTACGGATGTTCTGCAGGTCCGGCAGGCTAGGCAGCGAAGTATTGGTGTTCTCGGTATCGCGACGGATCGTGCCGATGTCCTGCATCTGATGCGCCGGATCGGTAATCGTGATGCCGATATTCTCGCCGATGGCGGAATACGCTTTGCCTGTATCGTTTTGGCCAGCCTTGACGGGCGGAGCGATCGTGAGCCCGCCAGTGCCGATCCCACCCCCATAGGTTTCGGCCTTCCAGGTCGAATGCGTGTCGATATCGGCTACCGTTAAGGTTTCCAGCCTGAGTATTAATGTGCGCGCTCTTTATGGCACACCAATCGATCGAATTTTAAAATCCTGTAAGGAATGAGAAGTACTTCGCTGTGAAAGTATATAAAAAATAATCGAAGAGATAATTAACCGAACCTACTCAATATTTCTCAGTATTTTCAAAAGCTCATTAGGAGTGAAACTGAAGTTATTTTTCCAATCCTTGTCACTCATGTGAAGATATCCAAGTATATTGTTAAGACAGCCGATAACAGCCATCTCAACATCCTGGCTCTCTGAATCTACAGCAGGCCACTCCTTTGAAACTGCGCTGAATCGCTCTCGTGAAATTCCAAATAGCGTTTCAAATTCCCACCCGGGAAATACGCGTTCATCTTCCGAAAAGATCAAGCAATCCTTGATAATTTCAAGATCGTTCTTGGATAGGTTATTTAATTTCATCGCGCACCCACTATTTCAGCCCGCTTATGTAGTCTGCGCGTTGTCTTCTGTGGGAATCGATATTCGCTGATGTGACCCAAGTCAGGCCCACTCCTCAAAGCCATCATCTCCTATCCGCACCACTCCAGCAGCGCGCTCTGCGCGAAAAACCCTAAGCTTTCTTCAGCAATTTTTGCCTCCTCTGCCATTTGATTGAAAACTTCGATCTGCGCCGGCAGAGATGAGTTAGCCGACGCACGCCCGAACACCATTTCGCGGCGATCAACAGGTAAAACATTCTCCAAAAGCGAAATTTGCTCAATCACCGAACTTTCAAAGTAACACTCCGTTCTTGGAAAGCTTTATCCTACCATGCCCTGCCGCGCCATTGTCCGCCAGGTGGAAAGGTGGTTCGGCTTCAAACCGTGTCGCTCCGCGACCTCATTCACCATCGCGCCTGGCCGCAGGCTTTCCGAAACGATCTGTGATTTGATGTCGTCTGGCCAATGCCGATGAACCTCACGCCCAGTCTTCCTGGTCGTGAGAAGCTCCAATGTACTCTCCATGGCGAAACTCCCGTTGCTCGGCCATGGAAAGCCGATCACAGATTAGTCCAGACAGGGCAACGTGGGAGCGGAACACCGGTTACGCTGCGGCTTGCGGCAAGCGGAACCAGCTCGCGTGAGATTGCCGTCGTGTTAGGAATTGCGCGTAGCACAGTGCAGGATAATCTGCAGCGCGCAGCGGCGGTCAAAAGGCGGTCAGTCAGGCGTTGGCACGGTTCTCGTGCACTGGAGCAGATCATTATTGAACAGTTCAGATCAAATCCCATTACATTGCACAACGACCGTTTGAACCAAGTGACAGACCGATCTTGTGCAGCCGTGAGTCGAGATCTGCTCCAGCGAAAGGCAATTTACTGGCAGAAATCAGCTCAGCGCAGGCCTCGCGCAACAGCGCAAATTTTTGATCGCCAATTTCGCGGTCGGCCATTGTCTCAAGCAAGAGAGCCAGATTAGCGTGAAGGGAGGAGTCCTCCGGCACATTCTTGATCGCCGTCTTGTAGTTCTCAACAGCATCATTCAACCTGCCCAACTGCAGCAACAAATCAGATAGTTCGACGTAAGGTCTCGGCGACATTGGTGCGAGAAGGATGACCTCGCGCAATTCCTTGATCGCTTCGTCCACATTACCATGGTCGCGCAGGGCAATTGCGAGATCTTCGTGATAACTAGAGAAGGTTGGCTGTAGCCTCACGGTTTCTCGAAACGCAGCGATAGCATCTTCAAGCTTACCCTGCTGCAAATAAGCTTTGGCAAGCGTGTCATGGTTGTCAGCACTGTCGGGGCTGCGAGCAATGTCGGCTTTGATACGAACGATATCCTCAGCGTTTGCGGCATCTGCCTCGGCAATGCGCCCTGTCGCGCGCAATGCCTTCTGTAATCCGTCTTTGGCCGACGTATCGGCGGGATCCTGCGCAACCGCGAGCCGATATTCATCAATAGCTTCGCTGGATCTGCCCTGAGCCTGGTAGATATCGGCCACGCTTCGGTGATAGGCATGATGCTTCGGATGCAGCCTCGTCGCGGCCTCGTATTGAACTAGCGCCTCATTCCATTTTTTCTCACCCTCATAGAGACTGGCGAGGAAAAAGTGCGGCTCATAGGCGTTCGGAAACGCTGATATCGCGTCAAAGTAAGCTCGTGCAGCGTCCTCATATTTTCTGGCGGATTTGAGTTTAACACCCAGCCGAATTCGGGCATCCAGATCTCCAGGAGCGAGGCGAATTGCTTCGCGGTAATGTGCGATGGCCTCAGCGTCCGCGCTGGGTGATCCCCTCGAGTTATCGGCGATGCCGAGATGGGCGATGACGTTGTTGCCATCAAGGCGAAGTGCTTCGCGATATTCTGCCAGCGTTTCCTTTGTGGCATCGGAAACGCTCAGCGACAAATGGCGGGCCAGTGTGAGATGTGCCGCCACATTCTCCGGATCAACGCGAACCCATTCACGATAGGCGATATCCTCATAATCGATATGACCTGGGAGCCCAAGGCGAGCGTTCCGGAGCGCTGGATTTTGCACGATCGCGTGCGTCGGATCGGTATCGATGGCGGTCTTCAATTCGGAGACGGCGTCCTCCGTCTTGCCTAGGGTCGCCAGTATTAACCAAAGATACCAATGGGCCTGCGAGGCCTTCGGATCGAGTTGGACCGCTTGATTCATCTCGGCCTCGGCCTTTTTGAAATCGACCTGAAGCATGTAAACGGACCCTAGCCAAATATGCGGCTGGGCCGATTTAGGCATCAGCAACATCGCTTGTTGAGCCTGGGCGATGGCGTCTTCATATTTTTTCTGAATGAGCAGGACGGAGAATATCTTTTCCCGCAGAGCGACCGATGACGGATCTTCCCGCAGCGCAGCCCGGTAAGTGGCGAGCGCGTCGTCCCATTTGTGTTGATGCGCCTGCTGATCGCCTAAGGTGAGGAGCTGCGTGTTCTTGTTCGAGGGTGCAAGGGGCAATGGCTCCGCACCTCGCTTGGCCTCACCTCCAGTCGTCTCGCTGAATTGCACTTCCATGAAAAGCGAAGCGGCCGCGATATTCAAATTGGCAGAGGGAGCTGCAATGGACGCCGAAGCGACGCCAACGAAAAACAATGACAACGAGATTTTCTGGAGAGGGTGCATAATTGTAGCCATGACGAAACGCTTAACGTCCTGAAAGTGCTGACAGGCCTGGGATCACACTACACCAAACCTCGAATGGCTTTGGATCGTGTGAGTGCCGCGACGTCCTTGTTTCGGGTGAGGGTACGCGTTCTTCAAGCTCGTCATAAGGTCCCAGAATAAGTGATGGCGGGATCAACGCGTGATATCGAGGCGCTCGATGTCGGCGGCGGCGATTCCATATTTGGATTCGCCGTCTGTGCGCAAATAATAGCGAAGCTCCTCAATGTATGATTTTGCCCCGACGAGCCCCTCCAATCTGAAGGCAGTATGTCGTTGAGTGCTCGGGACCACACGAACCAAAAATAGCCGATTCAGGCTTGGTAGTCCTCGAACTCCCAAAACATGTAGCGGGCTAATTTCTTCGCAATCTCTTCCCATGAATTACCGGTCGTGTTTTCGACCAATTTCCTAACTGTGGATTTCAACACATCTTCATCATATTCATCCATCAAAATTGTATGACGAATAAAGCATGGCTTCCCCCCTGCACTGTGTGCAAGCCAACGAGGAGTGCAGACCTGAAAGCTGAAGATGTCCCCCCCGGGGACACCTTCTGGGCCAACCGTTACATCAGCTCCTATACAAAAGTCCGTTACATCATCTGGCCAGTAGCTGGAGAACTCACCTCCAACCATCGAGTACTGCTTTACCTCAGCCTTCATGGGATAACATCCACATGACCGTTAGCCCCCCATTTCGTCTGCCCAGGAAGTCGTTGTTCAAAATTCGCTTGCGTTTTACCAAGCTGAGGTTTGAAGCTCGGCGGTCTAAATTGCCTGAGGCCGTCGGCACTCTCATAGTACCCGCTGGAAGTAGTGCGATATCCCGGCCCCACCCAAGCCTCACCCATAACCATCGTCTGCTCGCTATTAAACGAACCAATTCCATAATTGATCTTGCCTTTTCCAGCCAAAGCAGCACTAGCAGCATTAGAGGCCTCACGCAAACTACCACTAAGTTCAGGCCAGTCTGTCCTAATTATGGTCACGGCCGCCAGCTGGGCGGCGGCAATATCGCGATAGATTTCGCCATTTGGACCAACGATGACGACGTTGCCCGCATTATCGATGACACGAACATATTTTTCAGGCAGGCCAGCGACGCTGTCCGGCAACGGGCCCGCAACGTCTCCAATAGTGGTCTTGGCATTGCCCCAGCCACCCCATGCAATGGCGCCGAGCATGATTGGGTCGCGGATGATGCTGGCAATTTGAGTTTTCGAACCTGTCAGCAGGGCTTTGGCTGCATCGCTCTTCAGAGTGGATTCTATATCACCGAAGTCCTGACCGTTTTGCGCATCATTGCTGTCTGCGTATTTCCAGGCGTCCAGGAACACCATGTGTCGATCGAGAAGCGACATCTCATCGGACTCGCCATTTCCTGCGAGGGCGGCGTCGAGATACTCGGCCGCAGCTATCCGCAGATTGGTACGGGCCTCGACGCAGGCTGCCGAAGAATTTCCGACGCAATCCGACAGCTTCTTATCACGATTAAGCGACAGAGTCTGAAGCTCTTCCTTGTGCTTACAGGCTGGGGAGTCAGAGTCACCAGAGGCTTCACAAGCGGCCAGCGTTCGAGCGAACTCCTCACGCTCTTTATGCGTGAGATAATTATACTGGTACTGCGCGGCGCCGTAGGAGGCACCTTCGCCACCACCGACAGCGCCGGCAGCCAGAGCAGACAGGCTCTCGCCAAGCAGGGCGGCGAGCGTCTGTTTGTCCTGATCGGACAGGGTGCTGTCCTTCAGCATGCCATCGACGAGATCGGCAATGGCTGGTGTCACCAGTGCAGAGGTCGCAGCACCGGCAGCACCTTTGAGCGCACCCTCCCAACCATTGACACCGCCGAGAATACCGGCGCCGATCGTGTGCAGAAGAACGCGGCCGACCCCACCCTCTTTCCAATAGTCCATTCCCGTCTGGTCTTGGTTCAGAGCGGCCTGCTTGTAGAACTCACTGGCAATATCGCCAACAAGCCCAGCCATAGTCGCCTGCGCCGCCTGCAGATCAGCCTGGGTCTTGTACTGCTCGCGCAGGATGTTCTGCAGGTCCGGCAAGCCGGGCAGCGAGGTATTGGTGTTGTTCGTATCGCGGCGGATCGTGCCGATGTCCTGCACCTGATGCGCGGGATCGGTGATCGTGATGCCGATATTACCGCCGATGGCAGAATAGGCCTTGCCGGTCTCGTTTTCGCCGGCCTTGACGGGCGGAGCGATGGTCAGTCCGCCAGTCCCGATTCCGCCGCCATAGGTTTCGGCCTTCCAGGTCGAATGCGTGTCGATATCCGCAACCGTCAGGGTGCCGGTGGAGAAGGAGTTTTTGTCCGCCGTCGCCTGGCTGGTAATCAGCCCGCCGACAAGCGACGTCTGGCTGCTGACATCAATGTTGAGGCCGCCGGTGCCGGCATGAATGCCCGATTGTTCGGAAACGAGCACCGCATCGCCTCTGGCCTTCTGCACGGTGCCGGAAACGCCGGTGTTTCCGAAGCCGATCTGGCCGGAGACATTGAACTGATCAGCCTTGGCCTTCTGCGTATCCAGTTGGCTTTCGATCGTCAGGTTCTTGACATCGACCGCAACCGAATTGCCGCCGACCGTCGCCCCCCTAAGCGCGAGATCGTTGGTGACGATGGTGACATCGCCGGTGCCGCTCACATGCGTGTTCGTATGGCTGGTGCCGGAGGTTTCGGAACCGCCCTTGCCATAGGAGGCGTTGACCCCGACGCCGGTCTCTTGACAGCCGCCCTTGCTGGTGCAACCAAAGTTGACGCCGACGCCGGCGCTCCAGGATTTGTTCGAACTGGTCGAATCCGACGTGCCCGCGGCAGCGTTGAGGTTGATGTCGCCATTCGCTGCTGACAGGAAGATGTCGCCGGTCAGCGCATCTCCTGGAATCGTGGGTATGCCGTTCTTGTCGTAACCGGCTAGGATCTGCGCGCCGTCGCTGGTAATCGAGCCCTTCTCGGCCTCCATGGTAATGGAGCGGCCGGCACGAATATCCGTCACAACCGGGGTCGAGGATGACGAGGACCAGCTGTTTTCCTGGTGGCTGACGCCGGCATTGATGCCGATGCTGAAGGAAAGACCGGTTGCAACCTTAGGGTCTGTGCTGGTCAGCGCCTCATAGGCGCCCTTCAGCCCCTTGTAGCCCTCATAGAAACCGAGGCTGGCAATGGCCGTATTAGTCACCGCATTGACGCCACCGCTGTCGGAAAGACGCTCGGCCGAGTTCATGATGCTATCGGCCGCCTTGCCAATCTGGCTGGTCACCGAGATGGTCACACCGGCAAAGGTTTTCTCATGTACCTCCTCGTAATTGGTGACGTCATTGGCCGAGAGCAGATTAATGTCCTTGCCGGCGAAGAGAGTGACGTCGCGCTCGGCCGAAGCGCTGGTTGCCTGCAGGTTGACATTGTTGCCTGCCGAGATGTTGAGATCACGACCCGCCGCCAATGTCGATACTGCATTGGTATCGGACTGCTGCGCTTTGCTGTCCTTCGTCGACTGCGCGCCGATACCGACCGAGAAGCCGCCATTGCCGGCGGAAAGTGCCAAGCCGAACCCGGATTTCTTCTGCTGTTCGGATTGTGACGAGCTCTCGGCGCCCGGGGTCACGTTGACGTCGCGAGCGGCCGACACATTGATGTCGCGATCGGCATTGACAGACGAGCCCATGATGTTGAGATCGGTTGCCCTCGCCGCTAGGTTGACGTCGTTCCCGGCCGTAAGCTCTGAGCCGACGTTATCCGTGGAAGATTGCTGGCCCTGCTTCTCGTTCTTGCCGTAAAGTGAGATGAAGCCGCCGCCGGACCCGACGAAGAGACCGGAATCCTTGCGCTTGCTGTCGGACTGATGCTTCTCCTGGGCACCGATGATGGAGACACTCTCACCGGAGATATTTAGGGAGCCATCGGCATTGACCTTCGAGCCGACAATGGCCGCCGCCTTGCCGGCGTCGAGAGTGACGTCGCCGGAAGCCGAAAGCTGTGACCCGACCGTCGCTTCATTATAGCCGTCATAGCTGTAGCTCCCACTGCGCAGGAATCCTTTGCGCTTGGCGCTGTCGTGTTCAGTTTCAGTATCCTTGCCAGCGCTGACGATCAGATTGCCACCGGTCAGAATGTTCAAATCGGAGGTGTGCGTGTCGTCGCCTGCCGTGATCTTGGAGGCGGAGACTGTCGTATCGCCACCGGAGATAATCGCGGCGCCGCCTTTCCCCGAAACCGAAGACCCAATCGCCGTCGTGGTCTCCAGATGTCCGGAAACATTCTCCTTCGTCGAACCGAAGAAGCCGCTCTTCTTGCTGGAGCTCTTGACGTCGAGGGTGGCGCTATCGATCGCTTCAGCGATCGTGACGCTCTTACCGGCCTGCAAGCCAAGTTTTCCGTCGGCCGCCATCGTCGAGCCGATGACATTGATATCATTGGTCGACTTGGCGACGAGATTGCCACCGGCCGTAATGGTCGAACCATTGTGCGTCAGCTCGGACGACGAATTTTTGCCGAAGGTCGAGTTTGACTGGTTCTGCGACGTCGTGACATTGATGTCACCGTTTGAGGTCAGGCCAACGTCACCCTTGGCCGTCAGGTCAGAACCAGAGATCAGGACACCCGTGTTGGCATTGACCTGCAGGTTGCCGCCAGCCGAGAGCTGCGAGGCTTGCTGATCGGTACTCGTGGTCTTGCTGTAGCCATCGTTTGTTTTGCGGGCGACATCGGTCGAGACGATGTTGACCGCTCCATCCGTGGCCTTAAGTTTGAGATCGCCACCGGCCTTGGCAGAGGAACCTATGACATTGATGTCGTTGTTGGCCGCAATGATGAGATTACCACCGGCGTTGACGCGTGCCCCTGTCGCATTCTGCTGACCGCCGTTGTCGACCTTGACAGTGGTAAGATTGACATTGTTGCCGGATAGCTGGGCTGCACCACCCGCGGCGATCTTGCTGCCCTCTAAGCTCAGCGTACCGCCCGCGGCGACCTGCAGGTTGCCGCCGACCGACACGCCGGCATTGGTGTTGACGACATTCTGGCCGCCGATGGTCATCGTCTGTGCGGCAAGGGTAATGCCATTTGTGGCATTGAGGTTCATGTTGCCGCCGGTCAGGAAGGTGCCGCCATTGGCCTTGATCTCGGTGGCATTGATGGTCATGCCATCCGCTGCGGCAATCGCACCGGAATTGTTGACGGAGCCGGCATCGATGTTAACGCTGTTGCCGGCGATGACGGCGCCGCCGCCGTTGACCTTCGCCTTATCGGCGGCCGAGAGATAGACGACCGGCACCAGCACCTGCGCGCCGTCGACGATCTCAGTCTGATAGATCACCATCGACTGGGTCAGCGATGCCGCCTGCTGCGGCGTCAGTGCTTGCCCGAGAGCAAGCCCGTTCGCCTCGGCATAAGCGACGCCGTTGTCGAGCAGCGTCTTCATCTGGTCGGTGGCATTGTTGCCGGGGATGAAGGACCCCGCGCCAAGACCATCGCCCACCAGTTGCCGCATCTGTTCGTCTACGAGCTGATTGTCGAAATAGGCGTCGCCGAGGAAGGGAACCTTGGTCTCGGGCGTATAGCCGACGCGGTCGATGAAATAACTCGAGCCGTAGAACTTCGACACATCGAGGAAAGCCGCCCGTGTCTCGAACAGGAAGACCTGGCCCGGCCCGGTGCCGCCAACGCCGCCTGATTGCGGCTTGGCAAGCGAGGCGAGTTCCGCGCCATTGACCTGCAGTACCTGGGCAAGGTTGCCGCTGTTGCCGAGAGCAGCGGTGAGCTTGCCCATCAGGCTGTTCGGATTGATCGCAGCGCCGCCGGTCGTCAGGGTGCCCGAGCTGATCGAAGGGCCGCTCGCAAGCGTCACACCGTTGCTGCTCACCGAAGCACCGACGGCTGCCGTCAGGCCGCTGCCGTTGACCGTCGGGCCACCGGCGATCGTCGCGCTGCCACCTGCCAGCGATGGGCCACTACCGACGCTGGCGCCGCCATTTGAGGCGACACTGCTTAGTGCGGCATTGACATTGAACAAGGCACCACCGGCCGTCATACCGTTAAGCGCGGACAGAGGATCGCTTGATGTCGAAGGCGCGCTGACGGCTGCGCCGCCGCCCGTCGAACCGAGCGACGTATTGTTGATCGTACCAAAATTGAGGCTCAGGGCGCCGGCCGCCTTGAGCGTGCCGGCCGCGCCGCCGATAATCTGCGATCCCGAGACGATCGACGTGCCGTTGGCGATATTGCGGGAAGGATCGGCCGTGCCATCGGCGTTGTAGGCCGAACAGGCGCTTTGAGCGCTACAGGTCAGCGTCGTGGTGCGATTGAGAACGACGCCTTCGTTGGTAAGCGTCGATCCCTTGAGCGTCGCACCACCGCCCGCCTCGATCCGGCTGTAGGAGTTGGTGAGGTTGGTGGCATCGACTGTGAGATTGCCGCCGGCGCGGATCACGGCCTCGGGGCTCAACGGTGCCGTAAACCGATCCTCATAAACCGACTGGTTGATATTGGCGCTGCCATCCCAAGTGTAGGTCGTACTGGTGTCCGAGCCATTGCGAACGACCTCATCGACAATGAAATAACGCGACGGATTGTTGGGATCGAGGATCGGATTGCCGTTGGCATCCTTGGGAACGCGAGCCTTGATCCAGTCGAAGATCGGCCGCACTTCCGTCGGGCCACTGCCGCTGACCCAGGTCCAGGCGTGATAGGAGGTGCCGTCGGCAAGCGTTGCGACCGAATACAACAGCGGCTGATAGTCAGAAAACTGCCCCGGATCGACC
Organism: Rhizobium sp. P28RR-XV; assembly: GCF_012641385.1. NCBI lineage: Bacteria > Pseudomonadati > Pseudomonadota > Alphaproteobacteria > Hyphomicrobiales > Rhizobiaceae > Rhizobium > Rhizobium sp. P28RR-XV. The sequence continues at coordinate 14,215 of NZ_JABAIG010000013.1, forward strand.
CCCGCATAAAGCTGGAACATGTTCTGGTCGGTCGATTCCAGATAGGCGAAGGGTTGGCCCGCGACCGCTGGATTAAGCACGAAGGTGCCGACGGCAGCACCAGAGGAGACCAACTGACCCGTCACCCAGGTCGGCGTCGTCGATCGCCTGTTGGTGAGATTGTTGGTCAGGATCGACATGTCACCATCGGACTGAATAAGACCGGACACATTGGTGACTGCCGCATTGCGCTGACCGGCGGTCGTTCCCCGGATGGTCAACCCGCCATCTGCGAGGATAGCGCCCTGGTCGTTGGTGAGCGTGCCGCCGACGAAGAGGTTGGCGTTGTTGCCCGCAAAGACGAGGCCTGACGGGCTGTTGTAGAAGTCGCCAGCGACGTTGAACGTCAGATTGTTGCCGGCAGCAAGCTGACCGATGTTGCCCAACGATGGCAGGTTCAGCGTCAGGTCATGCGCGGCAAGCAGCGAAGTGCCCGCGGTGGTGGCAAGGCCTGCAGCGGAGATGGTGATGTCGCCAGAACCGCCAGCATTGGTAACGGTGCTGACTTGCGCATTGGAAAGATCGGCACCGCCGGAGAGATTGAGGGTAAGGCCGCCGAAGACGAGATTGCTTCCCGAGAGATTGGCGGATGAAGCGTTGACGATTAGCGAGCCACCGGCGGCAATCCGGCTGCCCCTGCTGCCGGAGAGATCCAGCGTTCCGGTATTGAGGGTTAGGTTGCCTCCAACGCGGGTGGTGCTGGTATAAGCAATGGCGCCAGGGCCTGTAAGCGCAGCGTCGCCTAAGCTCTGCAGGCTATTGTAACCGATGTTCTGCGCCGCCGTAGCGGCAAGATTGCCGCCCGAAAGTAGCGAATTGGCGCTGATACTACCGCTCGAGGCTGACAGCGTCATTGCACCAGTACGCTGCAGCATCAGACTGCCGCCGGCCGCAGCATTGGTGGCGGCGAAATCGACACCTGAGACCAGCGTGTCGATCGTTATCGATCGGGCGGACAGATTGGCGTTGCGGCTTGCAAGCGATTGGCCGGTGAGCGTGATGGCGTTGCGCGCTGTGAGCGACAGATCACCATGGGCGACGGCATTAGCGCTGATATTGTTCGCAGCGTTGGCCGTAATCGTCCCGGCAGCAAGCAGGCTGTTGAAAGAGATGTCGCCTGTGGTGGCTGCGAGCGCGAGATTGCCGCCCTGGCCTAGAATGACGTTACCGGCGCCCGATTGGTCCATTGCCGCAAAATCGACCCCGGCCGCGATGACGTTGCCGCTGACGGCAGATCCGGTTATCGAAACGTTGTTGGCACCCAGGAGCTGCCCGTTGATCCTGACCACGCCAGGACTGGTGGCCGAACCGATCGAGACCGCGCCGTGGCCCGTGATGTTGCCGCCTGTAAAGGCGCTTGCCGCCACATTGAGGTTGCCTGCGACGATCAGCGTGCCGGCCGATGCACTTCCAGCGTTAATGGTGAGATCGCCGCTTGATCCGAGAGCGATGGCGCCGTTTGACGATCGCGCAGTGGCAGCGAAATCGACGCCGGTAACTGCCTGACCGAGTTGGACGGTCGAACCGGAGAGCAAGACGTTGCCGGCGCCGAGGAGCTGGCCCGAGACATTGACGCTGTTGCTTCCAGCAAGGGTAATGTCGCCATGCCCGGTCATGGTATTGGCCACAATCGCAGACCCACTGGCATTGATAGCGCCGGCAGACAGCATGGTCTGCGCAGTGATGCCCGCAGACGCGGTCAGATTCATATCGCCGGCAGTTCCGAGCACTATACCGCCGCCACGGGCATTGGTGGCAGCGAAGTCGATGCCGGAGATCAACGTCGGCGCGTTGATGTGGCCGCCGCTAACCGTGAGATTGCCGGCAGCAATGATCTGGTTGCTGATATCGACACTGCCGACAATGTCTGCGTTGCCATGAGCTGTGATGCTGTCGGCGATGAGATCCGCCGCTTTCGCCGTGAAGCCACCTGCCGAAAGGATGGTGCCAGCCGAGATATTGCCGGAGGCCGTAAGATTGGTGCTGCCAGACGATGCCAGTACGATGTTGCCGCCGGCGCGGTTGGTGGCGGCAAAGTCGATGCCCGAGATCAGGGTTGGCGCGCTGATGCTGCCACCATTGATGGTGAGGTCGCCCGCGGCCAGGATTTGGTTGCTGACATCGACGTTACCGATGATGCCGACATTGCCGTGGCTTGTGACGCTACCCGCCTGGAGGTCGGCCGTCTTTGCCGTGATATCACCCGCCGACAGGATCGTGCCGGCCGTGGCATTGCCGGAGACGGTGAGGTCCGTCTTACCGGCCCCTCCAAGCACGATGTTGCCGCCGTTGGCTGCGGTCGCCGCAAAATCCACGCCGGAGACCAGAAGTCCGGCGTTGAGGCTGGCGCCATCGATCGAGAGATTGCCGGCCGATAGGACCTGGCCACTGACGTCGAGGCGACCGCTGGTCGCCAGATCGGTTGCGCCGTGGCTTGTGATGCTGCTCGCGCTCAGATCGCTCGCTTGCGCAGTCAAATTGCCTGCCGACGACAGCGTGCCGATAGTGACACTGCCCGGGGAACTCAGGGATATATCACCACTCGAAGTCTGAACGATGTTGCCGTTGGCGGCAGCCGTTCCGTCGAAATCGACACCGGAGACGATTGCCCCGGCTGCGATGCTCGGACCTGAGAGGCTGATGCTTCCACCGGCAAGGACTTGTCCGTTGACGGTCGTCGTACCGGCAAGCGCGATATCCTTGTGGCCGGTGACGGTATCGGCCGCCACAGTAGCGGCGTTGACGTTGATGGCACCGCCGGCCTGCATTGTCGATGCAGACAATCCGCCATTGAGCCGGGCGGTCAGATCGCCGGCTTGACTAAGGACGATATTGCCGCCTGCCCTATTGGTCGCGTCGAAGTCGATACCGGCGACGACAGATTGGGCCGAAAGGCTCTGGCCCGTGATCAGGATGTTGCCGGTGCCGAGAACCTGGCCGGTAACGTTGGTCGCGCCACTAAGCGTGATATCGCCATGCGCTGTGACTGCGTCCGCAGTCACAGTCGTGCCGCTGGCGGAAAAACTACCGGCCGACAGCAATGTCCCGGTATTGATCGCACCGGTCGAAGCGAGCGTCAGGTTGCCGCTTGTCGTCTGGACGATATTCCCATTGGCGGCAGCCGTCGCTGCGAAATCGACGCCGGAGACGATAGCCCCAGTTTGAATGCTCGAGCCGGAGATGCCGATGTTGCCGCCACCCAAGATCTGCTGATTGACGGTCGTTGTCCCGGAAAGGGTAATGTCATGATGACCAGTGACGGTATCGGCCGTCACGGTCGCGGCATTGACGTTGATGGCACCGGCGGCTTGCATCGTCGATGCCGAGAACCCGCCACTCAACTGAGCCGTCAGGTCCCCGAGCTGTCCAACAACGATATTGCCGCCCGCGGCATTGGTTGCACTGAAGTCGATGCCCGCAATGACGGTCTGCGCTGCCAGACTTTGACCAGTGATCAGCACGTTACCGGCGCTCAGGATCTGGCCGGCAACGCTGGTAGCACCCCGAAGCGTCACATCGCCATGCGCCGTGACGGTCCCGGCCGTGACGGTCGAGCCGGTAGCATTGAGTTTGCCGGCCGAGAGCAGCGTGCCAGTGCTGATGATGCCGGCTGAGGCAAGCGTTAGATCGCCGCTTGTCGTCTGGACGATGTTCCCGTTAGCGGCTGCCGTTGCCGCGAAATCAATACCCGAGACCGCAGTACCAACCTTAATGCTCGAGCCGGAGATGCCAACATTACCGCCTCCGAGCAGCTGGCTGGTGACAGCGACACCACCGGCTGACCCGCCGGAAAGGCTAATATCCTTTTGGCCGGTGATTGAAGCTGCGGAGACCGATGCACCGCTGATGCCGATGGCACCCGCGGCCTGTATGGTCGATGCCGCAACGGCGCCATTGACGTTCACGGCCAAATCGCCGGTCTGACCAAGGACGATATTGCCACCGGCGGCATTGGTGGCATTGAAGTCAATACCAGCGACAAGCGTCTGTGCCGACAAACTTTGACCTGAGATCAGCACGTTGCCGGCGCCGAGAATCTGGCCACTGACGCTGACGATGCCGCCAAGCGTCATGTTGTGATGCGCGGAGATATTGCCGGCGGATATCGATGAGCCGTTCGCGATGAGATCGCCCGCAGACAACAGCGTTCCGGCGCTGATCGCGCCTGCGGTCGTCAATGTCAGATTGCCAGCTCCCGTGGCCGTTGGACCAAGGGTGATGCGCCCGCCCGCCGCATTGGTGGCGGCGATATCGACGCCTGAGACAATGGCATCGGCGGCAATGCTCGAGCCGGTAATGCCGACATCGCCGCCGCCAAGCACCTGGCCACTAATCTTCACGCTGCCGCTTCCGGCGGTCGCACTGGTGGCGCCGGTCAGTATGATGTTCTTGCTGCCGGTGATCGCGTCAGCAGTGATGGTCTGACCGGTGGCGTTGATCGCGCCTGCCGCCAGCACGGTTCCTGCCTGGATGGCGCCAGCGCTGTCGTTGATCGTCAGATCACCGCTACCTGCCAGCACGATATTGCCGCCGGCGGCTTTGGTCGCGGCAAAATTGACCCCAGACGCAAGCAAACCAGCGCTGACACCATTGGCGTTGCCATTGATGGTGATATCGCTGGCTCCGAGCAATTGGTTGGTGACGCGCATGCCGCCGTCAATAGCGACGTTGCCGTGACTGGTGAGGTTGCTAGACTGCAGCAAGGAAGCCTGGGCGATCAGATTGCCGGCCGACAGCAACGTGCCAACGGTGATGGTTCCGGCGGCAGCTTTCAGATCGAGTGCGCCGGCCGCACCTAGGACGATGTTGCCACCAGCCGCGTTAGTTGAGGCAAAGTCGACGCCGGACGCGATAGCGGTCGCCTGAATGCCAGCCCCGGAGATCAGGATATTGCCCGCTCCAAGAATCTGACCGCTCGCGTTCATCGCAGCGTTAACGGTGAGCCCGCCATGCGAGGTAACGTTAGCGGCCGTGAGCGAGGTCGCGGTCGCGGTAAGATTGCCGGCTGATTGAATATTTCCCGCCGCGATATTGCCGGTCGCACTGGTGTTGAGGCTTCCGCCCGACTGCAGATTGCCAGTGGCGATATTGCCGCCGGTTGCCGTCAGGCTCAAGTTGCCTGCGGAGCCAAGAACGACACTCCCGCTAGGATCGGCACTGGTGGCAGCAACGTTAATGCCGGAAACAACCATGCCGGTGGAGATTGACCGCGCAGTGGCGCTGACATTGCCCTGCGCCAGGACATTGCCGGAAACGGCAAGACTATTACCAGCGGTAAGAGCGAGATTGTTGTAGCTCAACAGCGAGGCGGCCGAGATCGAGCCGGCCGTGGCAGTCAGGGTGAGGTCGCCGGTGCTGTTGGCAGCGCCGGCAATCGCGATATCGCCGGAGCTGGCGACAAGCGTCGCTGCACCATTGCCAGCGGTAACGCCGCCGGCAGCAATCCCGCCGCCCGAACTCATCAGCACGGTCGTGCCGCTGTTGACGTCGCCGGAGACGCTGAGCAGGCCGGCGCCGTTTGCAAGCACGATATCGCTATCCGCTGCAACCGATTGCAGGGTAATGCCTTGATCGGCCCGGATCGCGACCTTCTGCCTCGATGTGACCTTGGCAGCGGTGACCTTCTGTTTCGAGGTGATGGTGACGCCGTCGCGTGCGGACGCATTGCCAATCGAAATCTTGCCGTCGGCCGACAGCGACAGTTCGCCGGCATTGGCGGCCATATCGGCGCTCATCTTGACGCCGGCGCCCTTTTCCGTGACGACGACCTTGATGCGGTCGGCCTGCATGGCGCCGAGCGCCGAACCGTCGATCGCATATTCCGGGGTGCCCGAGGTGGCGGTCAGCGCCGTCGCCTCTCCGGTGGCATAATTGTATTGGCTGGCGCCACCCGTCAGGCGCATGGACTTGCCATAGATCGGCGCGTTGACATGGATCTGGCGGGAGACGACATCGAATAGATCGACAGCGCCCGGAGCGGCCACGAAATTGCCGCCTGCCCCTTCGAAGGTGACATCGCCGCTATTGACGGTGAAACCCGTCAGGCTTCCATCAGCACCGATATTGGGAATGCCCGTCGTCAGCGTGGCGCGTGGCGTATTGATGAAGCCGCAGCCCGAGCAAGTGATCCCGTTTGGGTTAGCTATCACCACGTCTGCCCGACCACCGAACACTTCGGTCGGGCCGTTGAGCGCCGAACGGTTACCTGAGGTAACCTCGTTGAGGATCACGCTCGCCGGACCGCTTGTCTTCAGGTTCGGATTGCCTGGCGTCGCACCGCCGAGATTCGATGTGCCGACCTCCCCATTGAAGTTGTTGAGGATCAGGCCAGGCGTGCCGACACTGAAGTTGTCGTATTTGTTATGTGACAGGCCTGTGCTGTTGGGCGTGACGATATCGACGAGCGGCACACCGTTGGGCGCAGCCCCAACACTCGGTTGATTGGCGGCCGGCGCTGTCGTGCTTGCCGAAACCGATTGCGCATTGGCCAGCATTGGCTGGAAGACCAGAAGGCCACTAAGCGCGAGGGCGACCGATTGCCGGGCGAGACGATGTACCTGTCTCAAAGCAGCGCTCGAAAACACTGATTTCGCCGACATGCCGATGTGATTGCTCATGATCACCACCTCACTGATGTACTGACAAACAGAAGCCCGGAGTCTCGCCGGCTGACTGTGCCGCCGAGAACGTCCGAATAGCCCATATCGAAATTGACATTGCCGCCGGCGAGCTTGGCGCCGACCGTCCAGCCAAGCATGTCGCCGCCTGAAATCTGGTAGCTGGCTTGGCGGGCGATCCGCCCGTAGTCGAGACCGACATAAGGCCTGAACTCTCCGAGGATCTTCGCAAGCTGGGCATTCTCGGCAAATGGCTGCGTTCGCCAGATGAGATCGTTGCGGATGAAGAAGCCGTTATTGCCGAACAGCATCGTCTCGCGCGTACCGCGCACCGAGGAGTAGCCGCCGACCGAGATCTGCTCGGCCCCGAACAGGTTGTCGGGCGAATATTGCCCGGTGACGATCGAATTGATCTCGAAATGCTGCTCCGCCACCTGGAGAGGTCGCGTCAGGGTGATCGTGCCCGTGAACTTCGAGAAGCGGGGATCTGCGTTGCCTGCCCCGGCATCGCCAGGTGCGACGGCGTCAAAGAGATTGAGCCCCTGGCTGTAGGAGAGATCGAAGACCCAGAGGCCACCCAGCATGCGGCGCGAATGCGAGAGGCCGAGATCGCCGACCGTGTATTTGCGGCTGCCGACCTCGATCCTGTTGCCGAGCAGGAAATTGTTGGTTTCCTTATAGGTCAATCCGCTGTTGAAGGTGGTGATCGAATCCTTATCGCGGAAAATCACCCGATCGGCGCCGATACCGACCTGCTTGCTGTCGCCTGACGTATTGAGCGGCCCGAAATTGCCCGGAACGGAACTGTCATACTCGTACCAGGAGCCATTGGCGGAAAAGGTCCAGTAGCCATAGGGCACGCTGACATTGCCGGAATAGCTATTGCTCTTGCCATGGCCATCGTCGCGCCAGGGATAATCCGGGCCGGTATGTTCGTAGCCGAAATTCCACTGATCGTTGATGCCGAAAAGATTGTCGTAGCCGATCGAGGCCGAGCTCTTGGAGTATCCCGTCTGCTCTTGACCGAGATTGCTGTTGCCGAAGGAAAGATGCCAGGGGTGGTTGGGCTTGTTCTCGATATTGAGGATCGAGGTGCCGTCGGTCTTGCCGGGCAGCATCGCCGTCTTGGCATTGTTGGAGGTCAGGCGGTTGATCTGGTCGAGACCCTGCTCGATGTCGCGCAGATTGGTGATCTTGCCCTTCATGCCGGGAAAGGCCGTGGCGATCATACCCGAACCCATCGCACCGGAATCTGGCGCCGGTTTACCGTTGATGTAGATGTCTGCAAGCGTGCCTTCGACGGCAACGAGGCGCAGCACCTTGGTCTTGGCGATATCCTGCGCCGGCACATAGACACGGGAGCTGACAAACCCCTTGTCGAGATAGAGATGGGTCAGGTCGCGCAGCAGTGCATTAATCTCGCCGACGCCCACACAGCGGTTCGCGTAAGGAGCCGTGACCTTGTCGATCGCGCCGGCCGAAAACTGCTTGACGCCCTCGACCTCGATATGGGTGATGGCAAAGCACGGGCCGGACTTGCCGCCGCCAGCAGCCGCAGGCTGCTGAACTTCGGCCGGAGAAGGCTTCGGCGTCATCTGGCCCAAGCTCTGCAGCCGCTGCTGCTCAGCTTCCTGTGCCTGCCGGCGCGCAAAGTCGTCGCTCGGCGTCTGCGCGACGGCGGCCGAAGCCGCGAGAACCGCTGCCAAAAGCCCGCCTATCGCGGTCGCCGCGCGCGAGATTGACGTCATAAGTCTGCCCCGGTCAGTTCGAAGCGGCCTTCTGCAGCGCATCGAGCGCCGCCGACAATCCCTTCAGCGAGAACTTGATGTTGACCTTCTGGCCATTCATCATCTGCACATGGCCGGTGCCATCCGTCGCCTCGGCGAGAGCGGCTACTATCTTCCCGTCCAGTTTCTGCTGCGCCCAGCAGCCGGCCTGATTGCAGTTGCGGTAGGCCAACTGGACGACGGGTTTGTCCGCCACATCGATGCCAAGCCCGGCGGGAATGTACATGTTGAGCGGTACGAGCGTCGTCAGCACCAGATCGGCTGGTGACTGCTTTGCCGTCTTTTTGTCCGTTGCGGCCGGAGCAGGCACCTTGGCAACCGCCAGCGTCAATATGTTCACATCCTGGTCGCCCTGCTTGACCGTTGCGATCTGAGCAACTTCGCAGTTCGTCAATGCCGAACCGTCCGCCGCCTTTCCGTCGATGCAGCGATAGTACCAATCATCAAATTTCTGAACGCGCGCCTGAGGTGCTTGCTTTTGTTCTTCTGTTTGAGGGGCCGCGCTCGGAGCAGAACCGGCGCCGGACGACATACTGGCAGCCGCCGGAGCGGGCTGTTCCTGCGCGGTCGCGGAAAATGCAACCAGCGCCGAAGAAAGGAGCGCGACAGAGGTGAAGGTCTTAAAGGAGAAAGACCTAATTGCGGGGGACATCCAAACTACCAAGTCAAAGCCATCCGCTTGCGCAAGGCGCGCCTTGCTCAATCAGCATGTCGGTCAAAATTCATGAAGATTCACCTGAACACGGTGTAGCCGATCATGGGCCTGATGCGATCAATAGCAGATCCCTGAGAAAGTACAGCGAAAAGTAGCGGCGTCACGCCACGCCACACGCTCGTTTTCAGATAGTCGTGTAAAATCTGCAACACAAGCGTTCAGCAATTGAATAAAATGTCTCGCTTTTGGTTCCCGCGACCCTGCCAGCTCCACACCACTCTATGGCGCGCGGACTGAACGCCATGCATTACTCGCATGCTGTCTCACATGGCGTCGTCTGAAATTGCATGCATCATCTCTCGGCCTTGAAAGTGCGTCCGAGGTCCGGCCCGGTGCCGAAATAATGTCGAAACACGTAAAACAGCGGGCTCCATCTCCTGGTATCGATGTGATTGGTTCCGGCGATGACGATATTCTTGTGTGCGTGGACGCGAAGAACCTTCGCTTCGATGATGGAGAAGGCTTCGGCACGCTCCGAAGGCCATTCGGCGCCGGGAGGATGCGCCGCCACCACCTCCGCCTCGAACTGGATCGGACATTCAGCGATGCGCAGAGGCCGCACGAGATCGGCAGGGTGTGGCGTCAAACCGGCGACCTCGAACTTGTCGGCCTCGAAACGATAGCCGATCTTTCCCTTGTGCGGGGGAACGGGATCGCGGCCTGTGGTGGGCGCGATCGCTTCGACCTTGGGCCACAACTCCGGCGACGGAAAATTCAGCACCAGCTGACGCTCGCGCAGGAGATTTTCCTGGCCCTTGCTGGTTGATGTCAGTCCCAGAACGACTCGATCATATAGAGCCCAAAACGAGGACATCGGCGAGATATTTGTCGTGCCGTCAGGGTTGAGGCTCGTAATCAGCACGACGGGAGTGCCGACATAAAGCACGCTGGGCTTGATTTCGATATGCTCGCGATCGCTCTCGGTTGCGTTGAATTCGGCTGCGTTTGTCAACATTGCAAACTCTCCTTTGAGAGTTCCAGTGTAGCCGACATGACGCCTGCAATAGTTCGGCCGTGACCGAACTATTGCTCCAGGGCCGGTACGCCAGCCTTCATTCACTCAGGCAATCCTCTGACAACGCCGATTTCACTTTTTCTCGGCGTTTCTGCGCCGAATGCCCGGTCGCCGAGTAAACTCCACTAAAGGGCAGGCAAAAACTTTGACGGCTAACTTATTCACGCTCACCGGCGGCGAGCGGCGGCAACACGATCACGGTATCCTCCGCCATAAGCATCCGCCCATCCTGTGCCCGCAATTCCAGCCGCCGCACCGGCAGCTTTGTCGCTCTGTCGACCAGCGTCACATGCGGCTCATTGGGCTCGAAGAAGAAATCCTCGCCCCATTGGCGAAGCGCGACCAGCAGCGGAAACAAGCCCTGCCCCTTCCGTGTCAGTACATATTCCTGATAGGGGCCGCCATCGGAGGCTGGCACGGTTTCCATGATGCCGTGAGCGACGAGATTGCGCAGCCGGGCCGAGAGAATGTTCTTGGCAAGGCCGAGGCTCTTCTGAAACTCCCCGAAACGCCGCAGGCCATCAAAGGCATCGCGGATGATCAGCAGCGACCACCAGTCGCCGATCGCATCCAGCGGCCGCGCCACCCCGCACATTGAATCCTTGTGGCTTATTCTCTTGGCCATGCTGCCCTGCTTTCGCCTGTTTACGCATATTCGTCCGTGTCGCTCCAGGAACGCGAATGAGCGCCCGCAGCATCAGCCCAACATATCGGTTGCAAACTAAAACCACAAGAGATACTGGAATCATAGTTTCAAACTAAAACCACATTAGGAGAGCAACCGTGATTCCCTCTGATGCGACCTTCGCCGGCACATTTCCCTTCGCACCACAGTTCACCGACGCACCGGGCTTTCGGATGCATTACGTCGATGAAGGCCCGCGCGATGGCGAGATCATTCTCTGCCTGCATGGCGAGCCGACCTGGGGCTACCTGTTTCGCCATCTCATCTCGACGCTGAGCCCCACGCACCGCGTCGTCGTTCCCGACCATATGGGGTTCGGCAAGAGCGAAACACCGGCCGGCCGCAGCTATTGGCTGCAGGATCACGTCGCTAATCTGGAAGCCTTCATCATAGCTCTCGGCCTCACCGACATCACCCTCGTCATGCATGATTTCGGCGGCCCGGTCGGCATGGGCTTTGCCGCGCGTCATCCCAATCGCATCCACCGCATCATCTCGGCAAACGGGCCGACGCTCTTCGGTCAACCAGATCTTCTCGATCGGCTGACAGCCAATACAGCTGTATCGCCCTGGTTCCAATGGATCGCCAAGGCCGAGGCCGACGGGACGCTGGGGCCGGTGCTTAACAATCTCGGCTTCAATATCCTCAGCACACTCAAGCTCAATGGCTTCGAAAACAACGCCGTCATCACCGATCTCTGGCTCGATGCCTATGGCTCGCCCTTTGCAAACGAGGCCGAGTGCCGTGGCGCGCTCGGCTGGGCCAAGGGCTTTGCAACCGGCACACATCAATTCGAAACGCCCGATCCGGCGGCTGGGTCTATCATCCGCAGTAAACCGGCGCTCGCCATCTGGGGAGAGGCGGACCGGACGCTGCATGCAGAACATTTCCTGCCGCTCTTCTCCGCCATCTTTCCGTCTGCCTCCATAGAACGCCTCCCAGGCGTCGGTCATTATTGCTTCGAAGATGCGCCGGAGGCCATATCAAGCCTGATATCGGATTTCGTTCGTCGGACCTGAGCATCGCGTTTCAGGACCAACTTCGAGGCAAGGAGCAGGAGCGAGAATGCCTTCCCGCTTCTGTTAACCACAGCATGGCTTGACCCCTGCCGCCCCGCCTCATAGCGTCTTGGGAAAACTATCGAAAGCCGGCGAACGGCAGCCGATTTCAACGGATAGAATGCCCATCCAATTGACATTCTCCAGGGTTGCGACACCGTCTCGCATGGTTGCTGACCCAACGTTTTGAGGCAAAATGACCAAGCGATCGCAAGCCGTTATCACCACAGCCGAAGAGCGACCGCGCGACGGATGGAACGACCCCGTCCACGGCTCCATATCCTGGCACACGCTCTTGAGCAGCGACATCACCCCCACCGACAGCATGAGCGCCGGCATCGCCGAACTCGCGCCCGGCGGCGAGCTCAAGCCGCATCGCCATGACCCATCGGAAATCTATTTCATCTTCGAAGGAACCGGCATCGTCCGGATCGATGGACAGGAAACGGCGGTCAAGCCCGGCACCACCGTCTTCATCCCCGGCAACGCCGAACACGGCATCCGCAACGAATCATCCGCCAACCTGAAATTCTTCTACGTCTTCCCGACTGGATCGTTTGGGGAGGTGGTTTATCGGTTTCCGGAGGGTTGAGGAATTTTCGGCGATTTCTTGGTGGATCAGCTCGCTTGATAATGGCCTGCAACAAAAGCCAATATGGCGGGAGAGGCAGGGCTCGAAGGCTAGGCAACGAACCTCTCATGCAAACGTCCGGTTGGGGGCGAAAATGTTCGCACAGCCGCGGGATAAGCGACCTTCCTGAAATGAGCATGAAACGCCCTTTCAATGTCTGCCACTCGTATAGCTCTGGTTCGCAAGATCGAGAGGTGCCGTGAAGAACGGCATCGAAGCTACGAGCTTATGAACGCCAACGAACCGGGAAGCCATGGAAGCCGCAATCTTCTCCGCAGACGGGACGCTGGATGCCTGCCGCTTCTCGCCCGGCGCAAGGTTGCCACGGTTCTTTCGATACGGCAGGACAATGAATTTCTCGGCGGTACTGAAGCCGTAGGGCACCCTTACGCGATCAATGAAACAATGTTTCGGTGGGCCGCACAAAAGGAAAGCCGTCGCACGCTAACGCCGACGAGCTCTCTTGATGGAGCGCTCACCAGGTCGGCCGTTAGATAGACTTTCCCGTTGCATTGCTCTCATCGGAACTGTCGTGCGATTCGTCGACCCCAAATGTTCCCGCATTGCTCTTTCTGCCTTGATCGGTAAGGCAGTAATGGACGCCGGGTGGCTCGACACATTAGGACCCAGTGCGGCATGAGCAATCTATTGAAGACGTCGGTTCCATATCAGCCGGCGTCGATCCGAGCAGGGCAGCTCCGCCCATATAAATCTCACATGATTTCTTACCCGCACTGACCGATCCGTCGTTGCAAATGAAGGTCAAGCCCTGGCAGTGATCGATGCTGCCTTTGTGGCCGCTACAGGGAGTGTTGGTCGCTTCAGCTCGCGTCGAAACTCCAAGAGCTACGGTTAAAGCAATAAGAACGGTGATCTGCAGAATCGGCTTGGACATTACATCCTCCCGATGAACCGAGCATTCATCGAAATCGCGTGAAAGTCGCCTCGCCGCGATCGGAAGCTCCTACAGCTTCACGTCCTTCCAAACCGGCTTGCGAATAATCCTGATCTGAACGAGCCGTCGCACGTTCATACCGACGAGCTCTTTCGATGGAGGGCTAACCAAGTCGGCGGTCAGGTAATCCTTCTTATTGCATTGCTCGCAGCGGAACTGCCGTGCGATGCGCCGAACCGAAATATTTCCGCATAGCTGCACCAAATCGACCGGGTCGTAGAAGCGCTTGATGCGACAGTGCGCGCAGGCGATTTTGACGTAGTACGAGCCGTTGGCATAGGACGATAGCGTGGACGCCGAAATGACATCCATTCGGCTTGCGGCTTTCTCTGGCATTTACTGGGTGGAAGGTTCGTTACTGCCGTAGGTTTCGGTCCAAGGAACCACGAACTCTTCGCACCACTGATCTATCGCTTCATCCGGCGTTGTTCCATCGAACCATTGCACCCTAGAAGGGATACCTTCGCCATTATAAAGAATGGCTGCAGTGCCGGCGGCCTCACACCAGGCGATTTCGAGCCAGTTTTTTGACGGGCCGGTGTTAACGACGCCGTTGAACGTCTCTTCTCCCTTGAAAAAATATTCAAACTTGTTGGCGGACTGCAGCCGGAAGATTTCTTGTCGCAGAAGGGGATGTGCTTCCTCATCTGTTTGTGGGCACAGGATGGTAAAATAGCCGTCGCGCAGATCGACAGTCGGCCACATTCCGATTTCCCGGAAATATCTCTCTCGCAGATACATATTCTCATCCTCCAAATGCCGTGGGCATGACGGCCCGCAGGTTTATCAGCTTCGGATTGGTTCGAGATGAGGCGCCGGCTCGTAAACCGGCGTGAAGCCTCTTGTAAAGCCGTGACACATGGCCGCTTCCGTCAATGCCAACTGCCCGCGAACGAATTGCAGCATGCCCAGGGCCGCGGCAATCGTTGCGCGCGCGTCACCGCCATATAGGGCAAGCGCCGCTTCAACCGGATCAAGTTCAGGTTCTTCAGTGGCGATCGGTTCGGCAGTCATAGTCACACGTCCTCATTCCGCCACATCGCTGCGGTGGTTCAAATTCAAATTTTCGGTCAATCTCAGGCGGCGTTCAGGTCGGCGATTTCGCCATGCTTTGCCAGCAGGCGCGGCGACGACATGTCGCCGGTCTCGTCCTCGACCATGACCGCATAAGCGGCAACGCCAACAAATCGGGAAGCCATGGAAGCCGCGATCTTCTCCGCGGACGGCCCGCTCGATGCCTGACGCATCTCGCCTGGTATTAGGTTGCCGCGGTTCTTTCGATACGGCAGGACAATAAATTTCTCGGCGGTACTCATGGCGTCTTCCTCAATTTGTTCTATAAATGTTCTCATTTGGGGGAAGAGTCAAGCTTAACAGGGAGCGACTAGAAGGTTTCCTTGATAGTGCAACTAAGGGTGTGCGAGAATTAGTCCGTAAAGCACTGGCGAGATCGATTTCATGAACGGCAAAGCAGAAACGAGGTCAGGTCACTGGTTTACTGGATACGATGCTTCTTCACAGGCAAGAATGACACTGCTTTGTCTGCCAGCTTTTCGAGCTTTTCCCATTCTGGCAGATCTTCCTCGGTCAAACGCTCCTGGATTGCCGCCAACATCCATCCCATTGCGGCAAAATCTTCCGTAGCCTTAAGGGCGTCGAATTTTTTGAGACACGCCTCGACAGCCGGTCGAGCTCTGGATTCAGCGCTATAGTCCGTGGCGATCAGCTGCTTCGCATCCAGAAAACCTTGGGCAATCCGCCGCTGATGTTCCTTATTGTGAAGGATCATTTTGAACGTGAACAGTAACGTCTCCAGCAAATGTCTGGCTTCATCGTCAGGGCCGTACATGCATGTCTCCCGTCCGTTTGCTCTTTGTAAGTGTATCTCCCTATAGGCTAAACGAGAATCCTCGAAAATTGAGGGGACGAGTGAAATGCCCCGGTATGCTATGGAAACGAGATGAGAATCATCCCTATTCCGGTTGCCGCCTTCACGTTTGCGAGCCCGGTCTATGCGGGACAGCTCGTCGAGGCGAAAATGATCATCTGCTTCACGCCGGCCGAACAGCGCGAGGGCAGGATCATCGACGCGATCGACCATGCGCGGTCATCTATCCGCGTCCAGACTTATGGGTACACGTCGCTTCCGATCATCCATGCGCTGCAATGGGCCGCGGGCTGGTGTGTTGAAGTCCTAGCCATCCTCGACAAAGCTAATGAACGCAAATATTCGGGCGCGACACTGCGAGCGCCTTGAAAACCTCGATGGTTTCTAACTCGTGAAGCGATGTCAGATTGGGAAGCCGGTAAGACGGGTTTAACATGTGCGACTTGATAAGTTAAAAAACTCGATTTGTTTAACATGTCCGTCGCAACGTGTTAAATCCGCATCCATGGTTGCTTGCCTGCGGCAATCCAAGATCTGAGTTAAATTCCAAGAAGCAGATTTGCTGGGTAGCGCCTTTAGCATGGCCCTATGATCATTTGTCATCGCAGTCAATCTGAGCCGACGACGTTTGCTGCGAGCATAAACATCATAACTATATGATAACACACATGTTTATGGCGGAGAGGGTGGGATTTGAACCCACGATGCCCTTGCAGGCATGCCGCATTTCGAGCGCGGTGCATTCGACCACTCTGCCACCTCTCCGGTTATGCTGGTCGGCGCGTTTCTCGGCGCGGGCTGTCTCATAGCGAGAGAAGGATAGGATGGCATACAATTTTGCGTCTGGGTCCGAGAAGTTCCTAGTGCCATGTGCCGACACTGTGGCTACTCCCGGACAATCTGTAACAGTGGCTCGAAACTGTAGAGAGCGGGGCGCCTGCCCGCGGCAGGTTCTAGTGTGCGAATAAGGCCGCGCTCCGCAAGGATGCGTGTAAAACGGTGCGCAGACGTCTCCGGAATCCCAGACTTCTTGGTGAACACATTATTCCTGAAGACTGGTCGCGAGAACAAGAAGTCCAATGCAGCTGTGCTCCATTGCGACGTTAGGATCTGCGGGAATTCGCGTTTCAAATCTTCATAGAGGTCTCGAATACGCTCAGCAGTTGCCAAGTTCTTCTGCGCTTGTTCTTCAAGGGCTTCCAAGAAAAAGACGATCCAATCTGTCCATGCTCCCGATTTCGAAACTTCCCGCATGCGGTCGATATATTCGTCTCTGCGATCCTCAAAGTAGCTACTGATATAGAAGTGCGGAGCCGAGATTGCTCTATATTTCCACAGCATGAGAGTAATGAGCATTCGGCCAATTCTGCCATTGCCATCCTTAAAGGGATGTAGTGCTTCAAATTCGAGATGCGCCACTGCCGTCTTAATCAAAATCTGCCAGTCATCAGATTCAATAAAAGCAAAGAGACGGTCCATCCCGTCTTGAAGCTGCTCCGGTCGCATCGGAACGAAATGCACCTTCCGGCGCAGGCGATCTGCTAGATAATTCTGTTCAGTTTTGAACTCTCCAGGCGAAAGATGCGCTCCTCTACCAAAGCCAAGCAGCACACGATGCGCGCTCTTGATTAGAAAACTGGAAAGCGGCGCTCCCTGCTCAATGCTGCGCTGGGCCGCGCCAAGCGCTCGGCTGTAAAGGAATACCTCAATAGCCTCATTACGATAATGGCCTCCGGCCTCATCACCGCTTTCCTCTTGGTCGGCTTCATATCGTAACACTTCGTCCAATGTGCTGACAGTGCCTTCCATACGAGACGACACCACCGCTTCCTGGTTCCGCAGCGGAGCAAGCAATATCTCGCTGTTGTGCATACCCTTCAGCATCTGATCGTAACGCGCCAAAGCCGCCGATGCAGATGCGATCGGCATTATCAGGCGATTGGCGTCAATCTTATTAGGCGGAAACTCATCATAGTGATATTCCACTGCTTCTGACAAATCTAAGCCGGAACGCTCAACCATTTGATTTCCAATTTCCCTATTTTTTGACATACAAATGTGGTTGCCTGTCTCATGCAGGAAGCAACCAAGCTTGTCCACCAAAAAATGCGATTTTTGGAAGTCTACCCCTCTTGGCTCTCACCGATAAGAGTCCAAAGACATTGAATTCCAAAAATCAGCTTTTTTGAAAGTCAACGCGATTTGAGTGCCACGGAGGAGATACAAACAGCTTTCTCTTCCATTTTTGCTCAATTCCGGAATTCAACTGACGAAAAATCCCATGGTTTTGGCAACTGCGCAGCTCTCCACCACAGCGGTTACGCGAATCTCCGCGCAGCGAACTGCCAATCGGTTCGGCCCACGATCCTACAAAATATCGCTGGTTAGCATGATGAATCGCAACAAGCGAACGTAACGCGGTTGCCGGCTCAACGATCATTTATCCCGGTAGATACGCGACTTGGACGCATACGCCATAATGAGAAAGCTTGGAGGAGTTCTAGGCATCAAGGCCCAAAATGGCGGAGAGGGTGGGATTTGAACCCACGATGCCCTTGCAGGCATGCCGCATTTCGAGTGCGGTGCATTCGACCACTCTGCCACCTCTCCGGTTATGCTGGTCGGCGCGTTTGAGCGCGGAGGGCTACATAGCGACAGTCGGGGGGGATGGCAAGGGCGAATATGAAAGCTTTTCATCCTTTTGCCTTGACAGATTAGGGGCGCTTATATATCCCGTGCGGCGCAATAGGTGTGGATAAGTCCGCGCCTTGGCAGCCCCGCTTTGCGCGGGGTTTCACCGGCAGATCTTTTCGAGGACCTCAAGCCTTTGGAATCCCTGCTAAGTTTCGACTGATAAAAAGACGGCCGCTCGTCCTTAATGGCGAGAGAGCCGGAACGAACATGAAAGGATAAAAAATGTTCGCAGTCATCAAGACCGGCGGTAAGCAGTACCGTGTGGCAGCCAACGACGTGCTGACCATCGAGAAGCTCGAAGTCACCGCCGGCGGCACCGTAGAATTCACCGAAGTCCTCGTTATCGGCGAAGGCGCCGACGCTGCGATTGGTGCTCCCTTCGTCAAGGGCGCTTCCGTCAAGGCCGAAGTGGTCGAGCACAACCGCGGCAAGAAGGTCATCGCCTTCAAGAAGCGCCGTCGTCAGAACTCGAAGCGTTCGCGCGGCCATCGCCAGCATCACACGGTCGTCCGCATCACGGACATCGTGGCTGCCAAGTAAGTAACGGGATCAAGGTTTAAAGGAGAACTCCAATGGCACACAAAAAAGCTGGCGGTTCCTCGCGCAACGGTCGCGATTCCGAATCCAAGCGCCTTGGCGTGAAGAAGTTCGGCGGCGAAGCCGTCATCGCAGGCAACATTATCGTGCGTCAGCGCGGCACGCAGTGGCACCCGGGTTCCAACGTTGGCCTCGGCAAGGATCACACGATTTTTGCGCTTACGGCGGGCAACGTGAACTATCGTACGAAGGCCAATGGCCGCGTGTACGTGTCTGTAATGCCGAAAGCGGAAGCAGCGGAATAAGCCGGTAGCGCTCTAAAACAGCCGGCGTCTCATCGACCCGGCTGACGCTACAAGGTTCAGTCAAGAAAAAAGGGGAGATGGGGCGCCATCTCCCCTTTTTCTTTACCCTCAACCAAGGAGGACTGAACCATGCAAGGCGAATTGTTAAGGGAAGACCAATCAAGGTCTCCCGAAGAACGGCTGAGGCCGGATAGGTTAAGGACCGATTGCCCCGTCTTACTGTCGGAAAGGCTCGTTCTACGCGCGCCCCACGAAGAAGACATCGACGCCCTTGCCCATCTCGCCAACAACGCCAACGTCGCCACTATGGTATCGCGTATGCCGCACCCGTATACGACCAATGATGCCGCCGATTTCGTGCGACGCACGAAGCTTGGCGAGATTGGCAAGTGCGTCTATGCGATTACCAAAGCCGACAACGGCGCCTTTCTCGGTTGCTGCGGGGTCGAGCCCACGGGCGATCCCAACACCGTCGAGATCGGCTACTGGCTGGGCGAACCCTACTGGAACCAGGGCTATACGACCGAAGCCGCCCATGCCCTCGTCGACATGGTCTTCCGCACCCGCGAAAACGTCGCCCAAATCGACGCCCGTTGCCGGGTCATGAACGTCGCATCCAGGCGCGTCGTCCAGAAGTGCGGCTTCCAGTTCCAGGGATCCGGCCTTGCCGCTTCGCTGGCGCTCGGCAGCACCGTGCCGGTCGAATGGTACAGGCTCGACCGCAAGACCTGGATGTCGTTGCGCAGCTGGGGAGGCATGAGATGAACGCTCTCGCCCTCACCCGCCGCGATGCCAGAATGCTGATGCCCGGCCCGGCGCCGGTCATCCAGACCGGCCGACTGACGCTGCGCCCGCACCGGCTCAGCGACGCCGATATGATCGCGGAATCGCTTTCCGATTTCGCCGTTACCCGCATGCTGGCCCGCGTGCCCGCGCCCTATGACCGGCAGGATGCGCTCGACTGGTTGGTCCAGCACACCTCCGGCCTCGGCCTTGACTGGCAGCTGGCCATCACTGAGCGGGATGATGCCCATATCGGCTGCGTCGGTATCGAGCTCCGCCACGGCCGCTGGCACCTCGGTTACTGGCTGAACCGCTACTACTGGCGGCAAGGCATCATGACCGAAGCGGTCAAGGCTGCGCTCGAACGCTTTGCCCGCCGCATGCCCGAAGTCGCCGTCCATTCCGGCGCCTTCGCCGACAATCCGGCGTCGCTCAAGCTGCAGCAGAAGCTCGGCTTCGAGATCACCGGATGCTCGGAGATCTACAGCTTTGCCCGCAACACCATGGTTCCGCATATCGAAACCGTGCTGATGCCGGGCGCGCTGCGGCTCTCGCAGGCAGCGTGAAGCCTTGAAAACCCGCTATCGCCGGCCCGGCCGGCGGTAGCGTTACACCAATCGCGTTGTTCTTGATGTTATGACACGTCGGCTGCACGATATTCTTTGACCTCAGCCCGAAGCGCCTATATCGAAGGCGACATGACGGGTAAATGGCCAGCCGATGCGTCCCCATGAATGCGCAAAGGGCGGCTGAAATCGATAAAGAGCGCATAGGCTTTTCCGAATCCATTCGATCCGAAGGGATATGCGCCGACACCGGGTGACGGACGTAAGATGAAATTTCTCGATGAAGCAAAAGTCTATATTCGCTCAGGCGACGGCGGCGCGGGCAGCGTCTCTTTCCGACGCGAGAAATTCATCGAGTTCGGCGGACCGGACGGCGGCGATGGCGGTCGCGGCGGCGATGTGTGGGTTGAGGCCGTCAACGGCCTCAACACGCTGATCGACTTCCGCTATCAGCAGCATTTCAAGGCCACCATCGGCACGCATGGCATGGGCCGGAACCGCGCCGGCGCCAAGGGCGAAGACGTGACGCTGAAGGTGCCCGTCGGCACGCAGATCTTCGAGGAAGACGGCGAAACCCTGATCTGCGACATCACCCGGGAAGGCCAACGCTTCCGTCTCGCCGCCGGCGGCAATGGCGGCTTCGGCAACGCCTATTTCAAATCGTCAGTCAACCAGGCACCGGACTGGGCCAATCCCGGCCTGCCGGGCGAGGAAAAGACCGTATGGCTGCGGTTGAAACTGATTGCCGATGCCGGTCTCGTCGGCCTGCCGAATGCCGGCAAGTCGACGTTCCTCGCCGCCGTCAGCCGTGCGCGGCCGAAGATTGCCAACTATCCGTTCACAACACTGCATCCCAATCTCGGTGTTGCCACCATCGACGGCCAGGAATTCATCCTGGCCGACATTCCCGGCCTGATCGAAGGCGCGCATGAAGGTGTGGGCATCGGCGACCGCTTCCTCGGCCATGTCGAGCGCACCCGCGTGCTGCTGCATCTGGTCTCCGCTCAGGAAGAGAAGGTCGGCAAGGCCTACAAGACTGTGAAGCACGAGCTTGAGGCTTACGGCAACAGCATTCCCGACAAGCCTGAAATCGTCGCTCTCTCGCAAATCGACGTGGTGGACGAAGAGACGCTGAAGAAGAAGACGCGTGAGCTGGCGCGCGCCTGCGGCAAGACGCCCTTCCAGATCTCCGCCGTCACCGGCCGTGGCATGACGGAAGTGCTGCGTGCGCTGCGCGACGTTATCGTCGAAGCCAACATGGGCGAGGCCGACAGGCCGGCGAAAGCACCAAAGGTACGCCATCGCGACCTGCAGAGCTCCGACGATGCGGACGAGGACCAGCAGGGATGACTGCCCGCAAGCCGCTCGACCGCTATCGTCGCATCGTCATCAAGATCGGCTCCGCCCTCCTGGTCGATCGCAAGACCGGCTTGAAGAAATCCTGGCTCGACGGCATGTGCGCGGATATCGCTGCATTGAAGGCCAAGGGCATCGATGTTCTGGTCGTCTCCTCGGGCGCGATTGCGCTTGGCCGCTCCGTGCTCGATCTGCCCTCCGGTGCGCTGAAGCTGGAGGAAAGCCAGGCGGCGGCGGCCGTGGGCCAGATTGCGCTTTCCCGCGCCTGGTCGGAGAGCCTGTCGCATGACGATATCGTTGCCGGCCAGATCCTGCTGACACTCGGCGACACGGAAGAGCGCCGCCGTTACCTCAACGCGCGCGCCACCATCAACCAGCTTCTGAAGATCGGCGCTGTGCCGATCATCAACGAGAACGACACGGTCGCCACAAGCGAAATCCGCTATGGCGACAATGATCGCCTCGCCGCCCGCGTCGCCACCATGACCGGCGCCGATCTCCTGGTACTACTGTCAGACATCGACGGGCTCTATACCGCTCCGCCGCATCTGGATCCGCAGGCGAAATTCCTCGATACGATCGCGGATATCACGCCCGAGATCGAAGCCATGGCCGGCGGCGCCGCTTCCGAACTGTCGCGCGGCGGCATGCGCACCAAGATCGATGCCGGCAAGATTGCGACCGGCGCCGGCTGCGCCATGATCATCGCCTCCGGCAAGACCGACCGCCCGTTGAACGCGATCGAGAACGGCGCGCGCTCGTCCTGGTTCGCGCCCTCGGGCACGCCCGTGACAGCCCGCAAGACCTGGATCGCCGGACAGCTGCAGCCGGCTGGCGAACTGCATGTCGACGATGGCGCCGTCACGGCGCTTGGCGCCGGCAAGAGCCTGCTACCGGCCGGCGTCCGCAAGGTTATCGGCCATTTCGGCCGCGGCGATACGGTTGCCGTCATCGGACCTTCGGGCCGCGAGATCGCGCGTGGCCTTGCCGGCTATGACGCCGAAGAGGCCCGCCAGATCACCGGCCGCAAATCGGCTGAGATCGCGGCGATCCTCGGCTATGCCGGCCGCGCCGCCATGGTGCATCGCGACGACCTCGTCATGACCGCGTCCGTCAAGACGAAGGCCGAGAAGTTGAAGAAGGATGAAGCTCATGCTTGATAGCGTCGCACAAAGCCCCGACATCGATGCGCTGATGAACGATATCGGTCGCAAGGCCCGGGCTGCGTCGCGACCGTTGGCCTTCGCTGCCACGGAGAGCAAGAATAAGGCGTTGAACGCAATGGCGGACGCCATTCTGGCCCGCAAGGATCATATCCTATCTGAAAACGCTAGGGATCTGAAGGACGTCGAGGGCACGGACATGCTCGCCTCCTTCGTCGATCGCCTGACATTGAACGACAAACGCGTTGCCGAGATGGCCGAAGGCATTCGCGCCATCGCTGCCCTCGCCGATCCGGTGGGTGAAGTCATCGCCGCCTGGGATCGCCCGAACGGCCTCAAAATCGAGCGCGTTCGCACGCCACTCGGCGTCATCGGCGTCATCTTCGAAAGCCGGCCGAACGTAACGGCCGATGCCGGCGCGCTGTGCCTGAAGGCCGGCAATGCCGTTATCCTTCGCTGCGGCAGCGATTCGCGCCGCTCGTCACAGGCCATTCATGATTGCCTGGTCGAAGGGTTGAAGGCGGCTGGCCTGCCGGAATATGCCATCCAGCTCGTGCCCGTCAGCGATCGCGCCGCGGTCGGCGCCATGCTGCGCGGCCTCGAAGGCAATATCGACGTCATAGTGCCGCGCGGCGGCAAGAGCCTCGTCGCCCGCGTCCAGACCGAGGCACGCGTGCCGGTCTTTGCCCATCTCGAAGGTCTCTGCCATATCTACGTCGATGCCTCGGCCGATCTCGACATGGCGAAATCCATCGTCGTCAACGCCAAGATGCGCCGCACGGGCATCTGCGGTGCCGCCGAAACGCTGCTGGTTGATTCGAAGGTCGCTTCCACCCATCTGAAGCCGCTGCTCGACGGGCTGTCAGCGGCGGGCTGCGAAATCCGTGGCTCCGCCGATGTGCTCAAGCTTGAGCCCGGCCTGAAGGCGGCAACTGAAGAGGATTGGACGACGGAATATCTGGCCGCGATCATCTCGGTCGCGCTGGTCGACGGCATTTCCGGTGCAATTGACCATATCGGCAGATATTCGTCGAACCATACCGAAGCCGTGATCGCCGAGGATGCTGCGGTCGTCGAACGCTTCTTCACCGAGATCGACTCGGCGATCCTGCTACACAATGCCTCGACACAATTTGCCGATGGCGGCGAGTTCGGCATGGGCGCAGAAATCGGTATCGCCACCGGCAAGATGCACGCGCGCGGGCCAGTGGGCGTCGAGCAGCTCACCTCCTTCAAATATCGCGTACGCGGCACCGGACAGATACGGCCCTGACGTGCTGAAGGAAGAGATCGATCAACACTATCTGCGCATGCCTCATGCCGAGCGCGGCATGGTGGTCGGTCTTTTCGGTGGCTCCTTCAATCCACCGCATGAAGGCCACGCACTCGTGGCCGAGATCGCTATCCGCCGGCTCGGCCTGGATCAGCTCTGGTGGATGGTGACGCCGGGCAACCCGCTGAAGAGCCGCAATCATCTGGCGCCGCTCGCCGAGCGCATCTCGCTCAGCGAGATGATCGCCCACGATCCGCGCATTAAGGTGACCGCCTTCGAGCAGACGCTGGGCATGAGCTATACGGCCAATACGCTTGCGCGCGTGAAGGCACGCAACAGTCATGTCCATTTTATCTGGATCATGGGTGCCGACAGCTTGAATACATTCCATCGCTGGCAGAAATGGCAGGAAATCGCCCGGACATTTCCGATCGCCGTTATCGACCGGCCGGGATCGACGCTATCCTATCTCTCGGCCAAAATGGCCAAGACGTTCCATTATGCACGCGTCGACGAGGATGACGCCCGCGTGCTCTGGAAGAAGCGGGCGCCGGCCTGGACCTTCATCCACGGACCACGCTCGGCGCTCAGCTCGACAGCCTTGCGCGCCGCACAGTAATTCCACCAATTTTTTTGGGAAAATCTGGAAAATAAAAAGCCCGACGCGGGAGGAGGATGCGTCGGGCTTTTGAACCTGATCAGCAACTGGGAGGAGGAGAGTTGCTGATCCATATCGAACGGCATTGGGAGGAGGAGATCGCCGTTTCGATGCTTATGTTCTAGCAGATTTCACCGATTGATAAATGGCTGATTGCGCAATGCAGCAATGCACCGGCAGCATAGCTATGAAAATTTTCTGCCCAAAAAACGCTTCTTTTGCGAATTCCCCGCCGTTTGATTTTCATCATCGAAATGAACTCGGCGAAAGAATGGCACAGGATCCCACGATTCGTAACGTTACGTCTTGTTTCGTGAGCGTTCGCCAATTCGCTGGGCGAATACAGACATGCATTTTTGCAATGCTCCAAGCCGCTCCTATGCGCTGCGCCACTGAAAATCCATAGAATTCGTAGCGTTACACCGCAATATCGCGATATATTTTTATAAATACATCCCTAGCCAAGCTTCGCGCGTCGTTATATCAGTCAAAATATGTCGATACCTTTGGAGAGAATAAAATGGCCACCAGCCGACGCCGATGGATCAAGCTTGCAACCGCCGCCCTTTCCGCTGCATGGCTGAGTCTTTCGACCGCACCAGCGCCGGCATTCGCCGCCGACAAGATCGTGGTTTTTGCCGCCGCCAGCATGAAAAACGCGCTTGATAATGTCGATGCAGCCTTTACCGCGGAAACCGGCAAGGAAGTTACCGTCTCCTATGCCGCAAGCGGTCCGCTCGCCAAGCAGCTTGAAAATGGCGCACCGGCCGATGTCTTCATCTCCGCCGACACCAACTGGATGGATTACGTCGCAGGCAAGAAGTTGATTAAGGATGACAGCCGCGTCAACCTCCTCGGCAACAAGCTCGTTCTCGTTGCCGCCAAGGACAAGGCAAAGCCGGTAGAGATCAAGCAGGGCATGGATCTAGCCGGCCTGCTCGGCGATGGCCGCCTGGCGATCGGCCAGCCGGAATCGGTCCCTGCCGGCAAATACGGCAAGAGCGCGCTGGAAAAGCTCGGCGTCTGGGCATCAGTGGAAAAGAAGGTCGCTGGCGCCGAAAGCGTGCGCGCCGCGCTCGCCCTCGTTTCACGCGGCGAAGCGCCCTATGGCATCGTCTACCAGACCGATGTCTCGGCCGATCCGGGCGTTGCCGTCGTCGGCACTTTCCCGGCAGACAGCCACCCGCTGATCGTCTACCCCTTCGCCATCACCAGCAGCAGCAAGAACTCGGATGTACTGGCCTATTTCGACTACCTGAAATCGGCTAAGGCTGTTCCGTTCTTCGAGCATGAGGGCTTCACGATCCTGAAGCGGTGAGCATTGTCACTGCAATCGGGCACGAACGTTCAGCCATCGGGCTCGCCGACCCGTGGCGAGCCTGAGACGTTTTAAGGGGCAGGTATTTGGAAGCGTTGGGTTTGAGCGGCGACGAATGGACGGCGATAGCGCTGAGCCTGCGCGTTTCCATCGTCGCCATGCTGGTGAGCCTCCCCTTCGGCATCGGAGCTGCCCTGCTGCTTGCGCGCGGTCGCTTCTGGGGCAAATCGATCCTCAACGGCCTCATCCATATGCCGCTGATCCTGCCGCCTGTCGTCACCGGCTTCATTCTTCTCATCCTCTTCGGCCGCAAGGGGCCGATCGGGTCTTTGCTCGATCAATATCTCGGTATCGTCTTCTCGTTTCGCTGGACGGGTGCGGCACTTGCCTGCGGCGTCATGGGCTTCCCGCTGATGGTCAGAAGCATCCGACTGTCGGTCGAAGCCGTCGACCGCAAGCTCGAAGAGGCGGCTGGCACGCTGGGCGCCAGCCCCGTCTGGACCTTTCTGACGGTCACCCTGCCGCTGATCCTGCCCGGGATCATCGCCGGCATGATCCTTTCTTTTGCCAAGGCCATGGGCGAGTTCGGCGCCACCATCACCTTCGTTTCCAACATTCCCGGCGAGACCCAGACCCTGTCTTCGGCCATCTACACCTTCACCCAGGTTCCCGGCGGCGATGCCGGCGCCCTGCGGTTGACCATCGTCGCCATCGTCATTTCCATGGCGGCCCTGCTCGCTTCGGAATTCCTTGCCTACCTCGCCGGTCGAAGGGTGGATTTCGAATGACGCTCTCGGTCGATATCCGCCACCGCCTCGGCGCCTTTTCGCTGGAGGCCGCATTCACCTCCGATGGCGGCGTGACCGCCCTTTTCGGCCGATCCGGATCCGGTAAGACTTCGATCGTCCGCATTATTGCCGGCCTCATCCGGCCCGATCACGGCCGCATCAGCCTCGACGATACGGTACTTGCCGATACCGGCAGGCAGATCTTCGTGCCGCGCCACCGCCGCCGCTTCGGCTATGTCTTCCAGGAAGCGCGCCTATTTCCGCATCTTTCGGTGCGGCAGAACCTCAATTACGGCCGCTGGTTCGCGCCTCGGAACGAGCGCGGCGAAAGCTTTGACGGCGTCGTCGACCTCCTCGACATCGGCGCGCTGCTCGACCGTAGGCCAGCCAAGCTTTCCGGCGGCGAGAAGCAGCGCGTCGCGATCGGCCGCGCCCTGCTCTCCTCCCCGCGGCTCCTCTTGATGGATGAGCCGCTTGCCGCGCTCGACGAAGCCCGCAAGGCCGAAATCCTGCCCTATCTCGAGCGGCTGCGTGACGAGACCAAGATACCCATTATCTATGTCAGCCACTCGATCGCCGAAGTGGCGCGGCTCGCCAACCGCGTCGTCGTCATGCGCGACGGCAAGGTAGAGACGATAGGTGCCGCCGTCGATATTTTCAGCCAGCTATCCGGCCCGCTGGCGGCCGACCGCCGCGAAGCCGGTGTGCTCCTGGAAGGCCGCGTGGAATTGATGGACGATCGACATCATCTGACCATTGTTGCCCTGAAGACGGCAAAACTGGTCGTGCCGGGCCAGGCAGCCGCTCTCGGCAAGGCCGTGCGCGTCCATATTCCCGCCCGCGACGTCATGCTGGCAACGACACGGCCCGAGGGCCTCAGCGCCCTAAATATTCTCGATGGAGAAGTGTTGGAGATTGGTACGGCTGCCGACGGAACGGCGGAAGTCAGGGTCGATTGCGGCGGCGACATCGTAACCGCCCGCATCACGCAATTCTCAGCCGAGCGGCTGGGATTGCGCATTGGCTTGCCGATCCATGCGGTCATCAAGACGGTGGCGCTCGAGTACTAGAGCCGGATGATTTTAGGTCTATTCGACCTAAAATCTGAATCCGCTCTAGAATCAAAGAAGGAGGGCGTGATGTCGTCCGAAAACCGCCTACACTTTTCGGCATCACGCTCTAGATTGATCAGGATTTATCGGCCGTGCTGCGGTTGGCTTCCAGCCAGCTCAGATCGTCGGCTATTGCCGCGCGCAACGTCGTTTCCATGCCGCGAAAGCGGCGCAGCAACTCCTCGCCGAATGGAGTCAAGACAGCCCCTCCGCCCTTCTGCCCGCCGCGTTGAGATTCCACCACCGGCTCGCGGAACATATGGTTCAGTTCGCTGATGAGCAGCCAGGCCCGACGGTAAGACATATCCATGGCACGGCCGGCAGCCGAGATCGAACCGGTCTCCTGAATATGTTCGAGAAGCTCCATCTTGCCGTGCCCAAGTCGGTCCTGCTCCGAAAAGCTGATACGGAGAACGGGCTTCAGCGATGGCTGCGGAGCGTCTGTCATGGCACCTGTAACCGTTTGGTCTGCCGAGCATGATGCCGAAAAGTGCGATCGGTTTTCGGACGACATCGTGCTCTATCATTTAATGCTAGCGCGGATTCAGATTTCAGGCCAATTCGAGCTGAAATCTCGATCCGCGCTGGTGTATACGCGGCCTTCGCCTGCCTGTACATGCCGGCAGGAATGGACAAGCGGCGGCATCGGCCTATCTGATCTTCAATGTAAAAGGCGCGCCTGCATCCGAACTCCGCGCGCGAATGGGGATCGTGCGGGAATTCGACTTTCGCGGGAAAGGGAAAACCTATGCCGGCCTATATCATCTCCGACGTCACGGCGAAGGATGCCGAAGCCTTCCAGATCTACCGGACCCGCGCTGCCGCCTCCATAGCCCATTATGGCGGGCGCTACCTGGTCCGCGGCGGCCCGATCGAACAACTGGAGGGCGATTGGTCGCCGCAAGCCCTCGTGATCGTGGAGTTTCCCGACATTGAGCGGGCCAAAGCCTGGTATGGTTCGTCGGAATACGCAACTGCCCTCGACATTCGCGACAAGGCCCTCGGCCGCAACCTCATTCTTGTCGAAGGAGTGAGCCGGGCGACCTGATTTTTGGCCCTCAGTGCGAATATTCACCCATATTTGGTGCGAAAGAGCCCTATCCAGGCACAAATCCTTGTCTTGAACGCCTCAAGATGGCCGTTGGCGTCTTGAAACCTTAATGCTTTGATGCCTATCTTTATGACGTGGTCGACTCAGATCACATCCGTGCATGTTCTGTTACTCAAGGAAGGAAGAGCACTGACAACAGTACACGCCAAGGGAAGAACGCCTGTCGTTATCCCGAAGAGCTCGGAACGTGGCGCCGATGCCGCTGCCCGCGCCCTGCAAGCCGTCCTCGTGAGCCTCGAGGATTCCAAGGCCGAAAATATCGTTACCATCGACATTGCTGGCAAGTCTGCGCTTGGAGACCACATGGTCGTCGTCTCCGGCCGATCGAACCGTCATGTCGTGGCGATTGCCGACCATCTCATGACCGATCTCAAGGGCGAGGGCTTCGGCAATGCCCGCGTCGAGGGTCTCGATGGCGGCGACTGGGTGTTGATCGACACCGGCGACATCATCGTTCATGTCTTCCGACCCGAGATCCGCGAGTTCTACAACATCGAAAAGATGTGGGCCGCACCCGATCTCGACGAAGGCACGCTGCACTAGCCGAGCCAAGGCATTTCCAGGAAAAGCGCGCAGCGCTTTTCCGTCCGGAATGCGAAAATGCTTTAAGGGCGCTTTCCCGGCTCCCGTTGGCAGCTTTACCATCGCCGGACATGAGCTTCCGGCAAGAGTTTCGTTTTGTGCCGCCATGACGGCGGATATGCTTGGGAGCGGGAATGCGGATAGGTCTTTTTGCGGTGGGACGGTTGAAGGCCGGCCCGGAAAAGGATCTTGCGGCCCGCTATCTCGACCGTTTCGCCAAGGCCGGGCCGGCGATCGGCTTGGAAATGGCGCGCATGACCGAGGTTGCCGAAAGCCGCGCCTCCAATAGCGAGACGCGCAAGCGCGAAGAGGCGGGCCTGCTGCAGAAGGCGCATCCCGAAGGCGGCGTCCTCATCCTTCTCGACGAACGCGGCAAGGCGCTCGATAGCGAAGCCTTTGCCGCCATGCTCGGGACATACCGTGATCATGGCAAACGCGACCTGACGATCGCCATCGGAGGCGCCGATGGCCTCGACCCATCCCTTTACGACAAGGCCGACATGACCATATGCTTGGGCAAGCTGACCTGGCCGCACCAGCTCGTGCGCATCCTGATTGCCGAGCAGCTCTACCGCGCCGTCACCATCCTCTCCGGTCATCCCTATCACAGGGTGTGAACGTCCCATTCCATTTCGAAAACAGTTTGGCTTTCGGTCATTTTGCGTTAACGAAACGCTCACATAGGCGTGTTTTGATTCACGCCCTGAAAATGACGATGCTTCCTAGAGCAATTTCAGGAAAAGTGCTGAGCACTTTTCCTGAAATTGCGAGACAACAAAAAGATGGAGCGGTTCAGAGATTTTCTGAAGAGCTGAACCGCTCTAGCCGATCGCGGCAAATCAGCCTATTTTCACGCGATCCGAAGGGACCAGGCCCGAACCGACTGGATGAGAAAAGCCCAGCCCATGCTTTCCCGTCTTCTGCTGCCACCCCTGGCGGCATGTCTCGGTGTGGCCGCCTATGTGGCCGGTTCTTTCCCTTTGCTGGCTGTGGCCGTAGCGCAGGAGGCCGAGACCACCGCACCGCAGGCGCCCGACGATCGTGCCGCAACATCGGCACCGGTGCCGTCGGCGCAGCAGGCGCCCGACCCAGCAGCGGATCTCGCGCGCAAACGAGACGAAACCCGCGCCCAGCTCGACGAACTGTCGAAGACGATCAATCTCTCCTCCGACAAGACGAAAGAGCTGGAAGACAGCATCGCCTCCCTCGACAAGAGCACCGACAGCCTGCGCCAGGCGCTGATCGACAGCGCCGCCCGCCGCAAGGAGCTGGACCGTAAGATCCAGCGGAGCGAGAAGACGCTGACGGATCTTGCCGTCAAGGAAGGCAAGATTCGCGCTTCCCTGCATGGTCGCCGCGCCCTGCTGGCCGAAGTGCTGGGCGCTCTCGAGCGCATGGGCCGCAACCCGCCGCCGGCGCTGCTGGTGACGCCGGACGATGCACTCGCCTCGGTACGCAGCGCCATTCTTCTCGGCGCCGTCGTGCCCGGTATGCGCCAGGAGACCGACAAGCTCATCGCCGATCTCACCGATCTCAGCAAGCTGCATGCCGACGCGGCCGCCGAAAAGGCGAGCTTCACCACCACCATGACCAACAGTCTGGAGGAGGAGCGGCGCATGGATCTGCTGATTGCCGAGAACGATAAGCACAGCAAGGAGAATGCCGCCCAGCTCGAGAGCGAACGCAAGCGCGCAGAGGAACTGGCGGGCAAGGCAACCAGCCTGGAAGGCCTCGTGTCCTCTCTCGAAAGCCAGATCGGCTCGGTGCGCGATGCCGCGGCCGCGGCCCGCGCGGAAGAGGCGCGCCGGGCGCAGATGACCGAACAGCAGCGCGAGCAAGCGAAAGCCCTGGCCGAGAACGGTGTGCCCGATAAAAACCGCATTACGCCCGCATATCCCTTCTCGGACCTTAAACAGAAGTTGGAGCTGCCCGTGGCGGGCGATACCCTCCGCCAGTTCGGCGACGACGACGGCACCGGTCATACGGCGATGGGGTTGACCATTGCGACGGGTCCGGAAGCGCTCGTCACGGCTCCCGCCGACGGCACGGTTGTCTACGCCGGCGCGTTTCGCAGCTACGGTCAGATGATCATTCTGGATACGGGCGACGGTTACCACATGGTGCTGTCGGGAATGGACGCGATCAAGACGCGTCCGGGTAGATTTGTCTTCGCTGGCGAACCGCTTGCCACGATGGGCCTAAAAAGAGTCGCGAGTGCGACCGCTTTGGCGCTGGAAACGGATCGGCCAACGCTTTACATTGAATTCAGAAAAGATGGAAAACCGGTCGATTCTCGACCTTGGTGGACCTCCAAAGACACTGGAAAGGCACGCAATGATACGTAGGGCTTCTCTTGTTCTCGTCGGCGCATTGATGGGTGCGACCGCGATGGGCGTTATCTACTCGGCGGTAGCGCCGGCGGAAGCCGCTGGCACTTCCACCTACAAGGAATTGTCGATTTTCGGCGACGTCTTTGAGCGCGTTCGCGCGCAGTACGTGACACCGCCGCAGGAAGACAAGCTTGTCGAAGCCGCCATCAATGGCATGCTGACCTCTCTGGACCCGCATTCGAGCTACATGAATGCCAAGGACGCCGAAGACATGCGCACCCAGACCAAGGGTGAATTCGGCGGTCTCGGCATCGAAGTGACGATGGACAACGACCTCGTCAAGGTCATTACCCCGATCGACGATACCCCTGCCGCCAAGGCCGGCGTTCTCGCCGGCGACTACATCACCGCGATCGACGGCCAGTCCGTTCGCGGCCTGAAGCTGGAAGACGCCGTCGAGAAGATGCGCGGCCCGGTCAAGACGCCGATCAAGCTCACCCTGATGCGCAAAGGCGCCGACAAGCCGATCGAACTCACCGTTATTCGCGACGTGATCGCGGTTGCCGCCGTCAAGTCGCGCGAGGAAGGCGGCGATGTCGGCTATATCCGCATCATCTCCTTTACGGAAAAGACGACGCCGGACCTCGAAGCCGCGATCGCGAAGATCAAGAAGGATATTCCGGCGGACAAGCTGAAGGGCTATGTCCTCGACCTGCGCCTCAACCCCGGCGGCCTGCTCGACCAGGCAATCAATGTCGCCGACGATGTGCTCCAACGTGGCGAGATCGTTTCCACGCGCGGCCGCAATCCGGACGAGACCCGGCGCTTCAACGCCACGCCCGGCGATCTGACTGACGGTAAGCCGATCATCGTGCTCACCAACGGCGGCTCGGCTTCCGCTTCTGAAATCGTCGCCGGCGCCCTGCAGGACCTGCGTCGCGCCACCGTCCTCGGCACGCAGTCCTTCGGCAAGGGCTCCGTCCAGACGATCATCCCGCTGGGCGATGGCAACGGCGCGCTTCGCCTGACGACGGCGCTCTACTATACGCCCTCGGGCCGCTCGATTCAGGGCACCGGCATCACGCCTGACATTAAGGTCGACCAGCCGCTGCCCGATGATCTGAAGGGCAAGCTGACGACGGAAGGCGAGTCCAGCCTGCCGGGTCACATCAAGGGCCAGAGCGAAACCGACAAGGGCTCAGGCTCTTCGGCCTATGTGCCGCCGGATCCGAAGGACGATATCCAGCTCAACTACGCGCTCGACCTGCTGCGCGGCGCCAAGACGGATCCATCCTTCCCGCCGAACCCGGAAAAGGCAGTTTCCTCCAAGTAAGGAGATGGCGCCGGGCTGGAAACAGACCCGGCGCTTTCATAAGCGGCGAGCGGGATTGCGTACCGTTCCGCTCTCCTCGACCGAATGAAATCGGCCTTGTTCAAAAGCAGCTTTGTTCATGTTCCAACGCATGTCGCGCAAAAGCGTGCGGCGGTTTTGCGATAGCGACATGCACAAAATCAAGAGCTTAAGCGCAAGGAGCGAATCTGAAAGATCGCGACGCGCTTTAGCACTTTGATGCGGGCATTTTGCCGCTCGGCGGCGAAGGACATGCTCGAGGCCGATACAGTTTTCCGCTTGGAGTGGATAGGACCTTTGGGAACGGATCTGCATGCACCGTTGGGACAGAATCGCCGCCCCGGCCGCCAGCGGCGTCTTCCACCCTTTGGGCGCATTCTCGGCGGCCTCTGTCTGATCTCGATTGCCTGCTTCTCCCTCTATTCGGCACTGCAACGAGACGAGCTTCAGAAAACCCGGCCGGTCGAAACCGCGAAGAAGGAAGAGCCCGCGCCGCCAGCCGAAGCCAAGCCGGCGCCGAACGGCCAGTCGGCGCTGACCCAGGTTGATCCGCAATCCGGCGCCAATACGACGAGAGTCGTCACCGATGACGGTTCTATCGTCACCATGTTCAGCCCCAGCAATCGCGACGGCAGCGGCCCCGTATTGATCAATGCCAATCAGGTGGGCCAGGACCCGCGCATGGCGGCGACGCCGAACGAGAGCCTCCTCGAGGATTCGCCCTTCGGCAAGCTGCCGATCATTTCATCGAGCGGCCTGCGGCCGATGGATCAATATGCGCGGCCCTGGTCCGGCGCCCGCGGCACGCGCATCGCCATCGTCGTTAGCGGCCTCGGCCTTAGCCAGACCGGCACCCAGCGCGCCATCGAGAAGCTGCCGGAGGAAATCACGCTCGCCTTTGCCGCCAGCGGCAACAGCTTGCAGCGCTGGATGCAGGACGCAAGGCGCGGCGGCCACGAAATCCTCATCCAGGTGCCCTTCGAGCCTTTCGACTATCCCAGCAACAATCCCGGACCGGACACGCTGCTGACCTCATTGTCATCGGCGAAGAATATCGACAACCTGCACCAGGCGATGGGCAAGATCACCAATTATACCGGTATCATGAACTATCTCGGCGGCCGCTTCCTTGCCAATCCCAATGCCCTGGAGCCGGTTCTGCGCGATGTCGGCAAACGCGGCCTGCTGTTCCTGGACGATGGCTCTTCGGCGCAATCGAAATCCGGAACGCTGTCGAAGACGCTGGAAGTACCGCATGCCTTTGCCGATATCCAGCTCGACGGAGAGCTGCAGCAGGAGGCGATCCGGAAAAAGCTCGATGAGCTGGAGCGCATTGCCCGCCGCAATGGTTCGGCGATTGGTGTTGCCTCCGCTTTCGACGAGAGCGTCGACGCCATCAGCAAATGGAGTGAGGAAGCCGCCATGCGCGGCATAGAAATCGTTGCTGTCTCGGCGCTTGCCGAAGACCCGAAACATCCCTGATCCTTGGAGAGAAAGATGAGCACGCCCCACGCCCCCGTGAGAGCCGAAGACCTGCCTTACCGTCCCTGTGTCGGCATCATGATCCTGAACCGGGATGGGATGGTCTGGGCCGGACGTCGCATTCCAGTCGGCAATTCGGAATATGACGGCTCGCCGCAGCTCTGGCAGATGCCGCAAGGCGGCATAGACGAAGGCGAAGATCCATTGAAAGCCGCCTATCGCGAGCTCTACGAGGAAACGGGTATGAAAACCGTGACCCTGCTTGCGGAAGCGAAGGACTGGATCAACTACGATTTGCCGCCGCAGCTGATCGGTGTCGGCCTCAAAGGGAAGTTTCGCGGCCAGACGCAGCGCTGGTTTGCCTTCCGCTTCGATGGCGACGAAAGCGAGATCGCCATCAACCCGCCGCCGGGCGGCCATGAGCCGGAATTCGATGCCTGGGAGTGGAAGCCGATGGCAACGCTGCCCGAACTGATCGTCACCTTCAAGCGATCGGTCTACGAACAGGTCATTTCAGAGTTCACCCATCTCGCCGGCCTGAAGGCTGAAGACTGAACCGGAAAGACCGGCCGCAAATGCGGCCGGTTCTGCAAGGCGTGGGTTATTCCGCGGAATCGGCGGAGTCGGCGTTGAGCTGGCCGTATTTGGCTTCACCGATCTTCCCAAGCAGATCGAGCTGCGTTTCCAGGAAGTCGATATGGCCTTCCTCGTCTGCCAAGAGCTCTTCGAACAGCTTCATCGAAACATAGTCGCCGGCATCGTGACAGATATCGCGTGATTTCTTGTAGGCCGTGCGGGCGTCGTATTCGCCGGCGAGATCGGCTTCCAGCACTTCCTTGACATTCTGGCCGATACGCAGCGGCGCCAGCGTCTGCAGGTTCGGATGACCTTCGAGAAAGATGATGCGGGCAACGAGACGATCGGCGTGCTGCATTTCCTCGATGGATTCAGCGCGCTCCTTTTTGGCAAGCTTGGTATAGCCCCAGTCTTCGAGGAGTCGATAGTGAACCCAATACTGATTGACTGCGCCAAGCTCGAGAAACAGCGCCTCGTTAAGCCGCTCGATGACTTTTTTGTCGCCTTTCAATGTCCGCTCTCCTGTTGTCTTCATGAAATTTTTTCAGGCGGGACATGAAATCAAATATTTCAGTTTCCGTCGAGTGGCGACGGGCATGATAATCTTCGGTTGTCTGTATAATGATATCAACGACATTCGGGAAACAGCCGCAGCAGCGGCCGCGCTTTTCCATCGCGTGATAAACCTTAGCAGGAACGATAAGCTGCCAACAGTCCTGGTCCAGGAACTCGTTGATGACGTCCCTGATTTCCTTGTCGGTGATATAATTACAGCTACAAACCAGCATTCTTCGCTCAGCCCGTCAAACATGACATCCGCTGTCTTGTTATCTGCTAAAGAAGACGCCCTTTGTCAAGAAAGAAACGATCGGAATTCATCCGCCGATTGGCTCGCTCACCTTTTGCCTGGATGCGAAGTCCGGAATTTCAATGGAAATTGCGTCCCCGCGGCATAACTCTAGCCGTTTCCCCGCCATTGCTGCGGCCTTCCGCCGCTACCCCGGCCCCGGCTTCGCGGGGCAATAGAGGGGGCTTTTCCTTCTGTCTGACATCCATGGTTGGCCGCAGCGCCTCATCCGCCCGATCACTGACGCCGAAACGCCGTGCCTCGCGCTGTAGGATGCCGAGCGCAGGCGTCATGTCCTCGATATGATCGACCACCACATGGATGACGCCGCTCTCGCTTTGCAGCCGGCCACGGATCTTCACCAGCCGCGCGCCCATGACGATGGCGCGATATTTCTCGAATTTTTTCGGCCAGACGATCGCATTGGCGACACCGGTCTCGTCCTCCAGCGTCATGAAGATCACCCCCTTGGCAGAGCCCGGCCGCTGGCGCACCAACACCAGCCCGGCGATCATCACTATCCGTCCATTGGCCACCTTGGACAAATCACGGCTTTGCACGATGCCCTGCCGCGCCAAATCGGCGCGCAGGAAGGAAACCGGGTGCGCCTTCAGCGATAGCGACAGATAGCGATAATCTTCGATGACCTGCTCGCCGGGCAGCATTTCCGGCAGCGCAACCGCCGGCTCGGCCTGCAGCTCCGCATGATCGCCGAGATCGAAGAGGGGAAGCTTTTCGGCAGCACTGCTGGCATCGAGCGCCCGCACGGCCCATAGCGCCTCCCGTCGGCTCAAGCCGATAGAACCGAACGCATCCGCATCCGCCAGGCGTTCGATCTGCGCCTTGGCAAGCCCGGAGCGCAGCCAGAGATCGCGCACCGACCGATAGCCATCGCCACGCCGCCCGACGAGCTGCTCCATTTCCTCATCGGACAGACCCTTGACCTGCCGAAAACCGAGACGGACGGCATATTGCGTCCTGATGATCTTGCGCATCGAGGCATGGCGCGGCTCGACCGCATCCTTATCGAAACATCCCTGCTCGAGCAGGCAATCCCAGCTGGAACGATTGACATCCACGGGCCGAACCTCGACGCCATGCTCGCGCGCGTCACGAACGAGCTGCGCTGGCGCATAGAAGCCCATGGGCTGGGCATTGAGGATCGCCGCGCAGAAGACGTCTGGATAATAGGCCTTGAGCCAGGAGGAGGCGTAGACAAGAAGAGCGAAGGACGCCGCATGGCTCTCGGGAAAGCCATATTCGCCGAAGCCTTCAATCTGGCTGAAACAACGCTCGGCAAAATCTTGAGGATAGCCGTTCGCGACCATGCCCGAAACCAGGTCCTTCTTGAATTCGTCGACCTTTCCCGTCCGCTTGAACGTTGCCATGGACCGGCGCAGCCGATCGGCCTTGGCGGCCGAAAATCCGGCCGCCGTAATGGCAATCTGCATCGCCTGTTCCTGAAACAGAGGCACTCCCAACGTTCTTTCCAAGACCGCCTTCAATTCGGGACGATGATACTCGATCGGTCGATTGTGAAGAACGTCATCCCGCCGCTTGAGGTAGGGGTGAACCATGTTGCCTTGGATGGGACCGGGCCGGACGATCGCCACCTCGATGACCAGATCATAGAATTTGCGAGGACGCAGGCGCGGCAGCATGCTCATCTGCGCCCGGCTTTCGATCTGGAAAACGCCGATCGTATCGGCGCGGCAGATCATGTCGTACACCGGGAATCGATCAGGATATTCGCCGCTGCCAAGATCGGCGAGCTCCTTCTTCACGTCGTAATGCAGCAGCAGCAGGTCGAAAGCCTTGGCAAGGCAGGTCAGCATACCGAGCGCAAGCACGTCGATCTTCAATATGTTGAGATTGTCGAGGTCGTCCTTGTTCCATTCGATCATGAAACGATCGTCCATCGCCGTATGCATGATCGGCACCACTTCGTCCAATCGATCCCGGGTGATGACGAAGCCTCCGACATGCTGGGTCAGATGCCGCGGAAACCCCATCAGCGTCGAGGCATAGGAAAGGACGTTCCGTGTCGTCTTATCCTTGAGATCGAGGCCGGCAATCTTCGCCTCGCGCTCGGACAGGTCTTCTGTCGACCAACCCCAGACGCCGCTCGCAAGAGCCGATTGCACATCCTCCGACAAGCCGAAGGCTTTCGCCACTTCGCGTCCGGCCGAGCGGGCCCGATAACTGGTGACCGCGGCCGTCAGCCCGGCATGCTCCTTTTTGTAATGCCTGTAGATGAACTGGATGACCTCTTCACGCTTCTCGTGCTCGAAATCGACATCGATGTCAGGTGGCTCCTCCCGTTCCGTCGATATGAAGCGCTCGAAGAGCAGGGTCGTTATTTCCGGATTGACCTCGGTAATTCTGAGGCAATAGCAAACCGTCGAATTGGCGGCCGACCCTCGTCCCTGGCACAGGATATTCTGACTACGGGCAAACATCATGATGCGGTGCACCGTCAGGAAGTAAGGCTCATATCGCCGTTCGCGAATGAGCTTGAGCTCATGATCGATCTGTTTAGCAACTTTTTCGGGGATTCCGTTGGGAAAGCGCCATTTCGCGCCTTCTCGCGTCAATCGCTCCAGCGTTTCCGAAACAGTTTCGCCATCAATGCTTTCGTCGGGATAATTATGTTTCAGCTCATCCAGCGAAAAAGACAGCCGGCTAAAGAACTTCTGCGTATTCGCGATGGCCTTCGGATAATCCCTGAAGAGGCGCGCCATCTCGGCAGCATCCTTCAGATAGCGTTCGGCATTAGCCGCGAGCCTGAAGCCGGCTTCCGCGATCGGCACATGCTCACGGATCGAAACGACGATATCGGCAAGCGGCTTGCGCTCGGTTGCGTGATAGAGCGGCTGATTGCTGGCGATCAGCCGCACGCCATTGCGCTGCGCGATGATAGAGAGCGTGGCAAAGACCAACCGATCCCGTCCGTCATAGGCTGGCGACAAGACCATATGGAACTTTCGGCCGAAGCGCATCCATAGCCGCTTCAGGCACTCCTCAAGCTTTGCCTGCCCCTCCGGCGTCTCGATGCTATCAGCATCGGGAATGAGCGCCAGCATCATCTCGTCCCCCCATTCCATAAGGTCGGCTTCTTCGAGCTGACAGGAACCTTTCTCGGCCCTGAGGTTACCGACACTCAACAGCCGGCAGAGATGTGCCCAGCCCTTGCGATTTTCCGGATAAGCAAGAATGTCAGGCGTGCCGTCGGCAAAGACCAGGCGTGCGCCGGGCTGGAAAGGGACCGGTTTCAGGAGCGGCTTTTCCGGCTGTCCCTTGGCTCGAAGCTCCAGGTTTTCCTCGATGACCCTCTTATGCTCCGCCCGGAGAACCTTAGTATGCGCATGCGCCTTGACCACGCCGGCAACCGAATTGCGGTCGGCAATTCCAAATCCGGAAAGTTTCAGGAGCGCGGCCTGTATCACCATTTCCTCCGGATGCGAGGCGCCTTCGAGAAAGGAGAAGTTCGTTCGGACCCCGATCTCGAAGAAGGGCACCGGTTCGTGAAAGCCCGGGCGCGCGTTCATGCGAAGACCCCGTGCATGTACCAGTCCGGTGCCGTTCCGCCGCGGTCATAAAGTCCCCTGCGGAACAGCCAGAAGCGATGGCCTTCCTCGTCCTCTACCTGGAAATAATCGCGTGCGGGTTCTTCCTTTTCCTCGACCCACCATTCCGCCGAAAGCCGTTCCGGTCCATCGGCCCGGCTGACCCGATGCATGACCCGCCGCCAGCGGAACTGCCGGGGAGGGCCATCAGGTACTTCGGCGGCAATAGCTTCGATCGGCTCCGGCATGCGAAACAGCCGCAGCGGTCGCTCACCGCGGAAGAAGCCATGCCCGGCATCTTCTCTGCCGATCCGGCGCTTCGAGGCGAGGATTGCCATGGCCGGCATCGGTCGTACGGCTCGTTCGGGGATATGGCTCTGCCGCAATTCGAACCCCTGCAGGCAGTCCGGTCCCAATCGCGCAGTCACCCGATCGACAAAGGCCGCGAGCGAACCGTCCTGGCGGCTGTCTCCGACGAAATCGCCTTGCATCGCGTCGAAGGGTGCGTGCTGAAGGACATTGAGGCGGACGATCTCGAAGCCATAGCCGACATCGAGATCGTCATGAATAGCGCCAAAACGCTCCGTGAACAGGCTGGCGATCCGGCTTGGCTCCCGCAGCGGCTGCGATGCGCCGGCAGCGATGCGGAAGACCGCCCCATCCACCCTGAACAACAGGAGTTCGAAGGAGCGGCCGCCGACACCGCGGGCCTCGAGCTCCGGTTTCAGCGTTTCGGCAAGCTGGCGGGCAAGCTGCAGAATATCGTCTTCCGTCTGCACCGGTTCGGCCAGCCGTCGCTCGGCCGACAATTGCGCGACCGGCCGACGCGGCGAGATCGGCTCCTCGACGAGGCCGACGGCCTGATCGAGCCGCAGGAGCAGTTGCGCGCCAAAGCGGCGGGTAAGCGGCGCGCGTGGCGCGGCCAGAAGGTCACCCACTTGCTTCAATCCCAGCTTCTGCAACGCGGCAATGGTCTCTTCACCGAGCCTCAGCGAAGCCACGGGCAGGGGCGCCAGGGCCTCTTCCATGGCTTCGGGGAGAACGATACGGCTTTCCTCAAAATGGGCGACCGCCCAGGACAGGCCGGGCGCGGAGGAAATGGCGCCGCGCACATCGAGGCCCAGCCGGGAAATCCGGATCAATATATCCTCCAGCAGCGCCTCTTCGCCGCCGAAGAGATGGGCACAGCCGGTAATATCGAGGAATAGCCCGTCCTTGCCGTCGATCGCCACCAGCGGCGTATAGCGGTCGCACCAGTCGGCGATCGCTTCTAAAAGCTTGCGATCCGCGGCGGGATCCTCCTCGACGACATCGAGGTCGGGACAGATCGCCTTCGCCTCGGCCACGCCCTGCCCCTGCTTCAGGCCGATCATCTCCGCACGCTCGTTGAGCGCGGTGAGCCGCATGGCATTGTTGAGCTTGCCGGCACAGGCGAGCGGCGGCGCTTCAAGCCTGCCTGTCGAACGCCAGGACAGGCCCCAGCGCTTGCGGGCGATCCGGTCGGTTGGCAGATGCGGGAAGGTCAGCGCCAGAATTCGCTGCGTATTCGCCGGGAAAGGCAGGGCGTTGAGTGTCGAGGACAGGGGCAAAGCGGCGGTCATGGGCATTCCACTCCAGGGTTATGGAAAGAGGCGCCGGGTTTCGGCTTTTTTCCAAGGTCAGACGAAAGGCCGGGTGACCGATGCTGCCGCCAAGCACCGATCCATCCGGCAGGGGCCGCGCCAGCGCCGGCGCGGGTTCGACGGAAAAGCGGAAGAGAGCGCTGCTTGCTTCCTCCTCGCCTCCCTGTCGCAACAGAAACAAAGGCCGCCCTGCCGCCTTGGCTCTCAGCGCCAGCCGCCGGCTTTCGGTCAGGCCGAAACGGGCCGGATTGCCGCGCACTTCCAGAATGACAACCGCAAGAGCAGCACTCCCAAGCGCTGCCTCCGCCACCCAGAGCGCGTCTTCCAGCTTGCGCGGCGACGCCTGCAGGAAAGCCTCGGGCTCCAGCCCGAAATTCCGGATGCCGATGGCATAGGGCAGGCCCGCCTCCATCGTAGCGACCGTATCGCCGATCCACAGGATCGGAGACGTGGCCGCGTCCGTACCCGAAGCTTGCGCATGCAGCCGCGCGGCAAGCGCAAGGGTAAAGCCGCTTGCCGCTCCCGCATCGCGCAGGCCGAGCGAGCGGATTTCCGTCAGCGCATCGAGCGGCACGCCACCTTGCAGGGCAGCGTCGAGATCGTCGACGCCGGTCGCAAGAAGCGCCTGCGCAGACCTAGGCTGAACGGGCGCCGGTTGGGCAGGTAGAGGCTTCGCAATGCCTGCCGATCCCATGGTCGGCTTGGCTGCTGGCATCTCATGCGCCACTGCCGCCAGTGCCGGGATCGGCCTGCCTTCCAGTCGGGCGATGGTTTCACGCAGGGCAAAAAGCGTTTCCCGCGCCACGGCAGCCTCGGCCATGACGTTCACTCCAGATTGATAATGTTCCTGTTATGTTCTTATGGATTCCAGAGCTTGATAAAAGAGTCAACACCATTTCATAAGAAAATATTCCTTTACCTAAAGTCGGATGATTTTAGGCTTCTTCGGCCTCAAATCTGAATCCGCTCTAAAATCAAAGAAGTAGAACATGATGTCGCCCGAAAACCGCTCAAGCACTTTTCGGCATCGCAGCCTAATCCGCTCTCGTAAAAGCTGCGCAAAGTCTCTATATGACCAGCTAAGGAAGGAAGCATTCATGGCTCGCATTGACCAGAGCGAGGATTGGCGGGACCGCCACGCGCCCTCAATCAGCACATTCGAATCTCTGGCGAT
This sequence comes from Rhizobium sp. P28RR-XV, assembly GCF_012641385.1. Classification (NCBI taxonomy): domain Bacteria; kingdom Pseudomonadati; phylum Pseudomonadota; class Alphaproteobacteria; order Hyphomicrobiales; family Rhizobiaceae; genus Rhizobium; species Rhizobium sp. P28RR-XV. Next base: position 56,799 of record NZ_JABAIG010000013.1, read on the forward strand.
GGAGGCGTATAGCCATCTGCCGGAGGAATTCCGCTCGCTCACCGGCAACCTCATCATTCTCATCGAGGATTTTCCCGATGATGAGGTATTCGACGATATGGCGCTGGAGACCCCCTTCGATCTGCTCGGCCTCTTCGAGGGACGCGGCATCTCTGAGCGCTTTACCGCCCAGACCGGCGACATGCCCAACAAGATCCGCCTCTACCGCCGGCCGATCATCGATTACTGGGCTGAAAACGAGGAAACCCTCGGCGATATCATCACCCATGTCCTAATCCACGAGATCGGCCATCATTTCGGCCTGAGCGACGAGGATATGGAGCGCGTCGAGGCAAGCGCCGAGGAAGCGACGGATCGCTGATACCAGCCCGACCGCAAGACGGCTGGGTGAAGAACTTCAGTCGCTTACTGCTCGGAGAGCTTCATCTCCGGATCGTAATCCTTGCCGGCCACGTTCTTGACGACGGCCTGGCCGCACTGCATCTGGCCGCTCGCGGCATTGAAGGCGTAGGTCGGCGAGCCCGACAGCTCCCAGCCCTTGTTCAGCGCCGCGGTCACCTTGTGGCAGAAGGAAGCGTCGTCGGGGCCGGTGAGGAAGCGGTAGAGTTTCATCAAAGGATCTTTCGTAACGTATCAGTCCTTGCCCTGAGCCTGTCGAAGGGCAATGGAGCGCTGCTCGATCAGGCGAGCTTTATGGACCAGTCTTTCCGCCTGGACAAGGTGCAGCCGCTCCACCATTCGCCCGTTAAGGTTCACGACATTAAGGGCGTCGGCACCCGGTTCGGCAAAGGCTGATATGATGGCTTCGGCCTCGGCGATGGCTGTTACATCGGGGCTGAAATGCCGGTTGGCCGGCTCGATCTGGCTCGGATGGATCAGCATCTTGCCGGCAAAGCCCATGATGCGGCCCTGGCCGCATTCCGCTTCGTACGCCTCCGCATCCCTAAAATCGTTGAAAACGCTGTCGATGGCCTCAAGCCCGTAGGCGCTAACAGCAAGCACTACCTGCATTAGCCAAGGCACGAGATAGGCGCGGTCCGGCCGCGGCAGGACGCCCGTTTCCTTTCTGAGGTCGTTGAGGCCGACGACAAAGCAATCGAGCCGGCTGCCCGCCGTTCGCCCGGCCTCGGCGATCGAAGCAGCGTTCAGGATACCGCGCGGCGTCTCGATCATTGCCCAGATACGCAGGCTTTCCGGCGCATCGGCTTCCGCGAGCCTGTCGCTGACAACAGTCACGTCCTGCGGCCCGTCCACCTTGGGCAGGAGCACCCCATCCGGCTCCAGCTCCACCACCAGCGCCAGGTCGTCAGCCCCGAAATTGGAGGAAAGCGCATTGATGCGTATGATCCTTTCCTTGCCTGGCAGCGGCGAGGCCACGAAAAAGGCCCGCAAATTCTCCCGCGCCTCGGCTTTCTTTTCCGGCGAGACCGAATCCTCGAGATCGAAGATGACGGCGTCGCAATCGAGGCTCGAAAGCTTTTCCAGCGCGCGGCGGTTGATGGCGGGAACGCTTAAGACCGAGCGGCGCAGACAGGCGGGACGGGAAGGGGAGTTTTGGCTCGCAGATTGGCTCATTGTGCCGTTTTGCCGCGCTTTTAATCGCCAGGCAAGTCAACAAAAAGCCACGCTCCTCTTGCAGAGGGGAAGAGAGAGGACCACATTGCTGGGAGTAGAGAGGTCTCGACCATGCAGAATATCCGTTCCCTGTTCATCGCGCTTGCCGGTATCACCGTGTTTGCGGCCATGGCGTTGTTTACCGTTTCGGTCACGCTTGCCGTCGGCGGTATCCTGACCGTGCTCATGGCAGCCCGCGCGATTTCGCTTCGCATGAAGCCGGCACCGGTGCATGCCAAGGCAAAGGCGAACGGCCAGCGCGAAATGCGCATCTGGAACGACGGCCGCGGCACGATCATCGACCTTTGAGTCGAAACAGGTGAAGGTAGCCCCTCCCGGGCTACCGAACGCATTCGCCAAGCTCGGACACGGCTCGAAGAATGGAATGCGACCCAAAGCGCCGCGGTTTAGAGCATATCCAAGATTCTCCTTCATTTCGGACCGGATTTGCTCTATTGGCAGGATAATTCGTGCTTAGACGAGAATGAAGGCAGGACCCCATGGACAAGTTCGTGAAGTTGACCGGTGTCGCAGCACCCCTCCCGGTCGTCAATGTCGATACCGACATGATCATCCCAAAGGATTATCTGAAGACCATTAAGCGCACGGGTCTGGGCAAGGGCCTCTTCGCTGAAGCCCGCTACAATGAAGACGGCACGCCAAACGAAGATTTCGTGCTGAACAAGCCGGCCTACCAGAACGCCAAGATCCTCGTCGCCGGCGACAATTTTGGCTGCGGTTCCTCGCGTGAGCATGCTCCGTGGGCGCTGCTCGACTTCGGCATCCGCTGCGTCATCTCGACCAGCTTCGCCGACATCTTCTACAACAACTGCTTCAAGAACGGCATCCTGCCGATCAAGGTCAGCCAGGAAGAGCTCGACAAGCTGATGGACGACGCCTCGCGCGGCTCCAACGCCATTCTGACGGTCGATCTGGAAAACCTCGAAATCACCGGCCCGGATGGCGGCTCGCTCAAGTTCGAACTCGACGAATTCAAGCGCCACTGCCTGCTGAATGGCCTTGACGATATCGGCCTGACGCTGGAAAAATCCTCCGCGATCAACGATTTCGAGAAGACGAACGCCGCATCGCGCCCCTGGGCCGCCTGATCGGTTTATCGTTATTTTTCGCATTTCAAAGCCGGGCCTCGCGCCCGGCTTTTTTGTTGTCAGACTTTTGAAAACACCGCCTCTCTCATCCCCTGTAATATGATCGACAAGAAGCGGGTCCATACAGGCTGCCGAGACCCTTCGGGCCTCTCCCCACCCTAATTCTTCCCCACGCAATGGAGCCTCTCCATGACCTCCCTTCCCATTGTCGGCGCCGCCATGACGCTTGACGACGTTGAAATCCATCGCAACTGGCTGCTCGAAAAGCCGCGCGACCTGGAACTGCAAAGCTTCGTCGAAGCCGAAGTCCTGAGCGGCGACTGGACCCCGCTCGCCGAGCGCGCTCGCAAGCTGCTCGCTGGCCATCAGGGCCGCCTTGGCATCCATGGCCCGTTCTGGGGCTTCGTCATCGCCTCGCAGGACCCGGATATCCGCGCCGTCGTCTCCAAGCGCCTCCTGCAAGCGCTCGACGTCTGCGCCAATATCGGCGCCACGCAGATGGTCATCCATAGCCCCTATACGTCCTGGTCCTACAATAACCTCGACAACAACAAGGGCGAGCGCGAGAAGATCATCGAATATACACATCAGACGCTCAAAGAGGCTGTCAAGCGCGCCGAAGACATCGGTCTGACCATGGTCATCGAGAATATCGAGGACAAGGATCCCCATATCCGCGTCGGTCTTGCCGACAGCTTCCATTCGCCCGCCGTCGCCGTTTCGATCGACACCGGCCATGCCCATTACGCCCACGGCTACACCGGTGCACCGCCGGTCGACTATTATGTACACGCCGCCGGCAACCGCCTGCAGCATGTCCATCTGCAGGACGCGGACGGCTATGCCGACCGTCACTGGAGCCTCGGGGAAGGCAATATTCACTGGCGCGCCGTCTTCGCCGCCCTTGCCAAGCTCGACAGCAATCCGCGTTTGATCATCGAGATCAAGGACAAGTCGAAAATCCCGGCATCGGCCGCTTATCTGGCATCGCTTGGATTGGCCGAGTAAGCAGACTCACTGCCCGCCCTCGTGGTGAGGTGGGAGCCCTGAGCCTGGCGAAGGGCGACTCGAACCACGAGGGCGGATGGTTGCCCTCAAAAGCCCGAAAACCGTACCGTTTCGGCCCGTTCCTCGCTTGAAAAGCCGCATTTGCGGGTCTAAGAACCCGCAACTTGTTTTTTTGTGGAGGCTTCCCATGACAGTGCGCAATCTCTTCCTCCTGCCGGGCGACGGCATCGGTCCCGAAGCCATGGGCGAAGTTCGCAAGATCATCGCCTACATGAACGAAGCGAAGAATGCCGGCTTCGTCACCGACGAAGGTCTTGTCGGCGGCAGCGCCTATGACGCGCACGGCGCGGCGATCTCTGATGCCGACATGGCAAAGGCGATGGCCGCCGACGCCGTGCTCTTCGGCGCCGTCGGCGGCCCGAAGTGGGATGCAGTCCCCTATGAAGTGCGCCCGGAAGCCGGCCTGCTGCGCCTGCGCAAGGATCTGCAGCTGTTCGCCAACCTGCGTCCGGCCATCTGCTATCCGGCACTGGCATCCGCTTCTTCGCTGAAGCCGGAGCTGGTCGAAGGTCTCGACATCCTCATCGTGCGCGAGCTCACCGGCGGCGTCTATTTCGGCGAGCCGAAGGAAATCATCGACCTCGGCAACGGCCAGAAGCGCGGCATCGATACCCAGGTCTACGACACCTATGAGATCGAGCGCATTGCCGGCGTCGCCTTTGAACTGGCACGCACCCGCAACAACCGCGTCTGCTCGATGGAAAAGCGCAACGTCATGAAATCAGGCGTGCTCTGGAACCAGGTCGTCACCGCGACGCATAAGGAAAAGTATTCCGACGTGCAGCTCGAGCATATGCTGGCGGATGCCGGCGGCATGCAGCTCGTGCGCCAGCCGAAGCAATTCGACGTTATCGTGACAGACAATCTGTTCGGCGACATGCTGTCCGACGTCGCGGCCATGCTGACCGGTTCGCTCGGCATGCTGCCGTCCGCTTCGCTCGGCGCGCCCGATGCCAAGACCGGCAAGCGCAAGGCGCTCTACGAGCCGGTGCATGGCTCGGCCCCCGATATCGCCGGCAAAGGCATTGCCAACCCGATCGCCATGATCGCCTCCTTCGCCATGTGCCTGCGTTACTCCTTCGGCTTGGTTGCCGAAGCCGATGCGCTGGAAAAGGCGATCGCCAACGTCCTCGACAGCGGCATCCGCACCGGCGATATCATGTCGGCAGGCAGCCGCCAGGTCGGCACCGCCGAAATGGGCGACGCCATTCTCGCCGAATTCAAGGCCCTCTCGGCATAAGCCAGATAGATCGCCTGATATATTTCACGTGAAACACACAACCCCGCCCTGCAGCGCAGCGCGGGGTTTTCAGTACGAGGAGCCAGCAGTGAGCTTCGAATCGACGGACCGATATCCGCGATCTTAAAAATACTGTTACAGGAGCCTGCTAGTCGTCCAACTGATTGGAAATCAAAATGGGCGATGATTATGCAGGCGATCTTGACGTCTCTCGACAGGCGTTGGCGGCGAAGCGATGCGGCACTTGCACCGTCTCACTGGAAAATCTGCCTTTTTCTGACAGCCAATATCGTGCTTCTTTCGGCACTTCTGTTCGACTGGCCTGTCGGGGCCACCGTCAAGAACCTTTCGCCACCCCTTCACTTCTTCGGCAAGATGCTGACGGATTTCGGCGATTCCGAATGGATCATCATCATCAGCGCTTTCCTCTTCTTCGAGGGCTGGGTCGGTAGCCGTCTGCTGCATTCGCAGCGCTGTCGCTGCAAGGCGTTGCGTATCTGCCAGATCGGCGGCTATCTCTTGACGACTATCGTGCTTTCCGGCCTTCTCGCCAATCTGCTGAAGCGCGCCATCGGCCGCGCCCGCCCCACCCATTTTGCCGATTGGGGACCTTTTGGTTTCTCGCCGTTCAACGGCCGGGCCAGCTTCGAAAGTTTCCCGTCAGGCCATGCGACCACCATCGGTGCCCTCTTCGTGGCGCTTGCTTTCATGTTCCCGCGCTACCGCTACATCTTCGCTGCCTGTGCCCTGTGGCTGGCGATCACGCGTGTCATGGTCGGCGCGCACTATCCAAGCGACGTCATCGCCGGCCTGGCCCTCGGCGGCTGGTTTTCCTTCATGACGGCGATCGTCTATTCCCGCTACGGCGTGCTTTTCCGCATCAATGCCGCTGGCTGGCCGACGCCGAGATGGCAGCTGTTTAAGGGCGGCAAGTCAGGACAAGCCAACGCTTGATCTGACCCATACCATCGAATCAAGCCGCGCCCGCGGCGGGTCAAGGCAATTGGGTTCGACCGTCCTCTGGCAGGCCCTTGACGGCAGCTTTCAATGGCGATCGCGTCGTAAAGGTTGCCAAGCCCGCCGCACATTCATATATCTGGCAAGCGGGTCGCCGAAGACGGTCAACCCGATTTCGTTCTTTTGCGATGAAAATCATGGATGCCGGACCGATACGTTTGAGCGAAAGGCAGATGGGATTGATCTCCCGGGCACTTGCCGAGCCGCGACGCGTGCAGATCCTGAAGGAAATCGGCACGCGTAGCGAACCCATGCCCTGCAGCACGCTGAACGAGTGCCACACCGTCAGCGCCGCAACAATGTCCCATCATATCAAGGAGCTTGAGAATGCCGGTCTCATCGAGATCCACCGGGACGGCAAGTTCGCAAACCTTGTGCTGCGTCGCGATACGTTGAACGCCTATATGGCGGAACTTTCCAAGATCTGACGATTCCGGCTGCGCCATCAGCATATTTTGCCTGGGCTCTTGTATCAGTTAGATGCTTATCTAAATATCAAAGTGACGATGCGGATCGGTTTTCGGGTCGCATGCGCCAAATGTTTCGATGATTGTGAAACTGTCTAATAATTTCTGAAGGAAGATAACATGAGCAAACTGGCAGGCAAGGTCGCGATCGTGACCGGAGCATCCAAGGGAATCGGTGCAGGCATCGCCAAGGCGATGGGCGAGGCGGGAGCGGCGGTCATCGTCAATTATGCCTCGAGCCGCGAAGGTGCCGACAAGGTTGTGGCTGAAATCGCCGCCAAGGGCGGCAAGGCGCTCGCCGTCCACGGCGATGTTTCCAAGGCGGACGATGTCAAGCGCCTTTTTGACGAAACGAAACAGGCCTTCGGACGCGTCGATATCCTCGTCAACAACGCCGGTGTCTACAAATTCGCGCCGATCGAGGAATTCGCCGAGCAGGAATTTCATCGCCAGTTCAATATCAACGTCCTGGGCACATTGCTCGCCACGCAAGAGGCGGTGAAACATTTCGGCTCCGAGGGCGGCAGCGTGATTAACATCGGCTCCAACGCCGTCAGCATGAACTTGCCAACCGCTTCGGTTTACACGGCAACCAAGGCCGCCGTGAATTCCATCACCCAGATCCTCGCCAAGGAACTCGGTTCACGGAATATCCGGGTCAATAATCTGGCGCCCGGCGGCGTCGAAACCGAAGGCGTCGTGGCGGCGGGCATCATCGGCACCGACTTCGAAAAGCATCTCGTCTCTCAGACGCCTCTCGGCCGTCTCGGTCAGCCGACGGATATCGCTCCGGTCGCCGTCTTCCTCGCTTCGCAGGATGCCGCCTGGGTGACCGGTGAAACCATCTATGTTGGCGGTGGCCTTAAGTAATTGAGCATTGCGGAGCTGCCCTCCCACAAAAGAGGGCGGCTCGTTCAGCGGCTGTAGCCACACGGTGGGCCTATACTTTAGTAAGCGATTGCCAAACGGTCCTATTTTCCTATCTAGTATGCGTGTTCGGGTTTTCCGGCTAGAACCGCAGTCGACTGTGCCGCCAAGCCGCGCATCTCGCCCGCGAAATTTCAAAACGATCCTGTCTTCAATACGATCCCGCGCAGCAGCGAATGTCATCGAACTCCCCTAAGATCCGCCGGCGATCGCTGTCGTGAACAACAAACGGAGGACATCTTATGAATACCGCCAATACCAAGTCGAAACTGGGTACGCGCACCAATCTCAGCGAGGAGGCGACACGCGATATTTCCGCAGCCTTGAGCGCCCTGCTGGCGGATGTCTTCGCCCTCTATCTGAAAACCAAGAATTTTCACTGGCACATGAGCGGACCGCATTTCCGCGATTACCACCTGCTGCTCGACGAGCAGGGCGAGCAGATTTTCGCGATGACCGACCCCATGGCCGAGCGTGCCAGGAAGATCGGCGGAACGACCCTGCGGTCGATCGGCCAGATCGCCAAGCTGCAGCGCATTCCGGACAATGATGCCGAATATGTCGATCCGCAGGACATGCTTGCCGAGCTGGCGGACGACAATCTCAAGCTCTCTGCCGAAATGCGCGCCGTTCACGACGTCTGCGACGAGTACGGCGATGTCGCCACTGCCAGCCTTCTTGAAAACTGGATTGATGAGACCGAGCGCCGTACCTGGTTCCTGTTCGAATCCACCCGCATGTCCAACCGCTGATACCAGAAGCAGCTGGCCTTCGAACGCGACAGGTCGAAGGCGAAGCTCAATGATCCCGATTCCTCGCTCCCGCATCGATAGACCCCGCGTCGATGGGAGCGAGGAAATCCTTGACTCCTGTGGAAAACATCTTAGAACCGGCGACGGAAAAGGAAGACTTCCATGGTTCGCTTCGAACAGCTCGATAGCTTCAGTCACCTGGCAGACCATGCCGGGCGGGATGTCTATTTTCCGGTTTCTTCCAAAACCAAGGCCAAAACGACGACGAAAACCGTCTGACGTCTCTGGCCTGCCGCTCTCTCCCCGGCTCGGCTGGGGACAGGACCCGTCGCCGATGGCTGCGGTTCCCCCCTCGCCCAAGAGGAGAGAAGAGAAAGAGAGCTTGAGAAATGGGTTTCAAAGTTGCAGTAGCGGGCGCGACCGGGAATGTCGGCCGTGAAATGCTCAATATCCTGGTCGAACGCGGCTTTCCGGCCGATGAGGTCGTAGCGCTCGCATCGGCCCGTTCGCAGGGAACCGAAGTCTCCTTCGGCGACCGGACGCTGAAGGTTTCCAACCTGGAGAACTACGATTTCTCCGACACCGACATCTGCCTGATGTCGGCCGGGGGCGACGTCTCGAAGAAGCTCTCGCCGAAGATCGGCGCCCAGGGCTGTGTCGTCATCGACAATTCGTCGGCCTGGCGCTACGACGCTGACGTGCCGCTGATCGTTCCGGAAGTCAATCCGGATGCAGTCGCGCAGTTCACCAAGCGCAACATCATCGCCAACCCGAATTGCTCGACCGCGCAGCTCGTCGTCGCGCTGAAGCCGCTGCACGACTTCGCCAAGATCAAGCGCGTCGTCGTCTCGACCTATCAGTCGGTTTCCGGCGCCGGCAAGGACGGTATGGACGAACTGTTCAACCAGACCCGCGCCGTTTTCGTCGCCGACCCAATCGAGACGAAGAAGTTCACCAAGCGCATCGCCTTCAACGTCATCCCGCATATCGATAGCTTCATGGAAGACGGCTACACCAAGGAAGAATGGAAGGTTCTGGCCGAAACCAAGAAGATGCTCGATCCGAAAATCAAGGTCACCTGCACGGCCGTGCGTGTGCCTGTTTTCATCGGCCACTCGGAATCGGTCAATATCGAGTTCGAAAACGAGATCACTGCCGATCAGGCTCGCGACATTCTGCGCGACGCTCCTGGCTGCCTCGTCATCGACAAGCACGAAAACGGCGGCTACATCACCCCTTATGAATCCGCCGGCGAGGACGCGACCTACATTTCGCGCATCCGCGAGGACGCAACCGTCGAGAACGGCCTCAACATCTGGGTCGTCTCCGACAACCTGCGCAAGGGTGCCGCGCTCAATGCCATCCAGATTGCCGAGCTGCTCATCAACCGCGGCCTGATCAAGCCGCGCAAGCAGGCTGCATAAGGATCCGTAAACCAATTTACGGTTTATAAATTCTTGCCAGCTAAGCAGGATCGAATGAGAGCCTCGCCATTTCGGATGAAAGGCGGGGCTTTTACAAATGGGCGTGGCGATCAATGTTTCACGTGAAGCGGAACATTGATCGCTAAAATGAGATAATGACAGAACGGTCGTATGCTGGCATGGTCCGGTGGCGGCTAGACAGCGCATAAGCCTGGAAACTGGAGGGTTTATGCGCTTTTCAAAAACGGTTACCGCGTTCGCGGCGCGGTGAGAATTCGGGGACACTGAATGCGCATCACAAAGTCTGGAATGGCAACTCTCGTGGCGGGCGGGTTGTTGCTGGCGACGCCGATTGCCGCAAATGCGGCCTCCTGTGGCAACACTTCCGCCGGTTTCGAGAATTGGGTGCAGGAATTCAAACGCGAAGCGCAAGGACAGGGCGTCAGCCCCTCCGTCCTCGACAGAGCCTTCGCCAACGTTCATTACAACCAGCCCACCATCCGCGCCGACCGCGGCCAGAAGAGCTTCAAGCTTTCCTTCGAGGAATTCATGAAGAAGCGCGGCGGCCAGACAATCATCAATCGCGGCAAGAGCATGAAGCAGGCCAATGCGGCGCTCTTCGCCAGGATCCAGAAGCGCTTCGGCGTACCCCCTGGCCCGATCATCGCGATCTGGGGCATGGAAACCGGCTTCGGCGGCTATATGGGCGACCAGCATACCCTTTCGGCGGTTTCGACCCTGGCCTATGACTGCCGTCGCTCGGCATTCTTCACCGAGCAGCTCTACTCCGCCCTGAAGCTTGTCGGCGAGGGCTACCTCAGCCCGTCGGCGCGAGGCGCGGCCCATGGCGAAATCGGCCAGACGCAATTCATGCCCAAGAACGTCGTTGCCTTCGGCGTCGACGAAGATGGTGACGGCAGGGTCGACCTTGTGGGATCGCGCGCGGATGCACTGGCTTCGACCGCGAACTTCCTGCGTGGTCATGGCTGGCAGCCGGGCGCCGGCTATCAGCCTGGCGAGCCGAATTTCTCCGCCATTGCAGGCTGGAACGACGCAAGGGTCTATCAGCAGGCGATCGCCTATATCGGTCAGCAGATCGACGGCAAGTAAGCCGGACCATGGCCGGGGACCCGCTAAGGGGACGACGGCGACCGAAATGAAAAAGGCGCTGCGACCGGATGGTCCGCGGCGCCTTTTTCATTTGATCTGCATCTGACCTTACACGTCGGGCCGGATGAAATCGCGGGTTTCGGGATCCATGACCCACAATTCGCCGGTCGAAATATCGAACCACGCGCCATGCAGGTGCAGCTTGCCTTCTTCTTCCCGCGCCTTGATCTCCGGAAAACTACGCAGGTTGTCGAGCGAGTTGCGGATCGAAATGCGCTCCAGCGCCGTCTGACGCTCGGTCTGCGTCATGATATCATTGCTCTGGATCTGTTCGGCTGCCGGCTTCAGCAAGCCCATCCATCTTCCGATGAAATCGCCCGGCGACAGCGGCTCGGCATCGGGATCGAGGGCGGCACGAATACCGCCGCAGCGGCCGTGGCCCATCACGACGATATCCGAGACCTTGAGCGATAACACGGCGAACTCCAGCGCCGACGAGGTCGCATGGAAATTGCCATCAGGCTCATAGGGCGGCACCATATTGGCGACGTTGCGAATGACGAAGAGCTCGCCCGGACCGGCGTCGAAGATGATCTCCGGCGCCGAACGGGAGTCACAACAGGCAATCACGAGGGTCGATGGATTCTGGCCAAGCTCCGCCAGAGTGCGGTAGCGTTCGCGCTCATCGACGTAACGCCCGCTCATGAAGTTGCGATAACCGTTCAAAAGGGTGTCGGGAAAGCTTTGCATGACATTGGATTACAGCGCAGTTTGGCCGATGGCAACTGTTGCGCTGCAAAAAGCGTTAACCACCGCAAACCGCTATTTCTTGCGCCGTTGCGCCGGGTGGACGAGATGCCGCAGCTGCACCATCGCCATCGGCGTCGACAGGCTTGTTGAATCGGCGGCGAGCGTCAGCTCATCGCTGCCGCGCTTCACCGCGCGCGCCAGCACCTCGTAGACGCTGGCCGTCGTCAGCTGCAGCGCCCTTTCCTCATCCATGCCGGAAAGCAGACGCGACAGGAACACGGCCGACAAGAGATCACCAAGCCCGTTTGGCGCCCCCTCGACGCTGCGATGCTCGGCAAGCAGTGCGTTTCGGCCGCTGAGATAGAGGTTGCCGATGCCGCCGGCCATCATCGGCACTGCCGACGTCACCAGCATGCGCGACGGTCCAAGGGCAAGGGCCGCTTCCATGATGGCGTTATTGTCCTCGAGCGGAGCACCGGCAAGCCAGGCAAGCTCATAACGGTTCGGCGTTGCCAGCGAGGCCAGTGGGATCAGGAGATCGCGGATCGCTTCCGCCGTCGCCTCTGGCACATAGAGCCCGCCGGCATCGCCGATGACAGGATCGCAGGCATAGAGGAGATGTGGGTTCTTTTTCCGCAGGGCCGTCACCAGCCTGGCGACCGAGCGCGCCTGCGCGGCATTGCCGAAATATCCAGAGAGAACCGCTTTCACCTCGGAAAGCCAGGGTGCCGCGATGAGATCGTCGATGGCGTGGCCGAAATCCGTCTCGCTGAAGGTCAGCCGCGTCGAGCGACCATGGCCTGGATGCCAGGGCAGAACGACGGTCGGCAGTGCCCAGACGGGGTGGCCGAGCGTTTCCAGCGCGAAAACGGCCGCCCGATTGCCGACGGAGCCTCTAACAACATGGCTGGAAATGACGATAACGGCGCCGGGCGACATTTGCGACATGATGCTTGCTTTCAGTTCAGGGCTTCAAACTGCAATGGCGCCGTTGATGATCCCTTTCGCGCCACTCTGTCAACCGCGCTTCACAGAGTCATGAAAACCTCTGTTGACGAGCTTCTTCCGCCAATTTCATGCCGATGTTCATCTGCTTTGCATCGGAAGCGCATATTCCGGCAAAATTCTTGAAAAAACGAAGCGAAATCGATCCTAAAGCAACCAAATCCGCATTCTTTTTGCCAGTTTTTTCGCTAAACCTTCTGCTACTGTGGTCAAAATTCGAAAAATCGGGAGAAATTTCATGGCGCCCAGAACCAATCCGAAACGGGAAAAACAGATCGAAGTGGCACGCAAAATAGCCGCTGCCTCGGGCGAGGCACACCTCGATCCCGAAATCCTGTTCGGCCGGGCCAGCAATGACGATATGGAGCGATACACTCCGGAAATGCTGGCTCTTGCCGCGGCGCACGCGGCCAGGGAACTGGCAGCCTGGAGCGGTACCTCTCCGCGCGTCAGCATCGAACAGGTCGCCCATGTCGAGCCCGATGGCGCCGCCGTGTCGATCCTCTCGATCACCGACCACAACATGCCCTTCCTTTACGAATCGATCATGGGCGAGGTGACCAGCAGCTACCGTGATCTCTATATGGCGGTGCACCCGATCCTGGTCGTCGAGAAGGGCAAGCAGCCAAGCCTCTATTCCGCCGATCACCCGAGCGACCCTGCCCATCGCGTCAGCCATATCCAGCTTCATCTCTCGCCATTGACGGCGGCACAGGCAGCGGACCTGACCAAGCGAATCCAAAGCGTGCTCGACCAGACGCATCTCACCGTTTCCGACTGGAAACCGATGCTGTCGCGCCTCGACACTGTCATTTCAGAGCTTTCCACCTATGAGGCGGCCGGCCGCCGCAAGAACGATCGCGACGAGGCGCTTGCCTTCCTTGCCTGGCTACGGGATGGCAACTTCACTTTCCTCGGCATGCGTGAATATGTCTATTCCGGCAAGGGCGCCAACGCCAAGGTGGAGCGCGATCGTGGCACCGGCCTCGGCATCCTCTCCAATCCGGACGTGCGCGTTCTGAGGCAAGGCAAGGACGCCGTCACCACGACGCCGGAAATCCTCGCCTTCCTCGACGGCCCGGATTTCCTGATCGTCACCAAGGCCAACGTCAAGTCGATCGTCCACCGCCGCGCCTATATGGATTACGTCGGCGTCAAGCGCTTCGACGCCGACGGCAACGTGACGGGCGAGCTGCGCATCGTCGGCCTCTTCACCTCCACGGCCTATACCAGCGCTGCCGCCGAGGTGCCGTTGCTGCGCTCGAAGATCCAGAAGGTCAAGGATCACTTCGGCTTCGATCCCACAAGCCACTCCGGCCGCATGCTTGAGAACACGCTGGAATCCTATCCCCGCGATGACCTCTTTCAGATCGATACATCCCTGCTGGCAAGCTTCGCCGAACAGATCAACGACCTGGCCGACCGGCCGCGCGTGCGGGCGCTGCCGCGCATCGACCATTTCGACCGCTTCGTTTCGGTAATCGTCTATGTGCCGCGCGAGGAATACGATTCCGTCGTCCGCGAGAAGATCGGCAACTACCTGAAGTCAGTCTATGACGGCCGCGTCTCGGCTTATTATCCGGCTTTCCCGGAAGGCGGCGTGGCGCGCGTGCACTTCATTATCGGCCGCAGCGCCGGCAAGACGCCGCATATTCCGCAGGCCAAGCTCGAAGAGGCGATCCGCGCCATCACAGCCCGCTGGGACGAGCGCTTCGTCATGCTGGCAGGTCCGAAGGCACCGAACATCTCCGTCAGCCAGGCCTTCCAGGAAGCCTTTTCGCCGGAAGACGCCTTTGCTGATCTGCCTGACATCACGGCGACCGCCGGCGCCGAACCGATCCGCATCGCCTTCTATATCCGCAAGGACGAAGCCGGCGACATCCTCTCGCTCAAGATTTTCCATGGGCAGGGCAATCTGGCGCTGTCGCGTCGCGTACCGCTCCTCGAAAATCTCGGCTTCAACGTCATCAGCGAGCGCACCTTCGATATCTATGTCACGGGTAGAGACGGCTCGACCGGCCATGTCGTGCTTCACGATATGGAGCTCGAGGCTCGCAGCGGCGTGACGATCGATCTTGCCCGCCATGGCGCGGCACTGGAAGAAGCCTTTCTTGCTGCCTTCGGCGGCACGATCGACAACGACGCCTTCAACCGGCTGATCGTCTCCGCCGATCTCTCCGCCCGCGAAGCCAACGTGCTTCGCGCCTATTCCCGCTATCTGCGCCAGGCCGGCATCGCCTATTCGCAGGATTACATCGCCGCGACACTGGACAAATACCCGCGCATCGCTGCCTCGCTTTTCCGCCTCTTCCACGACACGCTTGATCCGAAGCTCAGCGACAAGAACCGCACGAAGAAGATCGTCGACCTACATACAGGCATCGAAACCCAGCTTGCCGATGTTCCGAGCCTCGACGACGACCGCATCCTGCGTCGCTATGTCAATGCCATCGACGCTACCCTGCGCACCAACTATTTCCAAGGGAATGCGGACGGCACGCCGAAGGCCATGCTGGCTTTCAAGCTCGATCCGAAGCTGCTGGATGGCTTGCCCGAGCCGCGGCCCTTCCGCGAAATCTTCGTCTACGGCGTCGAGGTAGAGGGCGTGCACCTGCGCTTCGGCAAGGTGGCGCGCGGCGGCTTGCGCTGGTCTGACCGCGCCGAGGACTACCGCACCGAAGTGCTGGGTCTTGTGAAGGCGCAGCAGGTCAAGAATGCGGTCATCGTGCCCGTTGGCGCCAAGGGCGGCTTCTATCCGAAGAAGCTCCCGGTCGGCGGCAGCCGCGACGAAGTCTTCAATGCCGGCCGCGACGCCTACAAGACCTATATCCGCACGCTGCTGTCGATCACCGACAACATCTCCGGTGCCGATATCATTCCGCCGGCCGACACCGTTCGGCTCGATGGCGACGATCCTTATTTCGTCGTAGCCGCCGACAAGGGCACCGCCACCTTCTCCGATACCGCCAATGCGCTGGCGCAGGAAGCTGGCTTCTGGCTGGGTGACGCCTTCGCTTCGGGCGGCTCGGCCGGTTACGACCACAAAAAGATGGGCATCACCGCCCGTGGCGCCTGGGAAACCGTCAAGCGCCACTTCCGCGAAATGGACATCGACATCCAGACGACGCCTTTCAATGTCGTCGGCGTCGGCGACATGTCCGGCGACGTCTTCGGCAACGGCATGCTGCTGTCGCCGAAGATCCGCCTGCTCGCCGCCTTCGACCATCGCGACATCTTCATCGATCCAGATCCGGACATGGAAAAGACGCTTGCCGAGCGGCAGCGCCTCTTCAACCTGCCGCGCTCCAGCTGGCAGGATTTCGACAAGTCCGTTCTATCGAAGGGCGCCATGATCATCTCGCGCTCGGCAAAATCGGTCGCGCTGACGCCGGAAGCGGTCGCCGCCATCGGCATCGACAAGTCGGTCGCGACGCCCTTTGAGATCATGACGGCAATCCTCAAGGCACCGGTGGACTTGCTGTGGTTCGGCGGCATCGGCACCTATGTCAAGGCAACCGCTGAAATCGATTCGGAAGTCGGCGACCGCGCCAACGATCCGATCCGCATCACGGCTGAAGAGGTTCGCGCCAGGGTGATCGGTGAGGGCGCCAATCTCGGCGTCACCCAGAAGGGCCGCATCGCCTATGGCCTCAAGGGCGGCCGCTGCAACTCCGACGCCATCGACAATTCCGCCGGCGTCAACACCTCGGACGTCGAGGTCAACATCAAGATCGCGCTCGCCAACGCCATGCATGACGGTCGCCTGACACGCGCCAAACGCGATATCCTGCTGTCATCGATGACCGACGAGGTCGGGACCCTGGTATTGCGGAACAACTATCTGCAATCCCTGGCAATCTCGCTGACGGAGCGCAAGGGCACCGGCAACGGCCTGGAACTCAGCCGCTTCATGAGTGTGCTCGAAGCAGCCAAGCAGCTCAACCGCAAGGTCGAGACCCTGCCGGATGATCAAACCTTCGCCGAACGTTATGCCAATGGACGGCCGCTGACCCGCCCTGAAATCGGCGTGCTGCTCTCCTACGCCAAAATCGTTCTCTTTGACGCGATCGTTGCGAGCGACCTGCCTGACGATCCCTATTTCGCCGCAACCCTCAGCCGCTATTTCCCAGCCAAGATGCAGCGCTCGAACACCACCGATATCGAAAGCCATCGCCTGCGCCGCGAGATCATCGGCACGGCGCTTGCAAATGAAGCGATTAACCGTGGCGGCCCGGGCTTTGCGGTCAGTATGATGGACGCGACGGCCGCATCGGCCGCCGAAGTCGTCAAGGCGGCCGTGATCGCCCGCGACGGCTTCGACCTCGACCGGCTCTGGAACGAGACCGACGCGCTGGACGGCAATGTCGGCGGCCAGATGCAGAACCGCGTCTATGGCGAGATCACCGAGGTCTATACTGCGCTGACGCGGCTCCTCTTGAAGACCGGCGCCGCCAAGGGCGACATCGAGGAAACCGTTAGCCGGCTTCGCTCGGCCTTGAAGAAGCTGCGACCCGTCTTCCTCAGCCATATCCCGGCGGATTTCGCGGCCGAGATCGCTACACGCGAAGCGGAATATCAGACCGCAGGCCTGCCGGAAAAGCTGGCTTCGGAGATCGCGACGATCTACGCGCTCGTCCTCGTTCCGGAAATCATGCAGATCGCCGAACGCACCGGCGATACGCTGAACCGGGCGGCGGAAAGCTACTTCACCGTCTCGCAGACCTTCCGAGTCGGCCGCCTGCTGCTCGCCGGGAGCCGGATCGTCACCGGCGACCACTATGAGAGCCTTGCCCTGGCGCGCAGCCTCGACCAGATCGCCGGCGCCCGCCGCGATATCGTCATCTCCGCGCTGTCGAACCATCCGAAGGACAAGCAGCCGGTCCAGGCATGGCATGCGGAAGATCGTATCCGCATCAACCGCATCGCCGAAGAACTCGGCGGCCTCAGCGAAAGCGGCGATCCCAATCTCGCCCGCATCACTGTCGCCGCAGGCCTGCTCAGCGATCTTGCGAACGGCCGGGCAAGGTGACACAGTCCGCCCCAACCCGGCAAACAAACGGGTGAGGGAATAAGGGGCAGGATGTGGTAGCGACTGAAATCGACAATCCCGTGCCGGCAAAAGTGCCGGCGCGCGGCATCTGGGGCTGGATGTTCTTCGACTGGGCGGCTCAACCCTTCTTCACTGTTGTTACCACCTTCATCTTCGGCCCATATTTCGTCGCACGGCTGACGGCCGATCCCGTCTCCGCACAGACGACATGGAGCAACATGGCGACGATCTCTTCGGTGATCATCGCCATCCTTTCACCAGTCCTCGGTTCGATCGCTGATCAATCCGGCGCCCGCAAACCCTGGATTGCCTTCTTCGCCGTCATCAAGATCGTCAGCCTCGTCTGTCTTTGGGGAGCAGCACCCGGATCGCCTGTGATCTATCCGGTGATCTTCATGATCCTCGCTTCGATCTCGGCCGAATTCTCGATCGTCTTCAACGATTCGATGATGCCGCGGCTGATCGGCAAGGACGATGTCGGCAAGCTGTCGAACGCCGCCTGGGGGCTCGGCTATCTCGGCGGCATGATCGTGCTGATCACTGTCGTCGCCCTGCTCGCCGGCAATCCGCAGACCGGCAAGACCATTCTCGGCCTGACGCCGCTTTTCGGCCTCGATGCGACGCTCGGCGAGGATGCCCGCATCACCGGGCCGATTTCCGCCGCATGGTATCTCATCTTCATCCTGCCAATGTTCTTGTTCACGCCGGATGCCGACCACGGCCTGCCGCTTCGCGCCGCGGTTCGCTCGGGCCTGCGCGAGCTATCGGCGACCCTGGGCGAACTGAAGCGCAGGCGCGGCATCAGCCTCTTCCTCATCGCCCGCATGATCTATCAGGATGGCGTCAACGGCCTGCTGATCCTCGGCGGCACCTTTGCGGCCGGCATGTTCGGCTGGGCGACGATCGAGATCGGCATCTACGGCATCATCCTCAACATCATCGCCATTTTCGGCTGCTTTGCCGCCGGTTATGTCGATCGCTGGCTGGGCTCGAAGACCACGGTCGTCATCAGCCTGACCTTGCTGCTCGTCGCCACCTTCGGCATCATCTCGACCGGGCCGGGCTTCACGCTCTTCGGTCTCGTGCCGTTCTCGACCGTCAGTTCCGGCGGTCTGTTCGGCACGGCGGCGGAAAAGGCCTATATCGGCTATGGCCTGCTGATCGGCATCGCCTTCGGTCCCGTACAGGCCTCCTCGCGCTCCTATCTCGCCCGCAGCGTCATCCTCACCGAAGCCGGTCGTTATTTCGGCATCTACGCCCTCTCGGGCCGCGCCACCAGCTTCATGGCGACGCTGTTCTTCTCATTGGTGACCTATTGGAGCGGCTCGGCCCGCCTCGGCATGGCGACGCTCGTCATCTTCCTCGCCGGCGGCCTTCTGCTTCTGCTGCCGACGCCCTATCCGGCCGATAAGGTAACAAAGTAGGCAAAGAAAATCCCGATCGGAAAACCAACCGGGATATAAAATTTGCCAACTAGGTATATCCGCCGCTTAGTGGCGGAAGTGACGGATGCCGGTGAAGACCATCGCGACATTATGCTCGTTGGCTGCGTCGATGACTTCCTGGTCGCGCATCGAGCCACCGGGCTGGATAACGGCCGTCGCACCCGCGGCGATCGCCGAGAGCAGGCCGTCGGCAAAGGGCAGGAAGGCTTCGGAAGCGACGGCGGAACCACGCGTCAACGGCTCGGCAAGCCCCATGGCCTTGGCCGCTTCCTCGGCCTTGATGGCGGCGATGCGGGCGGAATCGACGCGGCTCATCTGTCCTGCGCCAATGCCGGCCGTCTGGCCATCTTTGGCGTAAACGACGGCATTCGACTTCACATGCTTGGCGACACGGAAGGCGAATTTCATGTCTTCCAGCTCCTGCGCCGTCGGCGCACGCTTGGTGACGACCTTGAGGTCCATGTCCTCGACCAAAGCGTTGTCGCGGTTCTGGACAAGCAGGCCGCCGGAGACGGTCTTGGCGGTCAGCCCGGCGGCACGCGGATCGGGCAGGGCGCCGACCGAAAGCAGGCGAAGGTTCGGCTTGCGGGCGATGATCGCCTTGGCTTCCTCGCTGACCTCTGGCGCGATGATGACCTCGGTGAAGAGCTTGACGATCTCTTCGGCGGTCTCGGCATCGAGCAGGCTGTTGAGCGCAATGATGCCCCCGAAGGCCGAGACGGAATCGCAGGCGAGAGCCCGCTTATAGGCTTCCGCCAGGCTCGGGCCGGTGGCAACGCCACAAGGGTTGGCATGCTTGATAATCGCGCAGGCCGGACCCTTTTCCGGCAGGAACTCGGCAACGAGTTCATAGGCGGCATCGGTATCGTTGATGTTGTTGTAGGAAAGCTGCTTGCCCTGGATGAGCGTCGCCGTGGAAACGCCCGGGCGGTTTTCGCCGGTCACGTAGAAGGCCGCTTTCTGGTGCGGATTCTCGCCGTAGCGCATCTCCTCACGCAGGACCCCGCCGATGACGCGATGGCGCGGCGTGGCGATATCGAGCGCTTCGGCAAACCAATTGGAGATCATCGCGTCGTAAGCAGCGGTGCGGGCAAAGGCCTTTGCAGCCATACGCTTGCGGAAATCGTAGGTCGTTTGGCCGGCGTCGGCGGAAAGCTGCGCCAGCAGTTCGGCATAATCGGCGGGATCGGTGAGCGTTGTCACATAGGCATGGTTCTTCGCCGAAGCACGGATCATCGCCGGGCCGCCGATATCGATATTCTCCACCGTGGTCGGGTAATCGCCGCCAGCCTTGCGCACGTCTTCGAAGGGATAAAGGTTGATGACGGCAAGGTCGATGCCTTCGATCCCATGTTCCTTCATCGCAGCCTGATGCTCGGCGTCGTCACGGATGGCGAGCAGGCCGCCATGCACCTTCGGATGCAGCGTCTTGACGCGGCCGTCCATGATTTCGGGAAATCCCGTCACGTCCGACACGTCGGTCACGGCAAGGCCGGCCGCCGCGATCGCCTTATGCGTGCCGCCAGTCGACAGCAACCGCACGCCCTGTTCGCTGAGCGCGCGCGCCAGCTCGACGATGCCGGTCTTGTCGAAGACGGACAAAAGCGCTGTTTTCACTGTCACCTTGTCGGGAGCGGGAATTTTCTTGGAAACGACGGCCATGGGGGTTTCTCCGATCTAGCATGAGGAGACGAGATGTCCGGCGGAAGTGGCGCGGAACGGATAATGCCGCCCCGTTAGCATAGCTGACGCGCTTAGCCTATGGCCGATGGGATAAAAACCAGCGGATTTCCGGCTTTTCGGTGATCTTGAAAACGATCTCGAGCTGATCGGAAGAGCGCATGCCCGAGGGATCGGCGAAGAAGATATCCTCCGCGACAAGCACCTCATTGCCCGGGGAGGAGAAGACCCAGGTCTCCCCATCCGGCGCGATCAGCAGCGCGGAATCCGTTTCCGTCTGCAACAGGCTGATGGAAGGGTGTATATGGAAGCGCGCCGAGGCAATGCCTTCGCCCTTCGGCGGCTGTTTCCTGCCCTCTGGCACGAAGAGCCGGTCGCGGCCGGCGAGGATCGTGCCTGACGCATTGAGGCTGAGTTCACGCTCGTGAACATAGCCGAACACGGAGAGATAGCCGTCATGAGCCGCGCGAACATAATCGCGTCCGTCTTCGGTCTCGGCGCGCTCGACGATGACCTTCTTGACGCCACCGACCATGATCGGCCCCAGAGATTTCGATTTGGAAAACTGGGACGACGAGGTGTCGTTGAGCGTGACGGTCGAATGCGCCGCAGTCGCCCGCGCAACCTGCATGAAGCGATCGCCCGCAAACTCCGGCGAACCGGAATTGATGATGAAGCGCGTCTTGCCCGATGACATTTCGAAGGAAAGGCAGCCCGCATGCGCCGTGCGGCTGAGATCGGCCGAAGCAGCAGTTCCCACGTCGACGATGACGACGGCCGAACCGGCCGCCAACCGATGATATCGAGTGTGCGGCAGCGCCTTGAAAGCCTGTCCCGCCGTCTCGTCGTAGCGCAGCACCGACATCAGTTCATTGGCAAGCGTCGATGTGGCACCGTTGAACAGCGCCAGATCGCCATCCTGGTGGCGGAAAAAGCGCAACGCCGGATACATGCGGTCGATGCCGGGGATCAGCCGTATCGGCACGTCATGGCCGAGATTGACATAGGTCTGTCTCAGCGGCAGCAGATCGAGCAGCAGTTCCAGCGACGCGCGCGGATTGCGGGAGATATGACCGCCATCCTGCAAAATTTGACGGTCGATTTCGCGATCGAGTGCCTGGCCGGCACGCTTCAGCCTGAGCGCGCTGCTCGGCATGGCGACCGAGGACATGGCAAGCGCGATGCGGACGCGGAATCGGGTGACGCCGTCGGGCGACGACGACACGATCCGGTGCAGGAAGCGCACATGAAAGACAAGCATCCGCATGAAACGGCGATAGAAGCCGCTGTCGGTGCCGTGCAGCAGCACCGGCGAATGCGACAGAAGCGCAATCAGCCGCTGCGCTGCTATATCGGGCGACCAGGCGAGACCATGCAGCCGGCGGCCATGAACGGCAATCCAGTCGGTGAGGATCGAGCGCGCCATAGCCGAGGCTTGGTCGCTTTTCTCCGCCCGCAAATGCCGCAGCCAGCGAAAATTGTGCAGCCGGGCGGCGAAGGCCAGCGATGGCAATTCCAGCGAGAAGGGCGATGCTCCCTGTGTTTCCAGAACTCGCCCGGCAAGCAGGATGCGCCCATTCAGAAGTTCTTCGACAAAAAAGGGATCGACACTGCGCAGATCGGTCGGCGCCACGATCAGACGTTCCGGCACACGCATCGTGTGGCGGGTGAGACGCAATCGCGTCAACGCCGCGCGGCGCGACATCCGCCGCCATGCTTCCCGCATGTATGAACTCACAAAACCCTGCCGCAGACCTGCATATTTGCTTCTGCTTACTCTCATTATCCGTGGTTAAAAAGAGGTTACAAATATACCAATTAAGAACAGGTTACCGTGCTTTTAACCTGCTCGAGAAAGCTGTTGGAAACCGCGATTAATGCGTGCGCCGAAGCACCACGGCATAGAAGCCATCGAGTCCGGAAGCAAAACCTTGCGCCACCTGCAGCATATCCGGCGTCGTGCGGAAGGCGCCGAGTGGCGAGATCGCCACTTCCAGCCCCGGCCAGTCGCCCGTTACGATCGGCATGCGTTCGACATTGTCCTTGTCGGCTAACAAGCGCGCGACCAGATCCTCGCCCTCTTCGGGATCGAGCGAGCAATTGGAAAACACCACCAGGCCGCCCGGCTTGACCAGCGTCAAGGCATGGCGAAGCAGGCGCTCCTGCAGGGCCGCCAGCTTGGCTATATCCTCCGGCCCCTTGGTCCACAGCACGTCCGGATGACGGCGGGTCGTTCCCGTCGAAGAACAGGGCGCGTCAAGCAGAGCGGCATCGAACAGCGCGTCGGGCTGGTATTTGCTCATATCGGCAACGACAGTCTCGGCCTCAAAACCAAGGCGCGACAGATTGGCGGATAGCCGCTTCAGGCGATTGGCGGATTGATCGAGAGCCGTGACCTCGGCGCCGGCGAGAATGAGCTGAGCGGTCTTGCCGCCGGGTGCTGCGCAGAGATCCACCACCCGCTTGCCGGCGAGCGAACCGAAGAGCTTGGCCGGAATGCTGGCGGCGGCATCCTGAACCCACCACTCGCCCTCATCGAAACCTTCCAGCGAGGGAATGGAGCCTTCGAATGCGGCGAGCCGCACGCCGCCAGTCGGCAGCACGATACCGTTGAGACGATTCGCCCAGCCCTCGGCATCAGATTTCACCGTGAGATCGATAGCAGCCGGCTCGAGCTGCGTGTCTGAGATTCTAAGGGCGGCGGGAGCGCCATAGGCAGCTTCCAGACGGGCCAGGAACCAGTCCGGCATGGCCGGCACATTCGCGACACGCTCGAGAATCTCCTGCTTCTCACGGCCGATGCGGCGAAGAATGGCGTTGACGAGCTTGGCAAAGCGGCGGTTGCGGGGATCGCGGTTGGCCTGCTCGACGGCAAGATCGACGGCGGAATGATCCGGCACGTCGAGATAGAGGATCTGCGTCGCACCGACAACAAGCACATGATGCAGGGCACGGGCGCCTTCCGGCAGCGGCGAATCGAGCAGCGACGAGATTGCCGCCTCAATGCGCGGCAGGTGCCGCAGCGCGCTGTTCAAAATTGCGCGCACCAGCGCCCGGTCGCTATCACTGAGCGCGGT
Source organism: Rhizobium sp. P28RR-XV (assembly GCF_012641385.1). NCBI lineage: Bacteria > Pseudomonadati > Pseudomonadota > Alphaproteobacteria > Hyphomicrobiales > Rhizobiaceae > Rhizobium > Rhizobium sp. P28RR-XV. The sequence continues at coordinate 80,534 of NZ_JABAIG010000013.1, forward strand.
ATAGGCGGCGCTGCCGCCTTCGGCGTCGAGCATGCCGTCGAGCGGCGTCTTGCGGTCGAGCACGGCTCCCAGGATCTTCGACGCCGCCGCGCGGGCCGCAAGGCCGGGCTTCGGCGGAGACGAATCGAGCGGCCGCGATTGCTGCGGCCGCTTGCCCGATCGTTTTCCATCTCGGTTGGAAGCGTTGTTTTTCGTGTCAGAACTCAAGACCAGGGACCCTTCGGCGGTTGCGAACCACCGCGACCCGTATTCGGCACGGAACGCGATTTGCGCCCCCGATTAGCAGTGAAGGACGGTCCCGTCGAGGCAAAGTCCGAAGATGGGCCTGAAGATGGCGTCATCGGCGGAGCGCTGCCGCCACCAGAACGGGCCATTTCACGCAGCGCGGCAATGCGGTTTTCCGTATTCGGATGTGTGGAAAACAGATTGTCCATGCGCTCGCCGGAGAGCGGATTGATGATGAACATATGCGCTGTCGCGGGATGACCTTCGGCCTCTTCATTCGGAATATGCTCCGCGCCGCGCGCGATCTTGCCGAGCGCAGAGGCGAGCCAGATCGGATTGCCGCAGATCTCCGCGCCGCGACGGTCGGCCGAATATTCGCGCGTCCGGCTGATCGCCATCTGCACCAGCATAGCAGCCAGAGGGGCGACGATCATCGCGACGAGAACGCCGACCATGCCAAGCGGATTGTTGTTGTCGCGCCGGCCGCCGAAGAAGAAGGCAAAGTTGCCAAGCATGGAAATGGCGCCGGCAAGCGTCGCCGTGATCGTCATGGTCAGCGTGTCGCGGTTTTGCACGTGGGCAAGCTCGTGCGCCATCACGCCGGCCACTTCCTCCGGCGTCAGCGCGTGCAACAGGCCGGTGGAGGCGGCAACGGCGGCGTTTTCCGGATTGCGGCCCGTCGCAAAAGCATTCGGCTGCGGGCTGTCGTAGAGATAGACCTTCGGCATCGGCAGCCCGGCATTGCGGGCGAGATCGCGCACGATGCGGTAGAATTCCGGGGCGCTGCGCTCATCTACCTCCTGGGCACCATAGGTTGCCAGTACCATGCGGTCCGAATTCCAGTAGGAAAAGAAATTCATGCCGGCGGCGACGACCAATGCGATCAACATGCCGGATTGACCGCCGATCAGATAGCCGACGCCCATGAACAGGGCGGTCATGAAGGCAAGCAGCATCGCGGTACGCATGAGATTCATCGAGAGGTCTCCAACACATCTGTCGTCCGAACCTTTTTCTTTGCGGCCGGACGCACTATGATTTGGCTATTCATCCGCTTAATTCAACGGTTCCGGGCCGATCAGACCATGCAGACAGCCGATAACGACAATAAACTCGACACCGAAACCGGTGAAATCACTCGCAAGCCGCTCTCGCCCGCCGCTAAGCGCGCGCTTGCCGAAGCCGAGGAACGCCGCCAGGCGCAGGAAGCTCAAGCACAGGCCCAACTACCCCCCGAAATCGGTGGCCGCGGCGGTGCCGACCCCGCCCGCTTCGGCGACTGGGAGATCAACGGTCGCGCGATCGATTTTTGAGATGGACATAGGTTAACCGTCATTCGATGAGAGAATAATGCCTGTAGGTTTCTCTCAAGGTCTGTCCTTTGATAGGAAGCGCGCAAACTGGAGCAGTACGGGCCGCCGCCCTTTGGCTTGGTGCGCGTGGTATCCGGCCGATGATAATGCAGTCGAAATTGCGCCCTCGCCGACTTGGTTCAAGCAAAAGCCAGTCGCGCCCAACGCACCAATGAAAAAGTCTACGGGTTCGCATCCCCTGGTGCTGCTGTCGCATGGGTCAGGCGGCCTTGCCATCGGACTGGAATGGCTCGGACACCGCTTGGCGCAGGCCGGCTTTGTGGCCTTGGGCCTCGACCATCACGGCCATACAGGTTCAGAACCATACAGAGCCGAGGGGTTTCTCTGTCTCTGGGAGCGAGCGGCCGATCTGACCGCCTTGCTCAATGCCGATGACTGGAGAGAGGTTTTGGGAGGGGTCGTCGAAGACCAGGCCTACGTGGCGGGCTTCTCCGCCGGCGCCTACACCGCGATGCTGCTCGTCGGCGCGCGCGTTGCCTATTCTCAGTTCGAGCCGGATAACCCTCGAAAGAGCCCGATACGAGGTCCGAAAGAATTCCCTGATTTGGCGGATTACATTCCTTCGCTTCTCCTCGACGGCATGTTCCTGGAATCATGGAATCGACGACGAGATAGCTTCAAGGATGACAGATTGAAAGCCGCTTTGGCGATCGCACCAGGTCGATCGGTTCTCGGCTTTGCCAGGGAAAGTCTCGAAGAAATAACAGCACCCGTTAAGATTATTGGCGGCGACGCCGATGTCATAGCCCCGGCTCACGAATGCTGCACATGGCTCCACAAAAATGTGCGCCCCAGCTCCCTTGAAATCATGAGCGGCGGAGTGGGCCACTATAGTTTTTTGCCGGAGCCCACACAGCGGGGCCTGGAGGCCTCACCAGCAATCTTTACCGACATTGCCGGCTTGGTGCGAGAAAACGTGCACAACCATGTCGCCCAAATGGCAATTGCTTTTTTCAGCACTGTGAGATGAGAAACTTAGGCGAGAGCCACGCTCCCGCCTAATATCGAATGGCCTAATGCCCCTGGCTCGACTTACGCCGCATCGGGCTTGTTCTGCCGGTTTGCGATGAGATCGTCGACGACGGCGGGGTCGGCGAGCGTCGAGGTATCGCCGAGTGCGCCGAAATCGTCCTCGGCGATCTTGCGCAGGATGCGGCGCATGATCTTGCCCGAGCGGGTTTTCGGCAGGCCGGGGGTGAACTGGATCTTGTCGGGCGAGGCGATCGGGCCGATTTCGGCGCGCACATGCTTCACCAGCTCCTGCCGCAGCGCATCCGAGCCTTCCTGGCCGACCATCAGCGTCACATAGCAATAGATGCCCTGGCCCTTGATAGAATGCGGATAGCCGACCACTGCCGCCTCCGACACGTGGCTGTGCGACACCAGCGCCGATTCCACCTCCGCCGTGCCGAGGCGATGGCCCGAGACGTTCAGCACGTCGTCGACGCGGCCGGTGATCCAGTAATAGCCGTCCTCGTCGCGGCGGCAGCCGTCGCCGGTGAAGTACTTGCCCTTGTAGGTGGAGAAGTAGGTCTGGATGAAGCGCTCATGGTCGCCATAGACCGTGCGCATCTGCCCCGGCCAGCTATCGGCAATGACGAGATTGCCGTCGGCGGCCCCTTCCAGCACATTGCCCTCATTGTCGACCAACTCCGGTTGCACGCCGAAGAAGGGCAGGGTGGCCGAGCCGGGCTTCAGGTCGGTCGCACCCGGAAGCGGCGTGATCATGTGGCCGCCGGTCTCCGTCTGCCACCAGGTATCGACGATCGGGCAGTGGCTGTCGCCGACCACCTTGTAATACCATTCCCAGGCTTCCGGATTGATCGGCTCGCCGACCGTGCCGAGGATGCGCAGGCTGGAGCGCGAGGCGCGCTTGACGAACTGATCGCCGGCCCCCATCAGCGAGCGGATCGCCGTCGGCGCGGTATAGAATATGTTGACCTTGTGCTTGTCGATGACATCCCAGAACCGGCCCTGGTCGGGATAGTTCGGCACGCCTTCGAACATCAGTGAGGTCGCGGCGTTGGCGAGCGGGCCGTAGACGATATAGGAATGGCCGGTCACCCAGCCGACATCGGCCGTGCACCAGTAGATATCGCCGGGGTGATAGTCGAACACATATTCATGCGTCATCGCCACATAGACGAGATAGCCGGCCGTCGTGTGCAGCACGCCCTTCGGCTTGCCGGTCGAGCCGGAGGTATAGAGAATGAACAGCGGATCTTCCGCCTTCATCTTTACCGGCGGGCAATCGGCCTTCACCCTGGCGATTTCCTCGTGGTACCAGAGATCGCGGCCGGGCTCCCAGGCAACCTTGCCGCCGGTGCGGCGCACCACCAGCACATTCTTGACCGCGACCTTCTGCTTGGCGGCAATCTTGATTGCCGTATCGGTATTGTCCTTCAGCGGGATCGACTTGCCGCCGCGGACGCCTTCGTCGCAGGTGATGACGAAGGTCGACTGGCAATCGACGATGCGGCCGGCGAGCGCTTCCGGCGAAAAGCCGCCGAAGACAACCGAATGCACCGCGCCGATGCGGGCGCAGGCCAGCATCGCGTAAGCCGCCTCCGGGATCATCGGCATGTAGATGGTGACGCGGTCACCCTTCTTGACGCCGTGCTTCTTCAACACATTCGCCAGCCGGCAGACCTGCTCGTAGAGCTCGTTATAGGTGATCTTCTTGTCGAGATAGGGATTGTCGCCCTCCCAGATGAAGGCGACGCGATCGCCGTGCTTCTTCAGATGCCGGTCGATGCAATTATAGGAAACATTGGTGACGCCGTCCTCGAACCACTTGATCGAGACCTTACCGGTGAACGACGTGTTCTTCACCTTGGTATAGGGCTTGAACCAGTCAATGCGCTTGCCGTGCTTGCCCCAGAACTTGTCGGGATCCTCGACGCTCTGCTCATACCATTTCCGGTACTTCGCCGCATCGATCAAAGCACGCGCCTTCACCGGCTTCGTCACCGGATGAACCTTCTCCGACATTCTCTCCTCCTCAATTCAGTTGGCACTCCAATTTGCAAATTCGAGTGCTCTTTCCGCGCAATCAATAGCAGGTCAAACTACGACAGCAATTGGACAAAGTGCATTTCATGCGCAAAGAATTGCAATTCCGCGACACTATCGCTATATAGGGCCGTATTTCCCGGACATTGAGGTGTTACACCCCGGACCGCGACACCGGCGCGGACTGACAGAAGGACTATATCCATGGCTCAACAATTGCTCATGCCGAAGGCAACCGCCATCTGGCTTGTCGACAATACAGCCTTGTCATTCGACCAGATCGCGCAATTCTGCAAGCTGCATCCGCTCGAAGTGAAGGCCATTGCCGATGGCGAAGCTGCACAGGGCATCAAGGGCCTCGACCCGATCTCGACCGGTCAGCTGACGCGCGATGAAATCGCCCGCGCCGAAGCCAACCCGAACCACAAGCTGAAGCTTTCCGAGCCGAAGGTCCGCGTGCCTGAATCCAAGCGCCGCGGCCCGCGCTACACGCCGGTTTCCAAGCGTCAGGATCGCCCGAACGCCATCCTCTGGCTGGTGCGAAACCATCCGGAACTGAAGGACGCGCAGATTTCTCGCCTGGTCGGCACCACCAAGTCGACCATCGAGCAGATTCGCGACCGCACCCATTGGAACTCTGCCAACCTGGCGCCGATGGACCCGGTCACCCTCGGCCTCTGCAGCCAGATCGACCTCGACATGGAAGTCGAAAAGGCCGCCAAGGGCCGTCCGCTGCCGACCGCCGCCGAACTCGGCGCAACCCTGCAGCCGGCCCAGGAAACCGAAAAGCTCGGCTTCAGCTATGAGCGTGAAGAAGAGAAGGAAAAGGAAATCGACGCCGACGCCGTTTTCGCCAAGCTGAAGTCGCTGAAGTCGACCAGCCGCGACGACGAGGACGACGATCAGTTCTAAGATCCGGCATAGCGGACCTTGTTACAAAGCCTCGGCCGAAACCGGGGCTTTTTTGTTGGCTTTTGTTAGCCGGAAGGTCCGGGCCATCCTTGCACTTCGAGGCTGCGCGCCTCGTGGTAAGGTGCGCAGGCTCCCGAGCCTGTCGAGGGGCCGAAGCCTCGCGAACCACGAGGGTGAGCGCGCGCCAAGGGCTTTCGGCACGCTTATTTTTGGCAGAATTTATCGCGCCCCGAAAATCGCAGAGCCGACGCGAACGCTGGTCGCGCCGAAGGCGACGGCGGTTTCGTAATCGCTCGACATGCCCATGGAGAGCTTTTCGACGCCGGCCTGCTTGGCCAGCTTTGCAAGCAGGGCAAAATGCGGGCCCGGATTTTCGTCTGCCGGCGGAATGCACATCAGGCCCTCGACCGAAAGACCGAGCTCCTTGCGGCAAAAATCGACGAAATCGGCCGTATCGTCGGGCGCGATACCCGCCTTTTGCGGTTCCAGCCCGGTATTGACCTGCACATAGAGGCGCAAAGTCTTGCCCTGCCGCTTCATTTCGTCGGCGATGGTGCGCGCGATCTTTTCCCGGTCGATCGTCTCGATGACATCGAACAGCGCCACGGCCTCCGCGGCCTTGTTCGATTGCAGCGGCCCGATCAGATGCAGCTCGATGTCAGGCGTTTCAGCCTTCAGCTCCGGCCATTTGCCCTGGCTTTCCTGCACGCGGTTCTCACCGAACACCCGCTGGCCGGCCGAAATCGCCGGGCGGATCTGATCGGCATCGAAAGTCTTGGAAACGGCAACGAGCTGCACGGAGCCGGTAGCTTTGCCGGCCTGACGCTCGGCAGCCGCGATATGGGAACGAACTTCGTTCAGGCGCTCTTGAAGTTCCATCTTTTCGCCTCGATATCTTCGCTTGCTTCTTAGACTTTGCAGTAATGAGGCAGGCGGGTTTTGCCAAGGGCGAATACGCCCGAATCCGGCTTTGCTTTGCAAGATAAGGCACTTGCTGCAACTGCTAAACTTGACGCTTGGGTAGTTTCGTGGTGAAGGTCACCCCCTAACTCCCCATGATTTTCCGGAATACAAGATCAGATGACGACCGAACGTTATAATCCGCGCGACGCCGAGCCCCGCTGGCAGCAGAAATGGAACGAAGACGAGGTCTTCGTGACCGACAATGATGATCCGCGCGAGAAATACTACGTTCTAGAGATGTTTCCTTATCCGTCGGGCCGCATCCATATGGGTCATGTGCGCAACTACGCCATGGGCGATGTCGTCGCCCGCTATAAGCGCGCCCGCGGCTACAACGTGCTGCACCCGATGGGCTGGGACGCCTTCGGGATGCCGGCGGAAAATGCCGCGCGCGACAACAAGGTGCATCCGAAAGAATGGACCTACCAGAACATCGCCTCGATGCGCACCCAGCTGAAGGCCATGGGCCTGTCGCTCGACTGGAGCCGCGAGTTCGCAACTTGTGATGTCGATTACTATCACCGTCAGCAGATGCTCTTCATCGACATGATGGAGAAAGGCCTGGTCTATCGCAAGAAGTCCAAGGTCAATTGGGACCCGGTCGACAATACCGTTCTCGCCAACGAGCAGGTCATCGACGGTCGCGGCTGGCGCTCCGGTGCGCTCGTGGAACAGCGCGAACTGACGCAATGGTTCTTCAAGATCACCGAATTCAGCCAGGAACTGCTTGATGCCCTGGACACGCTCGACCATTGGCCGGAAAAAGTGCGGTTGATGCAGAAGAACTGGATCGGCCGGTCGGAGGGCCTTACCGTTCGCTGGGAGATTGTGCCGGAAACCGCTCCCAATAGCGATCGCGAGATCACGGTCTATACGACGCGCCCGGACACGCTGTTCGGCGCGTCCTTCCTGGCGATCTCCGCCGACCACCCGCTGGCCAAGGAAGCGGCCGCCAAAGATCCTGCGATCGAGTCCTTCTGCGAGGAGTGCCGGCGCGCCGGCACCTCGCTGGCTGCCTTGGAAACGGCGGAAAAGAAGGGCATGGATACCGGTATTCGGGTTCGCCATCCCTTCGATCCATCCTGGGAATTGCCCGTCTACGTCGCCAATTTCGTGCTGATGGACTATGGCACGGGCGCCATTTTCGGCTGCCCGTCCGGCGACCAGCGCGACCTGGATTTTGCTCGCAAATACGGCCTGCCCGTTGTGCCTGTCGTCATGCCGCAGGATGGCGACGCCGCAAGTTTCAGTGTTGGCGACACCGCCTATGACGGCGATGGCGTCATGATTAATTCCCGTTTCCTCGACGGCCTGAGCACCGGGGAAGCCTTCGAGACGGTGGCGACGAAGCTCTCGGAAACGAGCCTCGGCAATGCGCCGCAAGCCGAACGCAAGGTGAATTTCCGCCTGCGTGATTGGGGCATTTCCCGCCAGCGCTACTGGGGCTGCCCGATCCCTGTCATTCATTGCGACGATTGCGGCGTGCTGCCCGTGCCGAAAAAGGACCTGCCGGTCAAGCTGCCCGACGACGTCACCTTCGACCAGCCGGGCAACCCACTCGACCGGCACGCCACCTGGCGGCATGTTGCCTGCCCGCAATGCGGCAAGGATGCGCGCCGTGAAACCGATACGATGGATACTTTCGTCGATTCCAGCTGGTATTTCGCCCGCTTCACCGCGCCCTGGGAAAGCCAGCCGACGGATCAGAAGGCCGCCAACCACTGGCTGCCCGTCGACCAGTATATCGGCGGCATCGAGCACGCGATCCTGCATCTGCTTTATTCGCGCTTCTTCACCCGCGCCATGCGCGAGACCGGCCATCTCGACGTGAAGGAACCCTTCAAGGGCCTGTTCACGCAAGGGATGGTGGTGCACGAGACCTATAGCCGCGGTAGTGGTTTGACGCGCGAATGGGTGTCGCCGGCCGATATCCGCATCGAGGAGGTGGACGGTCAGCGCCGCGCCACCCTGCTGTCGAATGGCGAGGACATTGCCATCGGCTCGATTGAGAAGATGTCGAAGTCGAAGAAGAACGTCGTCGATCCCGATGACATCATCGCCTCCTATGGTGCCGATACCGCACGCTTCTTCGTGCTCTCCGATTCGCCGCCCGATCGCGATGTGATCTGGTCGGAAGCAGGCGTCGAAGGCGCGCATCGTTTCACGCAACGCATGTGGCGCCTGGTCTCCGAAGCGGCCGAAGCTCTGAAGATGGTCGAATCGACTCCGGCTAAGGAGGGCGATGCGCTGGCGATTTCGCAGATCGCCCATCGCACGCTGAAGGCGGTTCAAGGTGACTACGACAAGCTCGCCTTCAACAAGGCCGTGGCGCGCATCTATGAATTCGTCAATGCGCTGGCGGCACCGCTGAGCAGGGTCGCAACCGGCCAGGCCGATGTTTCTTATCGTTCGGCCGTTCGCGAAGCCGTCGAAATCCTGATTGCGCTCGTTGCACCGATTACGCCGCACCTGGCTGAAGAATGCTCGGCAGTGCTTGGCAACGTCAATATGATCGCTACCAGCGCGTGGCCTGCCTATGACGAAGTGCTCGTCATCGAGAACGAGATCGTCTATCCCGTTCAGGTCAACGGCAAGAAGCGCGCTGAATTGACAATCGCGCGCGATGCGGATCAGAATGCCGTGCAACAAGCCGTGCTCGCCCTGGATGCCGTTACGAGCGCATTGAATGGTCAGGCGCCAAAGAAGATCATCGTCGTTCCACAGAGGATCGTAAACATTGTCGTCTGATAGTTTTTTCAAGTTCGCCCGCATCGCCGGCGTCGCCTCTCTTGTGGCCGTTACCGGTCTTCTGTCCTCCTGCCAGGTTCGGCCGCTCTACGCCGTCAGCACGGGTGTTACGCAGAAACTTTCCGAAGTTGCCTTCTCCGACGCCAACTCACGCGTCGGCCTGCAGGTCCGCAATCAGCTGATCTTCATTGCAGGTCGAGGCGCCGGTGAAACGAAGACGCCGAAATATACCGTCGACCTCAGTGTCGCCTCGGGTACGGGAGGCGTTCTCTATCTGCCGTCGTCCAGTACGTCGGCAGCTGGTCGCACCACGGTGACTGCGTCCTTCACGCTGAAGGAAGCAGCTAGCGGAAAGGTGCTTAAATCCGGCAGCCGCTCGGTAACATCGCTCGTCGACTTCCCAACGCAGGAATTCGGCAAGCAGCGCGCGATCCGTGATTCGGAAGATCGGGCAGCCCGCGAAGTTGCCGAGATGGTGGCTGTCGACATCGCAGCCGCGCTCAGCCGCTGATAGAGAGCGCGGCATGGCGGAAATCAAGTCTCACGAATTCGACGGGTTCCTCCATAATGCCGCGCGAAACTATCGCATTTTTGTCATTTATGGGCCGGATCGCGGCCTGGTGTCTGAACGGGCTGCGCAAATCGCCGGCAAGACCGGCGTCGACCTGAACGATGCTTTTTCTCTCATTAAGCTCGACGTCACAGACCTGCAGAATGATGCCGGCCGCCTGCTTGACGAAGTGAATGCCATCGGTCTGTTCGGCGGCGAGAAGCTCGTCTGGATTCGCGGTGCCGCCAATGAAAAGGCGCTCATCGATTCCCTGCAGATCGTTGCCGACAATCCTCCGGACACCAGCTTTGTCATCATCGAAGCCGGCGATCTCAAAAAAGGATCAGGGCTGCGCAAGGTTGCGGAGCCGACTCGCAGCATCGCTACCATTCCCTGCTATGCCGATGATGTCAGGGCTCTCAATAGCCTGATAGATACTGAGCTGTCCAATGAGGGACTGCGTATTACGCCTGCCGCTCGCCAGACATTGCTGGAGCTTCTCGGAGGCGATCGCATCGCGTCACGCAACGAAGTGCGCAAACTTGCCCTTTACTGCCGCGGCCAGGACATGATCGAGGAACAACACGTCATCGAGATTATCGGTGACGCCAGCGCGGTTTCCGCTGATGACGCCGTCGATGCCATTCTGAAGGGTGATTCGGAGGCCTTCCTGCGCGCCATGCAGAGGATTTCCTCATCTAAAACGCCGATGTTCCTCGTGTTACAGGGCTGTCTGAGACAGTTTCAGATGCTTGATACGATGCGGGCGGAGATGGATGAAAAGCGGATCGCTCCCGCCCAGGTCATGCAGACGCACGGCCGCCATCTGCATTTCCGCCGCAAGCCTCTCATCGAACAGGCGCTCCGGAGCTGGACCGCGCCAGCGATTGCCCGGGAAATGAACAGATTGCAAAGCGCTATTCTTCAGACACGCCAGCGGGCCAGCCTGGAAGATACTATTGCCACCCAGACCCTATTGGCAACCACGCTGCAATCGGCTCGAAAGGGTTGATGTTTCGCAGGAAACAGCCGGCGCAAATGGCTACGGATCCATTTCCAATGGACCAAGCTTTGCCTTTAGCCGGCTGACTGTAATTGCAAAGCTGCGGAATGCCTTCAGCGCCGCTCCAGCAACCGGCAGATCTCCTCGAGCTGCTCCAGCGTCTTGTAACTGATCTTCACCTGGCCGCCATTGCCGCGATGATTGATCGAAACGTCCAAACCGAGCGTATCGGAGAGTGTACGCTCCAGCGCCAGTGTATCGGAATCCTTTTCGTCCTTGCGCGCACCGGCGGGGCGAGGATCGTTCTGGGCCTTGATATCATTCTGCGCCAATCGCTCGGCATCGCGCACCGACATGCCCTTGGACACGATGGTGCGGGCCAGCGCAGCTGGATCGGATGTCGACACCAGGGCACGCGCATGACCGGCAGACAGACTGCCGCCCGCAAGCATATCGCGCACCGGATCGGGCAGCTTCAGCAGTCGCAGCGAGTTGGCGACATGGCTGCGGCTCTTGCCGATGATTTCGCCGAGATCGTTCTGCGTATAGCCATGCTCAGCGATTAGCTGCTCGTAGCCCAGCGCCTCTTCAAGTGGGTTGAGATCGGCACGCTGGACGTTTTCGACAATCGCAATTTCAAGAGCGGTCTTGTCGTCGACATCCCGGACAATGACCGGAATTTCGATCAGGCCGGCAAGCTGCGCTGCTCGCCAGCGTCTTTCGCCGGCTATGATCTCATAGCGGTCCGCCGAAATCGTTCGCGCGACGACCGGCTGGACGATACCGTGCTGGCGGATGGAGCTGGCAAGATCATGCAGCTCCGTTTCATCGAAATAGCGGCGCGGGTTTCTCGGGTTCCGGTTGATGAATTCGATCGGCACCAGACGATCCGGATTGACCGCCGGCTTGCCCGCATCCACTGGCGTTGGCTGGTCCATCTCACCGATGAGAGCCGCCAATCCGCGCCCGAGACGCCGCTTCGAAAGATCATCATTCATTACCGATACTCACTCTGGAACAATACATATCATGCGGCAGCCTTGCGCTGCCGCTCTCTTTGGATCACTTCCGAAGCCAATTGCAGATAAGCCTGGCTGCCTGCGCATTTCAGGTCATAGAGAATGGCTGGCTTCCCATAGGAAGGCGCCTCGGACACGCGTACGTTGCGCGGAATCAACGTATGGTAGACTTTCTCACCCAAATGGGTGCGAACATCGCTGACCACCTGCTGTGCCAGATTGTTGCGGGAGTCGAACATCGTCAAAACGATCCCCTGAATATCCAGGGATGGATTGACCGTGCGGCGAACCTGATCAACAGTTTCCAGGAGCTGGCTGAGGCCTTCCAGTGCGAAAAATTCGCACTGCAACGGCACCAACACGGAATGTGCCGCAGCCATGGCATTCATCGTCAGCAAATTGAAGGACGGCGGGCAATCGACCAGAATATAGGAGAAGGCGAGGGCCTCCGGCGCATTCAGCGACCGGCGAAGCTTGAAGACCCGATCCGGCTGCTGTGCAATCTCCATTTCGACACCGAGCAGATCCATCGTCGATGGCACGATGAAGAGATTTGGGACGGCGGTTTCCTGGACGGTATCCATGATCGAATGGGTGCCTACCAGGAGATCATAGGAGGATAGTTTTCGATCTCGCCGCTCGATCCCAAGACCCGTACTGGCATTGCCCTGTGGGTCGAGATCAACGATCAGGACGCGCTCACCGATCGCAGCAAGAGCGGTCGCCAAGTTGATGGCGGTCGTGGTCTTGCCGACTCCGCCCTTTTGATTTGCGATGGTAATAATCCGGTTTCGCTCGCCGATCATCTGCCGCACATCCAATTATGGTTAATTCACGCATCGCAGTCGACTCAGCTCCAAAATGACGGAATCTTGCTCGACGACACTCCGATGTTTTACCAGATCGAATTCCCAACGACCACGGGCTTTCTCAAGCTCACGCTCGTAATCCCGGCCTTTGTGCAGAAAAAGCCGTAGATTTTCGTTGCGCTCGCGCCAGGGCGCCGCGTAATCAAGCAACAATTCCAGCTCCGCAAGAGCCCGCGCCGAGATCGCATCGCAATGCTGGGCGACAGTAGGTGCGTTTTCGATGCGAACGGCGTGAACGGCGCCGCGCGCTTCGCATTCCCGCAGGCACACGCGCAGAAAAGCAGCCTTCTTCTGATTGCTTTCAATTAAATCAACATGTCCCGCGCCCGTTTCAGCCAGGAGAATTGCCGTTATCACGCCGGGAAAGCCGCCGCCGCTACCTAGATCGACCCAATGACTCGGCACGGGATGGAGCTGAAAAATCTGCGCGCTATCGGCAATATGGCGGCGCCAGAGATCATCGACAGTAGAAGGCGCGACAAGATTGATAGTTTTCGCCCATTTCTGGAAAAGTTGGGCGAAATGCTGCAACCGCTCCTGTGTTTCACGTGAAACACGTACACCGTTCAATTCCATATTTGGACTCTCTAACCTTGTAGGATCAGGATACGAGCTTCTGCTCGTCCTGATTGCTCGCCTTCCTAAGATGCGCCAGCAATAAGGAAATAGCCGCTGGCGTCATTCCATCAATCCGCGACGCCTGAGCAATGTTCTTCGGATTTGCCGCGGCGAGCTTCTGCTTCAGCTCATTAGACAATCCTGAGAGAATGGCAAAGTCGAAGTCGAGCGGAATGGCCCGCTCTTCCTCTTTCCGGACCTGTGCGATATCCGCCGCCTGCCGGTCCATATAAACCGCGTAAGCGGCCTCGATCTCGATCGCTTCGGTAACGCCCCGCTCCATGGATTGCAGCTCAGGCCAAAGACGGGACAGCGTCTCGATCGATTGACCCGGATGAGAGAGAAGCTCATAAGCAGAACGGCGCTGACCATCCCTATTCAAATGCATTCCGGCCTTCTCGGCCTCGCTTGGCGTAATCTTCAAATCCCTCAGGCGCGCACGCGCCTGCTCGAGCTTCGTCACATACCCTCCGAACCGCGATGCGCGATCGGCGCCCACGCAACCGATGGATAGGCCGACCGGGGTCAGGCGCACATCCGCATTATCGGCCCGCAGGGAAAGGCGGTATTCCGCGCGCGAGGTAAACATGCGATAGGGTTCTGCAACGCCGCGTGACGTCAGATCGTCTATCATCACGCCGATATAGGAGTCCGTTCGGCTGAATTCTATGGCTTTGCCGCCGGAAGCAAGGCGCGCAGCATTCAGCCCCGCAACAAGACCCTGCGCTCCAGCCTCTTCATATCCGGTGGTGCCGTTGATCTGGCCGGCAAGGAAAAGCCCGGGAATCTTTTCCACCTCCAGAGAGAGCTTCAGCTCGCGCGGATCCACATGATCATATTCAATCGCATAGGCGTATTGGAGGATTCTGACTCGTTCCAGACCCGGAATGGTTTTAATGAAATTCTCTTGGACGTCCTCGGGAAGGGAGGTCGATATGCCGTTCGGATAGACAGTCGTATCATCGAGACCTTCCGGTTCCAGGAATATCTGATGGCCGTCGCGCTCCCCAAACTTAACGATCTTGTCCTCAATGGAGGGGCAATAGCGCGGTCCGACACCTTCAATCTGTCCGGAATACATCGCCGAACGCTTTAGATTGTCGGCAATGATCCTATGTGTCTCCGGTGTCGTTCGCGTGACGCCACATTCAATCTGCGGATTGACGATGGAATCAGTCATGAAAGAGAAAGGCGTGGGATCCTCGTCGGCGCCCTGTTTCCCGACAGAGGCCCAATCGATGGTCGTGCCGTCAAGGCGGGCCGGGGTTCCGGTCTTCAAACGTCCAAGGGCAAGCCCATGTCGCAACAATGTTGCCGAAAGCCCAACTGAAGGTTCTTCGCCGACACGGCCAGCCGGGATTTTCTTGTCGCCAATATGAATAAGGCCGCGAAGAAAAGTTCCGGTCGTCAGAACGACGGCACCACAACGGATGACCCTGCCATCCTTCAACGCAACGGCGGATACGCGCCCGTGCTCGAGGACGAGGTCAAACGCATCCCCTTCGATGACATCGAGATTGTCAATTGCACCGATCTCGGCCTGCATGGCCAAACGATAGAGCTTTCGATCAGCTTGCGTACGCGGGCCACGAACGGCAGGTCCCTTCTTGCGATTGAGCATGCGGAATTGAATGCCGGCCGCATCGGCAACCCGGCCCATCAAGCCGTCAAGCGCATCGATTTCCCGCACGAGATGACCCTTGCCGAGGCCGCCAATGGCGGGATTGCAGGACATGACGCCGATCGTGTCTCGCTTATGTGTCACCAACACAGTGCGCGCGCCCAGGCGCGCGGCCGCGGCTGCGGCCTCGCTGCCAGCGTGGCCGCCTCCCACAACGATCACATCATACACTTTATCGAACATCACCAAGTCCTCGGTCGTGCCGTCTGTTTGGCACACCAATTTCAGGAGTCAAGAAGGTTTCACGTGAAACGTTCGTCCGTCACCCAATCGGACATGTTTCACGTGAATCATTTGCCAATGCAGAATTCCGAGAAGATCACGTCCAACAGATCTTCGACATCAACGCGTCCCGTTATGCGCCCGAGGCTGGTGGCCGCCTGTCGCAAATACTCAGCCCTGATATCGAGACCGCGATCCTCGGAGGCAAGTGCTGCCGCAACGGCAGCCAGACTTTCACTGAGTAATGTCCGATGCCGCAGCCGGCTCGGTAGTGCCAATGAAAGAGATTCCGAGCGATCCTTTAGGTCGTTTCGAAGAAACTGGTGTAGCTCCGATAATCCTACGCCCGTCTCCGACGAAATAAGCACGTCATATTCCTTGCTGCCTTGGTCGGGATATAGGTCTGATTTCGTCCCCAGCGTGACAATTTTGCCGGAGAAGCCTGGGAAATCCAGTTGCGGACGATCACCGATTTCCGCCAGGGACAGAACGAGATCGGCATCAGCGACGGTCTTAAGGGCGCGGCGTATTCCCTCGCGCTCGATAATCTCGTCGGTTTCCCGCAAACCGGCCGTATCGTAAAGCTTGACGGCATATCCCTCGATGTTGAGGTCGACATGCAGAACGTCACGTGTCGTTCCAGCAATGTCGGTAACAATCGCCACTTCACGTTTTGCCAGCGCATTCATCAGGCTGGATTTGCCAGCATTCGGCGGTCCGGCAATCACCACTTTCAAGCCGTCGCGGATAATTTCGCCCAGATCCGCACCCTTGAGATGATCGGATAGTTCGGAATGTAGCCGCTGCATATCCGCCCATACAATATCCGATACAGAGCCGGGCACATCGTCTTCGTCGGCGAAATCCAGCTCCGCCTCGATCAACGCGCGAACGCGCGTCAACCTGTCAGCCCAGCCATTATAAATGTCCGATAGCCCGCCGGCGGCATGCTCCAAGGCGAGACGCCGCTGCATCTCGGTTTCGGCACTGATAAGGTCTGCCAGGCCTTCCACCTCGACAAGATCCATCTTCCCGTTCTCAAGGGCACGACGCGAAAACTCTCCATGCTCCGCAAGACGGCACGCGTCGAACATGGAAAGTTCCGTTAGAAGCGCATTGACGACGGCCTTACCACCATGAACATGAATCTCGACGCAATCCTCTCCGGTAAAGGAGGTTGGACCGGGAAAAATCAGCACAAGGCCGCGGTCGATCATTAAACCGTTACGAGTCCGAATCGTTTTCAGCGCAGCCTGCCGCGGCGCTGGCAGAGACCCAGCCAAAGACAGAGCGGCAGGGAAGGCTGCTGGTCCGCTGATGCGGATCACAGCAACGCCGGCCGGCAGCCCGCCGCTGGATAGGGCATAGATCGTATCATTTGCCGTCATTGAATTGATCCGCATCCGAGTCGATACCCATCGACTTCCCGCTTCGATGATATCACGTCGCTAAAACGAAACAGGGGCCGCTTAAAGGCGGCCCCGACTATAACATGCAACCAGCGCCGCCAAAGAGCACTGTGGACGAATCCGGCTAATGATCAGGTGTTCATCGACTCGAAGAAGTCCGGATTGTTCTTCGTCTGCTTGAGCTTGTCGATCAGGAATTCGATCGCGTCGGTCGTGCCCATTGGCGCGAGAATACGGCGAAGAACGAAGATTTTCTGGAGATCCTGGCGCGGCACCAGCAGATCTTCCTTACGCGTACCGGACTTGAGGATATCCATCGCCGGGAAGATGCGCTTGTCGGCAACCTTGCGGTCGAGAACGATTTCCGAGTTACCGGTACCCTTGAATTCTTCGAAGATGACTTCGTCCATGCGGCTCCCGGTATCGATCAGCGCCGTCGCGATAATCGTCAGGGACCCACCCTCTTCGATATTACGGGCAGCACCGAAGAAGCGCTTCGGGCGCTGCAGAGCGTTTGCGTCAACACCGCCAGTCAAAACCTTACCGGAAGAGGGGACGACGGTGTTATAGGCACGGCCGAGGCGTGTGATCGAATCGAGCAGGATGACGACGTCACGTCCGTGTTCGACTAGGCGCTTCGCCTTCTCGATCACCATTTCGGCGACCTGAACGTGCCGGACGGCCGGTTCATCGAATGTCGAGGAGATGACTTCGCCGCGAACGGAGCGCTGCATGTCGGTCACTTCTTCCGGACGTTCGTCGATCAGGAGAACGATCAGATAGCAGTCCGGATGATTGGCGGTGATCGAATGGGCGATGTTCTGCAGCAGGACGGTCTTACCCGTGCGCGGCGGTGCGACGATCAGGCCGCGCTGGCCCTTGCCGAGCGGCGCCACCAGGTCGATCACGCGCGGCGACAGATCCTTCGTCGTGGGCACGTCGAGTTCCATGCGGAAGCGCTCGTTCGGATAGAGCGGCGTCAGGTTGTCGAAGTGAACCTTGTGACGGATCTTTTCCGGATCGTCGAAATTGATGGTGTTCACTTTCAGCAGCGCGAAATAGCGCTCGCCTTCCTTCGGTCCGCGGATCGGTCCCTCGACCGTGTCGCCCGTCTTCAGCGAGAAGCGGCGAATCTGGGAGGGAGAGATGTAGATATCGTCCGGGCCGGGAAGATAGTTGGCATTGGCGGAACGCAAGAAACCGAAGCCGTCCTGCAGAACTTCGACGACGCCCTCGCCGATGATTTCCACGTCCTGGCTCGCCAGTACCTTCAGAATGGCAAACATCAGTTCCTGTTTGCGCATCGTGCTTGCGTTCTCGACCTCGAGCGATTCGGCGAAGGCCAGGAGATCGGTCGGGGATTTATTTTTCAGTTCCTGAAGCTTCATTTCAGCCATGAAGGGAATTACTCGTTTTTTTAGGAGGGGAAAGGCAATGTTGCTCGAATTCAGAACCGCGATAGGGGCGCTCGCGGGCGACAGAATGGATACATGCCACGAAGAGAAGATGGCGGGAAAATAGCGACTCACTTTCTGAACCGCAAGGGGGGCATGCAAAATGAAAGAAATTTAACGCTGCCCCTAATACAGCCCCACCTTACGCAAATGGCTTCACCACCACGAGAATGACAATCGCGATCATCAACAGCGTCGGCGCCTCGTTCATTAGTCGCCAGTAGCGCGCCGAATGTTTGTTCTCATCGCGGGCAAAAGCGCGTGCCGCGCTGCTGAAATGCCCATGAACAGCCGATAGCAGCACGACAAGCCCGATCTTGGCGTGCAGCCATCCGCCGTGAAAATCATAGACCGACCAGGCAAGATAGAGCCCGAAAATCCACGTCAAAATCATCGCCGGCGTGATGATGTAGTGCAATAGCCGCTGCTCCATCACCTTGAACGTCTCGGATTGCTGCGAACCCGGTTCGGCATCGGTATGATAGACGAAAAGCCGCGGCAGGTAGAACATGCCGGCCATCCATGAAATCACCGCGATGATGTGAAGCGCCTTGATCCAGAGATAGAGATCGCTTGGATGCCAGGCGAACAGGCCGATCGCCAGGACGGCGAAGATCAGGATCATGGAATAGGCGCGCCGTCCGGCTTTCTGGCCAGGTGCGGAATCCGTCTGCTTTTCCACCGCCATCAGTTCCTCCATCCCCGCACACGTTCGACAAGCGTCGAAACATTGGCGGGATCCGCCTGTGGCGTAATGCCATGGCCGAGATTGAAAATCAGCGGACCGCTGCCAAGATGCCGCAGAATATCGTCGATCCCCTCTTCCAGAGCCTTGCCCCCGGCAACCACGCGCATTGGATCGAGATTTCCCTGTATGGGCCCATCCTTCTGGAGTTCGCGCGCGAAAGCCAGCGGCACCGACCAGTCGAGACCGATCGCATCGGCGCCAGTCTTCTGCCGATAGGTTTTCAGCAGATATCCCGCGCCCTTGGCGAAAGCGATGACGCGAGCCTGCGGCCGCCGTGCCTTCACCGACGCAATCATTTTCGCAACCGGCTTGACCGCATAAGCTGCGAATTCCTTTTCGCCGAGCACGCCAGCCCAGGAATCGAAAATCTGCACGGCATCTGCGCCGGCGTCGATCTGCGCCACGAGATAATCGGCTGAGATATCGGCAAGCAGCATCAAGAGATGTTCGAACGCCTTGGGATGGCGATAGGCAAATAGCCGGGCAGGGGCCTGATCGGGCGTACCATGTCCGGCGATCATATAGGTCGCAACGGTCCAGGGTGCCCCGCAGAAGCCGAGAAGCGTCGTTTCCACCGGCAGCTCCCGCCGTAACCTCCTCACCGTTTCCATGACCGGCGCAAGATGCGCCAGGATGCCCTCCGGCTTCAGCGCCAGGATGCCGGCTTCATCGATCGGATCCATCTCCGGTCCATGCCCTTCAGTAAACCGGACATTCCGTTTCAGCGCATCAGGGATGACCAGGATGTCGGAGAAAAGAATAGCCGCATCGAAGCCATAACGACGGATCGGCTGCAGCGTCACTTCCACCGCGTGATCGGGCGAATAACAGAGATCGAGAAAGCTCCCAGCTTTAGCGCGTGTCTCGCGATATTCCGGGAGATAGCGTCCTGCCTGACGCATCAGCCAGAGAGGGGGAGGGATGAGCGTTTCTCCGCTTAGCACCCGCATGATCTTCCGGCGTTCATCGGTCAAAGACGTCGTCCTATATAAAACCAAACATATATCTAAGGTTTCTATTTCTTAGAGTCGGTGACTATCAAGGATTAAAGTTCATCCATCGCCTGTCCAATTTGTCGCGCCTCACGCGGAAATTTGCAGCGATTCGAACGCCGCGAGCCGATATGTGGAAAACAAAGACGATCTTTCAATCATTTGAGCAGCTTGCAGCTGAATTTGCTTTATCCCGTTCTGGGGACAAAGTGGGGATCGAAGTTGCGCTTCTCAACTTGTCCACATTGCCCACAGCCGCGGCGAAGGCCTTCTCTCGAAAATCCCAAATGTGGAAAACTCGGCGGTTTTCCACTTGCCGAGGATAGGCCCCTTCTCGTACCTCTCTTTTCTCCCGAGATATCAACAGGTGACGGAAAGTAGCGTGGAAAACCGAACGAGCTTCTTTCATCTGCACCTGATTTCTGACTCAACGGGCGAGACTCTCATCTCCGCCGGTCGTGCCGCCTCGGTGCAATTCCATGCTAGCCAGCCGATCGAGCACGTCTATCCGCTGATCAGAAACCGCAAGCAGCTGCTGCCGGTTCTGGAGGCGATCGATAATAGCCCCGGCATTGTCCTCTATACGATCGTCGATCGTGAACTCGCCGATTTCATCGCCGAGCGGTGCAAGGATATGGGCGTGCCTTGCGTCAATGTTCTCGAACCTGTCATGAATGTCTTCCAGACCTATCTCGGTACGGCATCGCGCCGACGCGTCGGCGCGCAGCATGTGATGAACGCTGATTATTTCGCCCGCATCGAAGCGCTGAACTTCACCATGGATCATGATGACGGGCAGATGCCGGATGATTATGACGATGCCGATGTCGTCATCATCGGCATCAGCCGCACCTCGAAGACGCCGACGAGCATCTATCTGGCCAATCGCGGCATCAAGACCGCCAATATACCTATCGTCCACGGCGTGCCGTTGCCGGAGAGCTTGAGCAAGGCGACCAAGCCATTGATCGTCGGATTGGTGGCAACGACCGATCGCATCTCGCAAGTACGCGAAAACCGCATTCTCGGCACGACGCCCGGCTTCGATCGTGGTGACTATACGGATCGCGCCGCCATTTCCGAAGAGCTGAAATATGCCCGCTCGCTTTGCGCCCGACACAATTGGCCGATCATCGATGTCACGCGCCGCTCGATCGAAGAGACTGCGGCGGCCATTGTTGCCCTGCGCCCCAAGCTGCGTTAAGCGCTGCACATTATTATCCCGGAGGCAGCCGTCATGACCGTGCCCCTTATTCTTGCATCATCCAGCCCATTCCGACGGATGCTGATGGAAAATGCCGGGTTGCATTTCCAGGCCATCGCCGCCGATGTCGACGAACGCGCAATCGAAGCCCCGCTCGAACGGGATGGCGCCAGCCCCGATGCTGTCGCGCTCGTCCTGGCAAAGGCGAAGGCAAAGGAAGTCAGCGATCGCTTCTCGGGCTCGCTCGTCATCGGTTCGGATCAGACCATGTCGCTCGGTGACCAGGTCTTCCACAAACCGAAGACGATGGCGGATGCGGAAAATCATCTGCGGACCCTGTCGGGTAAAACGCATCGCCTGAACAGCGCCATCGCGTTGGCCCGCAATGGCGATATCATCTGGGAGCATGTGTCGCACGCCGATCTGACCATGCGCGAGCTGCCGGCCGATTTCATCCATCGGCATCTCGGCCGCGTCGGAGAGAAGGCATTGTCAAGCGTCGGCGCCTATCAGCTCGAGGGCGAAGGCATCCAGCTTTTCTCGAAAATCGACGGCGATTATTTCACGATCGTCGGATTGCCGATGCTGCCGCTGCTGGAAAAACTGCGTGAGTTGGGGACGATCGATGGATGATTCACGTGAAACACCGGGCATAAACGCTTTCGTAACGGGTTATCCGATCAAGCATTCGCGCTCGCCGCTGATCCATGGCTACTGGCTGCGGCAGCTCGGTCTGGCCGGCAGCTATCGCGCGCATGCAGTGCTCCCCGAGGATTTCGCTGCCTTCATCACGTCGCTGAAAGAGGGCACCAGCGGCTTCGTCGGCGGCAATGTCACGATCCCTCACAAGGAAGCGGCGTTCAAACTCGCCGATCGGCCCGATGAGCTTTCGGAAGAACTTGGCGCCGCCAACACCTTGTGGATCGAGGACCGGCTGCTGCATGCGACGAACAGCGATGGCCGTGGTTTCACGGCGAACCTCGATGAGCGTCATCCCGGCTGGGATCGCAGCGACCGGACCGTGATCCTCGGCGCAGGCGGCGCCAGCCGCGCGGTGATACAGGCCGTGCGTGATCGCGGCTTCAAGGAAATCCACATCGTCAACCGCACGGTCGAGCGGGCGCGGGAGCTGGCGGATCGGTTCGGCGAACGTGTTCATGCCCATCCGATGGCAGCACTTGGCGACGTCATGCAAGGTGCCGGCCTTTTCATCAACACGACCTCGCTCGGCATGGATGGCGAAGCCGCACCGCGGATCGATTTCTCGCCACTTGCACAAGGGGCTGTCGTTACCGACATTGTCTATGTACCCTTGAAGACGCCGCTTCTGACGCAGGCCGAGGAACAGGGCTTTGCCATCGTCGATGGCCTTGGCATGCTGTTGCACCAGGCGGTGCCAGGCTTCGAAAAATGGTTCGGAAAGCGTCCGGTGGTTGATGATACTTTGAGGGCGTTGATCATCGCGGATATGGAAAAGCATTGATGATCAGGATCGGGCTGACGGGATCGATCGGCATGGGAAAATCGACCTCGGCGAAACTCTTCGCCGAAGCCGGAATTCCGGCGAACGATTCCGATGCTGTCGTGCATGATCTTTATAGCGGCGAAGCGGTTCCTCTGGTCGAGGCTGCCTTCCCCGGTACGACCAGCAATGGCAAAGTCGACCGGCAGGAACTCAGCCGGAAGCTTGCGGGCGAACCCTCCGGTTTCAAGCGTCTCGAAGCCATTATCCATCCGCTCGTTCGCGAGCGCGAGCGCGAATTCCTGGAACGTCAGCGGCAAGCAGGCGCCGATATGGTGGTGCTGGATATTCCGCTCCTGTTCGAAACCGGCGCGGACAAGAGGGTCGACAAGATCGTCGTCGTCAGCTGTGATCCACAGATTCAGAGAGAAAGAGTGCTTGCCCGACCAGGCATGACGGAGGAAAAATTCAACATGATTCTCTCCCGACAGACGCCGGATGCGGAAAAACGCGCACGCGCCGATTACGTCATCGATACCGGCGGCAGTATCGATGCGGCCCGCAAGCAGGTAAGAGAGATCGTCGCGGATCTGCGGCGCAAGCAGCGGAATAAGAAATAGGAAGGCGGAGCCCCCACATGCGCGAAATCATTTTCGATACGGAAACCACCGGCCTCGACAACAGGGCAGACCGTATCATCGAAATCGGCGGCATCGAGCTCTTCAACCATTTCCCGACCGGCAAAACGCTGCATCTTTTTATCAATCCCGGCGACCGCAAGGTTCATCCCGATGCGCTTGCTGTGCACGGCATCACCGATGAATCACTGAAGGACAAGCCGCCCTTCGAAGTCGTTGCGGATCAGATCCTCGATTTCTTCGGCGACGCCAAATGGATTGCGCACAACGCCACCTTCGACATGGGCTTCGTCAACGCGGAATTTGCAAGGATCGGCCGGCCGCCGATCCTGCCCGATATGGTGATCGATACGCTCGCCATGGCCCGGCGCAAGCATCCCATGGGTCCGAATTCGCTGGATGCACTCTGCCGGCGCTACGGCGTCGACAATTCGCATCGCACCCAGCATGGCGCGCTTCTCGACTCCGAACTGCTCGCCGAAGTCTATATCGAGATGATCGGCGGCCGGCAGACCGCGCTGGGTCTCGGCAGCGCCAATGGTTCGTCGGCGCGTTCGCGTCAGAACTATGCCGTGGAGGAAATCGTTGCTGATATTCTCGAACGGCCTTATCCGCTGCCGAGCCGACTGAGCGAGGAAGAGCTCGCTGCCCATGCCGCACTGGTCGCCAAGCTTGGCGCGAAGGGAATCTGGTCCAAATATCGCGCCTCCGAATAAGGCGCTTCCCCAGGTCGTCAAAGAAAATGCCCAGGTCTTTCGATCCGGGCATTTCTATTCTATCTCTTTGTTATCTAGCAATTCTAGGCGGAAAACCGCTGCGCACTGGAATTGCTCTAGTTCGGAACGGCCGAAACCTGGGCGCGGGCCTGCTCCTCGGCCATGCGCTGCGTGAACATCTGCGCGAAATCGATCGGGTCGATCATCAGCGGCGGGAAGCCGCCATTGCGCGTGACGTCAGCGATGATCTGGCGTGCGAAGGGGAACAGCAGGCGCGGGCATTCGATGAAAAGCAGCGGCAGCATGTGTTCCTGCGGGAAGCCGGTGACGCGGAAGACGCCGCCATAGACCAGCTCGGTATGGAAGAGAACGCGCTCGCCATCCTTGGCTTCGGCATTCAGCGTCAGCACGACGTCAAAATCCTCGTCCGACAGCGGGTTGGCGTTGACGTTGACATTGATATTGATGTCGGGAGCATTTTCCCGGGCCTGAAGCGAGCGCGGAGCCCCCGGATTTTCAAAGGAAAGATCCTTGGTGTACTGAGCAAGGATGCTGAGGCTCGGGCTGGCTGCACCGTTGCCGTTGGTCTCGTTGGCCATGGGGGTGTCCTCTCACGTCTCGATGGGTGTCGCCATCTAGCATTTAGAATAGGGGCTTACAACCCTTATGGCCCGGTGCTCAATTGCGCTATTCTAGTCCTTTAGGCGCTTCTGATCGGACCATGGCGAGTTGCGGTTCGGCTCGCGATGGAAATCGGTTTCGTCCAGATCGACCACCGTTTCAGGGTTGCGTGGCCGGCCTTGCGGGCTGGCGTCCGGACCCTGTCCTCGCCGGAAGGCGCGCGAATTGCCGACAACGACGATGCGCTTGCGCAGCACCGTCCAGGCAAGATCGCGCACCGCCGGGATGAAAAGCAGCAGGCCAATGATATCGGAAATGAAGCCGGGCAGCATTAGGAAAAAGGCCGCGACGACGATCATGGCGCCATGCACCATCTCGCGGCCGGGATCGCCGCCATTGCGGCTTTCGGCGGAGATGCGCTGGAGGATCCCGATCCCTTGAATTCTTAAGAGAACGGCACCGAGCAGCACGCTGAGGATGACAAGCCCCAGGGTGGCCCAGACGCCGATCATTTTTCCGACGACGATGAATCCGGCGATTTCCGCCAGAGGCATCAGAGAAACGAAGATAGGAAGAAGTGATAGGCGCATGTTACGGTGGTCCTGAAAGCGGGTTTCTTCGCGTAGGCGTTGGTTTCTCGCGTATAATAAAGAAACTGGTCCGCTATTTGAATGATAGATCGATGCGGACTATATGGGGATTAATCTTTTAATTTTAACGGTGGTTCCGATACGAGATGGGTGCAAACGACTTTGTGACGATCTTTTTCCTGGTGGCGGCAGTGCTGATCTTCTTTCAGCTGCGCAGTGTTCTTGGCCGCCGCACGGGGAATGAGAAGCCGCCGCGCGATCTCTATGGTTCCGCAGATCCGGCAAATGGCCCGACGCCGCCGGATGCCGGCAAGGTGGTGACCCTGCCGCGGCGCGATGCGACCGAAGAGGAAGACCGTTTTGCCGCCATCGATACCTTCGCCCCGGCTGGTACGCCGCTGAACGACTCGCTGCGTGAAGTGAGCAAGGCTGATCCCGCCTTCAACCCGAAGGAATTCGTCAACGGCGCCCGCATGGCCTATGAGATGATCGTTATGGCCTTTGCCGATGGCGATCGCAAGTCTTTGAAGGGACTGCTGTCGCGTGAGGTCTATGAAGGTTTCGATACCGCCATCGCCGATCGCGAGGCTAAGGGCGAGAAGGTCAAATCGACCTTCATCGGCATCGACAAGGCTGATATCCTCAGCGCCGAGATGAAGGGAACGGAATCCTTCATCACCATGCGCATCGTTAGCCAGATGATTTCCGCCATCTACGACAAGAGCGGCACCGTGATCGATGGCGATGCCGAAGCTGTGGCCGAGATCAGCGACCTGTGGACCTTCGCCCGCGACACGCGTTCGCGCGATCCGAACTGGAAACTCGTGGCGACCGAATCCGAACAATGACGATCCCATTGCAGGAATTCAGGCTGGAGCCGGCAACCTTCGCCGATCTGAAGGGCTGGAAGGACGATGATCCTTCCAGCCTTTTTCGCGCCATGAAGGACTGTCGAGCCTATATCCGCGACGTGAAGCCCTATCGCACGGGCGCGGCCGGACTGACTGCGGCCGATCTCCTGACGCTCCTCGATGCCGCAGAGGGAAGAGAGCCGCAAAGCGCGCCCGACGCCCGGGCATTTTTCGAGGAGCATTGCCAACCGTTCTTCATTCGCCGCGATGGCGGCGCGACCGGTTTCGTGACGGCCTTCTATGAGCCGGAAATCGAAGTTTCGGCCGAACCGGACGAAACCTACCGCTACCCCTTTTATCGCCGGCCGGCTGATCTAATCGATCTGGACGACGCCAACCGCCCCGCTGGGCTTGACCGGTCCTATATGTTCGACAGGCTCCAGGGCGGCGCAATTTCCGCCTATCCCGATCGCGGTGAGATCGATCGCGGCTATCTCGACGGCAAGGGGCTGGAGATCGCCTGGGCGAAATCCAAGGTTGATGTCTTCTTCGTGCATGTGCAGGGCGCGGCGCGCCTGCGCTATCCGGATGGGCGTCTCGGCCGCATCACCTATGCCGCCAAGGCCGGTCATCCCTTCTCGGCGGTTGGGCGCCTGCTCATAGAGCGCGGCTTGCTGGACCGCGCCACGATCTCCATGCAGACGATCCGCGACTGGCTCTATGCACACCCTGAACAGGTCGACGAGGTCCTCTGGCACAATCGATCCTATATCTTCTTCCGCGAGGCTGATGTCAGCGATCCGGCGTTGGGTCCGATCGCAGCTGCAAAGGTGCCGCTGGTGGCGGGTCGGTCCCTTGCGATCGATCGGCTAATCCACACCTTCGGCTTTCCCTTCTTCATCCGTTCGGAAAGCCTGACCCATCTCGATGGCGGCAAGCCTTTCGCGCGGCTGATGCTGGCGCTCGACACGGGCTCGGCGATCGTCGGGCCGGCGCGCGGAGATATCTTTACCGGTTCGGGTTATGATGCCGGAGAGCTCGCCGGCACCGTGCGCAATGACGCCGATTTTTATATTCTCATTCCGAAAGCGGCGGCGCAAAGGTTCGGCTGATGGCCCCGGAACGGCAGAACAAGGAACGAAAGCTCAGCGCGGAGGACCGCATCCTTTGGGGAAAGGTCGCCAAGAGCGCCCGCCCCATGCCGGGCCGCATGGCGGATATCGAGGCTTTCGAAGCGGCGCTGCGTGCAGAAGCCGAAAAAGAGGAAAGCGGCCGTGCCGCGAAGGCGAAGACAGCGCCCGCCCCGGCAGAAACCCAGGAAGCACCGGCGCCTGCGAAGCAGCCCAGCGGCCGACACCACCCGCTGGAACGCCCCGTCAAACGCAAGATCGCCAAGGGCCACCTGGCGCTTGAGGCCCGCATCGACCTTCATGGCCTCATCCAGAGCGAGGCGCATTCCATGCTTCTGGATTTTCTGCTGCGAGCTCACAGCCGCGGCCTTCGCCATGTGCTTGTCATAACCGGCAAGGGCAGCTCCATGGGCAGCGAGGGCGCGCTGAAGCGCGCCGTACCGCTCTGGTTTTCCAAACCGGAATTCCGCTGTCTGATCTCTTCCTACGAGACGGCGGCGCAACATCATGGCGGCGAGGGTGCGCTTTATATCCGCCTGTCGCGCTTGAAGGGGGAGAAGCTTTGACCCCCTTCGGCGAAGCCGTGCGAAAGCTGAGATTACGCAAGGGCGTCTCGCAGAAGCAGATGGCGGCGGCGTTGAATGTGACTCCGGCTTACTTATCCGCCTTAGAACATGGGAAGCGCGGCTTGCCGACCTTCGACCTGCTGCAGCGCATTGCCGGATATTTCAATATCATCTGGGACGAAGCCGAAGAACTTTTCCTGCTGGCCCGGTTTTCCGATCCGCGCGTCGTCGTCGATACATCCGGGCTTGCGCCCGAATATACGGCCTTCGTCAATCACTTGGCGGGCAAGATCCGCGGCCTTGACGCCGCGACGATCCGGGAGCTGAGCCGAGTTCTGGAAAATGCCGGGAAAACCGGCTGAAAACCGCCTTAATCCCCTGTTTTATACTTGATTTCGGGGCCTTCCGTTTGGAACTTCAGGGCGAAACATCCTATATACAGGCGAGGAAAAACCGCTGATTCGTTGGAGCCGGATGATTTCAGGTCGAAACGACCTAAAATCTGAATCCGCTCTAGACTCAAAGAAGTAGGGCATGATGTCGTCCGAAATGCGCTGACACTTTTCGGCATCATGCTCTAGGGATCGGCATGGTTCTCTAAACTACTGGAAAGACTTCAATATATGAGCGACACATCCGTAACCGATAACGGTGGCAACGCCGAGTATGGCGCAGATTCCATCAAGGTCCTGAAAGGACTTGATGCGGTGCGCAAGCGTCCCGGCATGTATATCGGCGATACGGATGACGGCTCGGGCCTGCATCACATGGTCTATGAGGTCGTCGACAACGCCATTGACGAGGCCTTGGCCGGCCATGCCGATATTGTGACGGTCACGCTCAATCCCGATGGCTCGGTGACGGTTACGGACAACGGCCGCGGCATTCCGACGGCTATTCACACTGGCGAAGGTGTTTCGGCGGCTGAAGTCATCATGACCCAGCTTCACGCCGGCGGCAAGTTCGACCAGAATTCCTACAAGGTGTCCGGCGGTCTGCATGGCGTCGGCGTTTCCGTCGTCAACGCGCTCTCCGTCTGGCTACGCCTGAAGATCCGCCGTCACGGCAAGATCCACGAAATGAGCTTCACCCATGGCGTTGCCGATGCGCCGCTAAAGGAGACCGGTGACGCGGGCGATGCCACGGGCACGGAAGTCAGCTTCATGCCGAGCACCGAAACCTTCACCATGACGGAATTCGACTACGGCACCCTGGAGCATCGCCTGCGCGAACTCGCCTTCCTCAATTCCGGCGTCCGCATCCTGCTGTCCGACAAGCGCCATTCCGACGTCAGGCAGGAAGAAATGCTTTATGATGGCGGCCTGGAAGCCTTCGTTTCCTATCTCGACCGCGCCAAGAAGCCGCTGGTCGACAAGCCGGTCTCCATCCACGGCGAGAAGGATGGCATCACCGTCGAAGTGGCGATGTGGTGGAACGACAGCTACCATGAAAACGTGCTCTGCTTCACCAACAACATCCCGCAGCGCGACGGTGGCACCCATATGGCCGGCTTCCGCGGGGCCTTGACGCGCCAGATCACCTCCTACGCCGATACATCGGGCATCACCAAGAAAGAGAAGGTGACGCTGACCGGCGATGACTGCCGCGAGGGCCTGACCGCGGTGCTCTCGGTCAAGGTTCCCGATCCGAAATTTTCGTCGCAGACCAAGGATAAGCTGGTTTCCTCCGAGGTTCGCCCGGTGGTCGAAAGCCTGGTCAACGAGGCGCTCGGCACCTGGCTCGAAGAACATCCGTCCGAAGCCAGGGTGCTGGTCGGCAAGGTCGTTGAGGCCGCCGCTGCCCGCGAAGCCGCCCGCAAGGCGCGTGAACTGACCCGCCGCAAGGGTGCGCTGGATATCGCCTCGCTGCCCGGCAAGCTTGCCGACTGCTCCGAGCGCGATCCTGCCAAATCCGAGGTCTTCCTCGTCGAGGGTGACTCGGCGGGCGGTTCGGCCAAGCAAGGCCGCTCGCGCGAAAACCAGGCCATCCTGCCGCTGCGCGGCAAGATCCTGAACGTCGAGCGCGCCCGCTTCGACAAGATGCTGTCGAGCCAGGAAATCGGCACGCTGATCACCGCGCTCGGCACCGGCATCGGCAAGGACGAATTCAACGCCGAGAAGCTGCGTTATCACAAGATCATCATCATGACGGACGCAGACGTCGACGGCGCG
Organism: Rhizobium sp. P28RR-XV; assembly: GCF_012641385.1. Taxonomy (NCBI): domain Bacteria; kingdom Pseudomonadati; phylum Pseudomonadota; class Alphaproteobacteria; order Hyphomicrobiales; family Rhizobiaceae; genus Rhizobium; species Rhizobium sp. P28RR-XV. The sequence continues at coordinate 110,281 of NZ_JABAIG010000013.1, forward strand.
CATATTCGTACGCTGCTCTTGACCTTCTTCTTCCGCCAGATGCCCGATCTCATCGAGCGTGGTCACCTCTATATCGCCCAGCCGCCGCTCTATAAGGTGACGCGCGGCAAGTCGGTGCAGTATGTCAAGGATGAGAAGGCGCTCGAGGAATATCTGATCGGCCAGGGCACCGAGGATGCAAGCCTGCATCTTGGCAATGGCGAAGTTCGCGCCGGCCACGATCTGCGCGAGGCGATCTACGATGCGCTGCGACTGCGCACCCTGATCGACAATCTGCATTCCCGCTACAATCGCTCCGTCGTCGAACAGGCATCGATCGCCGGCGCACTCAATGCCGAAATGGTCAGCGATTCCGCACGTGCCGAAGCGCTGGTGAATGATGTTGCCAAGCGGCTTGACGTCATCGCCGAGGAAACCGAGCGCGGCTGGAGCGGTGCCGTGACGGACGAGGGCGGTCTGCGCTTCGAGCGCACGGTGCGTGGCGTCAAGGAAGTCGTCTTCCTCGACCTGGCGCTCATCGGCTCGCAGGATGCCCGCCTCATCGATCAGTTGGGCTCTCGCCTGAAGGAAGTCTACCAGACCCCGCCGAAGCTCGTTCGCCGCGATGGCGAGAAGGAGATTTCCGGTCCGCGCATGCTGCTGGATATGATCTTCGCGGGGGGACGCAAGGGCTTGACGCTGCAGCGCTACAAAGGCCTCGGCGAAATGAATGCCGAGCAGCTCTGGGAAACGACGCTCGATCCGAACGTCCGCACGTTGCTGCAGGTGAAGGTCACGGATGCCACCGATGCTGACGGGCTGTTTGCCCGGCTCATGGGCGACGAAGTCGAGCCGCGGCGCGAGTTCATTCAGGATAACGCACTGAACGTCGCCAATCTCGACATCTGATCAGTTGCCGAACATCATGAAAAAGGCCCGCCGGCTGTCTGGTGGGCCTTTTCCATTTTTATCAATTACTTGGCGATAAAGGTGCCGTTGAAGGCGAGCCCCGAAAGCGGATTGCGCTGGCTCGGCACTTCGCGCTCGCGCAGCTTTTCCGGAAGCTGGTTTTTGTCGCCGACCTTACCGATCGCGACGGCGGCTTCGACGCGAAAGCCTTCGGGAATGCCGAGGACCTCATAGGATTTTTCGACATGGAAGCCGGTCATGCCATGGGCTTCATAGCCGGCTAGATGCGCCTGGATTGCCAGGAAGCCCCATGCGGTTCCTGCATCGAAGGAATGGCTGTAGCTGGGCTTCTGCTCGGCCGAACCAAGCTCGCCGTTATGAGTGCGCGAGATGACGAAAAGCAGGGCGGCCGCGGATTTCACCCAGCCCTGATTGAAGTCGATCAGGACGCTCAGGAACCTGTCCCAGTGTTCCGAGCCACGCAGCGCATAAAGAAAGCGCCAGGGCTGCAGGTTCGAGGCGGAGGGTGCCCAGTGCGCCGCTTCCAGAATGGTCAGCAGGTCGGCTTCCGGCATGGTTTCATTGGAATAGGCGCGGGGAGACCAGCGATCGAGAAAGAGCTTGTCGATCGGGTATTGGGATTCGCGGCTGTTGCTGGATGTCATGGGAGCTTCTTTCGTCAGGGAGGGCTAGCCCGCGGGCCGCTGGAAGCGGTCCGTTGGCTGGCTATGAACACGGGATGGGAACCTATACTCTGGCCGCACCGGCAGTCCAGGCCACGTCGAGCTCTTCGCGAAAAGCAAAGCGCTTGAGATGATCGGCGACGACGTTCTGCATGCGCTCGAGATCTTCAGGCTTCTCGACCGTCAGCGTCATGACCAAGAGGCCGGGCTTGGCCGCCAGATCGAGGGAGTTTTCCGGGCTGAAGGGCACCTTGCCGGCCGCCGCATCGAATTCCACGCTGAAGCGATGGCTCCAGTGCTTGCAGAGCTGTTGGAGATAGCGGCTGGCATGATCGGTTTTAACGTTGGAAACGGATGTCGCCATGGGATGATGCTCCAATAAGCCTGATCGCAAAACCTGATCTCAGTCAGCACTTTTCATACATAGAGCCATCCGCATCCTCCAGGTAGACAGTCTGTTTCAAGTTTGCGTTATTCCGGTGAAATTCTGTTCCGCTATGGTGTCCTTATGAAGGAACAGGTGCGAGTGGAGATGCAGCCTTGCTGGTAAATGGAAAATGGACCGAGGATTGGCAGCCGGTCCAGGCCAAGGATGAGAAGGGCGGCTTCGTCCGCCAGACCTCGAGCTTTCGGAATTGGGTAACGCCCGATGGCCGAACGGGGCAGACGGGCGAGAGCGGTTTCAAAGCGGAGGCCGGCCGCTATCACCTCTATGTCGCGCTGATCTGCCCCTGGGCGTCGCGCACCCTGATCGGCCGCAAGCTGAAGGGGCTGGAGGACGTTATTTCCGTTTCGGTCGTCGAACCGGTGCTTTCCAAGCAGGGTTGGCGTTTTGGCGATTATCCCGGTGCCACGAATGACGCCGTCCATGGCGTCACCTACATGCACGAGATCTACACGAAGGCCGATCCTCATTTCACCGGCCGCGCCACCGTCCCGGTGCTGTGGGACAAGCGAACCGGCACGATCGTCAACAATGAGTCGGCTGACATCCTGCGCATGTTGAACGACGGTTTTGGTGATCTGGCTCGCAACGACATCGATCTTTATCCGGCCGGCAAGCGGGAAGAGATCGACCGTCTCAATGCCCGGATCTATCCCGCTCTCAACAATGGCGTCTATCGCGCCGGCTTTGCCACGACGCAGGTCGCCTATGAAGATGCCTTCAACGAAGTATTCGCCTGTCTCGATCGGGTGGAGGCGGAACTGGAGGGCAAGACATTCCTCTTTGCCGACAATCCCACGGAAAGCGATATCAGGCTGTTCGTCACCCTCGTCCGCTTCGATGTCGCCTATTACGGCCTGTTCAAATGCAATCTCCGCCGCCTGTCCGACTATGCCAATCTCCAATCCTTCTGCCGTCGCATGCTTGATTGGCCGGGGATTGCGGAAACGGTCAGCTTCGATCATATCAAGCGCGGCTACTACTCGATAGCGACGCTCAATCCCACAGGCATCGTGCCGCTGGGGCCTGCCCTCGACGAGCTGTTCTGATACTCGACCGGGTACCAAAACCGGTCTAAGGTCCGCCCGTTCGATGGAGCAGGGAGGACCGTCATGGATTGGGAGCAGTTCCGGCAGTGGTCGGAGAAGGCGGCGCATTGGGGCGCGGATTATCGCGCATCGCTTCGCGACAGGCCGGTCCGGGCGAAGATAGCGCCGGGAGAAATCGCCGCCCGCATCGCGGACTCCCCGCCGGTAACAGGCGAAGCCATGGAGGATATCTTCAAGGATTTTGAGGATATCCTCGTCCCCGGCATGACGCATTGGCAGCATCCACGCTTCTTCGCCTATTTTCCCGCCAATGCTGCTCCCGTCTCGGTGATCGCCGAATATCTGGTCAGCGCCATCGCTGCCCAATGCATGCTGTGGCAGACATCGCCCTCGGCGACCGAGCTGGAAACCAAGGTGGTCGACTGGCTGCGCCAGGCCCTTGGCCTCCCCAGCCGCTTCACCGGCGTCATCCAGGATTCCGCCTCGACGGCAACGCTTGCAGCCGTTCTGGTCATGCGGGAAAGGGCGCTCGATTGGCGGGGCAACAGCCAAGGCCTCGCGGCGAACAAGGCGGTGCGAATCTATTCCACCGATCAGGTCCACACCTCGATCGATCGAGCCATCTGGATATCCGGCGTCGGCGCGGAGAACCTTGTCCGCATTCCCTCTGGCGGCCCCAATAGCGCCATGGATACGCAGGCGCTCGCGACCGCGATCGAGCGAGATCGCGCAGCGGGCCTGCTGCCGGCCGGCGTGATCGCCTGTGTCGGCGGCACCAGCATCGGTGCTTGCGACGATATCGCCGCAGTTGTCGAAGTCGCGCACCGTTATGGACTTTATGTGCATGTCGACGCTGCCTGGGCAGGCTCCGCAATGATCTGCCCGGAATTCCGGACGCTATGGCAAGGCGTCGAGAAGGCTGATTCCATCGTCTTCAATCCGCATAAATGGCTTGGCGCTCAGTTCGATTGTTCGGTCCAGTTCATCTGCGAGCCGGAATCCCTGGTGCGCACGCTGGCAATCCATCCGGAATTTCTGCGTACCCACGGCCATGATGGCATTACCAATTATTCCGAATGGTCGGTGCCGCTCGGCCGCCGCTTCCGTGCGCTGAAGCTGTGGTTCCTACTGCGCTATCACGGGCTCGAAGGCTTGCGGACGATGATCCGCAACCATGTCGGCTGGTCCGAGACCCTGGCAAGGCGTCTGGCCGCCGAGCCGGATTTCGAGATCGTCACCCAGCCGTTCCTGTCGCTCTTCTCTTTCGACCACAAAGCGCCCGCCGGCGCTGATCAGGAAAATCATACTCAGCGTCTGATCGCCGCCATCAACAATGATGGGCGCATTTATCTGACGCAGACGCGGGTGGGCGGTCGATTAGTCATTCGCTTTCAGGCCGGACAGTTCGAGACGACGGCGGAAGATGTCGATATGGCCTTCGTCACGATCGTTGAAATCGCACGATCTTTGCCGTCCGCATAGGAAAAGTTGTTGTTCCGCCGCGGGCAGACAAGACGTGTTATGCTCCGAAATCGATTGATGACACTGGTGAATAATTCGTTCATATATGATGTTATCAATTTCGTCTTTGAAAATGCAGGGAAGGAAAATCCATGAAATTGTTGCGTGTTGGCGAAGTCGGCAAGGAAAAGCCGGCGCTTCTGGATAGCGACGGCAAGATCCGCGATCTCTCCGCCCATGTCGCCGATATCGGCGGCGAGGCCATTTCGCCCGCCGGTCTGGCAAAGATTGCAGCCCTCGATCCGAAGAGCCTGCCCGAACTGACGGAAGGCCGCCTTGGCGCCTGCGTTGCCGGCACGGGCAAGTTCATCTGCATCGGCCTAAATTTCTCCGACCATGCTGCCGAAACCGGCGCCACCGTGCCGCCCGAGCCGATCATCTTCATGAAGGCAAGCTCGGCCATTGTCGGCCCGAACGACAACGTGCTGATCCCACGCGGCTCGGAAAAGACCGATTGGGAGGTCGAGCTCGGCGTCGTCATCGGCAAGAAGGCGAAATATGTCAGCGAAGCCGATGCGCTGGAGTATGTCGCCGGTTACTGCGTCTCGCACGACGTATCCGAACGCGCCTTCCAGACCGAGCGCTCGGGGCAATGGACCAAGGGCAAGTCCTGCGACACCTTCGGCCCGATCGGCCCCTGGCTCGTCACCAAGGACGAGATTGCCGATCCGCAGAATCTCGGCATGTGGCTCAAGGTCAACGGCAAGATGATGCAGAACGGTTCGACCAGGACCATGGTCTATGGCGTAGCCTACCTCGTATCCTATCTCAGCCAGTTCATGTCGCTGCACCCGGGCGATGTCATTTCCACCGGCACGCCACCCGGCGTCGGCATGGGCATGAAGCCGCCGCAATATCTCAAGCCGGGCGATGTCGTCGAACTCGGCATGGAAGGCCTGGGCTCCCAGCGGCAGACCTTCCTGGCTGACGCATGACGCGTAAAGCTCGGGAACTTTAACTTTTTGAGATCATTGTTGATGCCGGAGAAGCGATTCTCCGGCGTTTTTTACAGGAAGAATCGGCAGCCGTTATGTTGCTCTGCAGCAAAAGCTGCTAGGTTGGATAGTAAGAGCTTAAAGGATGAGGCGCAGAGGAGCCGCGATCATCCTGCTGCGCAGGGCGACTGGAGAAGCGCCACAGCGAAGATAGCGACACGCAAGGCGCGTGCGTTTTAATGATTTAGGTGATTTGCGTGGTCGCATACCCGCATCACGAAAGGTAAAGCCCCCATGTTTTATCAGTTTTACGAACTCAATCATGCCGCTCTCGCCCCTTTTCGCGCTGCTGCGGACATGATGCGCCTGGCCTATGCCAATCCGCTTAATCCTCTTTCGCACACCGTCTTCGGCCGCACCTTAACGGCCAGCCTCGAGGTTTTCGAGCGCACGACCAGGCGCTACGGCAAGCCGCAATTCGGGCTGCATGAGACGACGATTGAGGACAAGCCGGTCTCGGTGCATGAGAAGATCGTCTGGAAGAAGCCGTTCTGCAATCTCATCCATTTCGAGCGCAGCCTGCCCGCCGGCCATGGGGCGGATCCCCGCATCCTGATCGTCGCGCCGATGTCGGGCCATTATGCCACGCTGCTGCGCGGCACGGTGGAAGCCCTGCTGCCGGGCGCCGATATCTACATCACTGACTGGATCGATGCCCGCATGGTGCCGATGACCGATGGCACTTTCGATCTGGAGGACTATATCGATTACGTCATCGAAATATTGCATCATCTCGGGCCGGATACGCATGTGGTCGCCGTCTGTCAGCCCTCGGTGCCTGTCCTGGCGGCCGCCGCCGTGATGGAAGCGGCGGGCGACCGCCTGGCGCCTTCGTCGATGACGCTGATGGGAGGCCCGATCGACACCCGCATCAACCCGACCGCCGTCAACCAGCTCGCCAAGGAAAAGCCGCTGGAATGGTTTGCCGACAATGTCGTCATGAACGTGCCCTGGCCGCAGCCGGGCTTTATGCGGCCAGTCTATCCCGGCTTCCTGCAGCTTTCCGGCTTCATGTCGATGAACCTCGATCGCCATATGATCGCCCACAAGGACTTTTTCGTCCATCTCGTCAAGAATGACGGCGAGCCGGCTGAGAAGCACCGCGATTTCTATGACGAATATCTGGCCGTCATGGATCTGACGGCGGAATTCTATCTGCAGACCGTCGATCAGGTGTTCATCAAGCATGCGCTGCCCAAGGGCGAACTCATGCATCATGGCGAGCGCGTCGATCCCTCCGCCATCCGCAACATCGCGTTGCTGACCGTCGAAGGCGAGAACGACGATATTTCCGGCGTCGGCCAGACCCATGCGGCGCAGACAATCTGCACCAACATCCCAGAGCACATGCGCATGCACTATCTGCAGCCGGATGTCGGCCATTACGGGGTCTTCAACGGCTCGCGCTTCCGCCGCGAAATCGCGCCGCGCATTCTGGCCTTCACGCGCGAGCATGCCCGCACCGGCAGGCCAATCGTCAAGAGGGTCATCAAGGGCGGAAAATCTGCCTGAGAGCACATAAAATCAAATAGATAGCGCGACCGGACTGCGGATGGGAAGCCAAGCCGCCCCGGCAGCGCAAACTATTAGCTTTTGTTGAATTAATCTGGCGGATTCAAACACTTGTCCGATTCCGCCTGGCGATGCCATTGAAGCCTCACGAAGAGGTTACCATCTCGATTCCAGCGGTACCGCAGAGATGTCGGGCCGTTTACCGCGCCGCGCGTCCTTGGAACGCGCTGAGATGCAGGTAGAGCTTTAAAAACCGCGCAGAAGCCTTTCCATCGATCGCTGTCGGTCGAGGGGCAATGCGCCGTGCGAGGATACCTGACAATGAACCAATCTGCATTGCTTCGCCCGGATTGGACTCCGGCTACTATTGCCCTGATGGTGCTCGGCTTCGTGGTCTTCTGGCCGCTGGGCTTCGCCATGCTCGCCTATATTCTCTTCGGAGAACGTTTGCGGGATTTCAAACGGGACGTGAATGAAAGAACCGACGGCATGTTCGCCGGCTGCGGCCGTCATCGCGGCCGTCACCGCCATTCCTTCTCCACCGGTAACGTCGCCTTCGACGATTGGCGCAAGGCTGAACTCGAGCGCCTCGAAGAGGAGCGCCGCAAGCTCGACGAGATGCGTGCCGAGTTCGACACCTATGCCCGCGAGCTGCGCCGTGCCAAGGACCAGGAAGAGTTCGACCGCTTCATGCGCGAGCGCAACAGCGTCAAGCGCAATGACAATGGCGGCTCGCCGACTGAATTCCAGACGCCGTGACGGAAGTTCCGTCACGAGGTCAAAACCGGCATCGTTCGATGCCGGTTTTTCTTTGGCAGAAACCGCAAAGCAAGTCGCGCAAAAATGCGCAGCGGTTTTGCGATAACGACATGCGTAAATCAAAGACCAAAGCGCACGGAGCGAATCTGAAAGATTGCGACGCGCTTTGGCGAATCATATAAAACTGCCTCATGTTTCCGCTGCTCTCCAGATCCCGCAAACCGCCGGCCAAGCCGCCCGCGCCGGAAACGCGCACCCTCGATGTCGCCGGCCGGCTGATGCCGCTGACGATCCGCCAGCATGAGCGGGCGACGCGCATAACGCTTAGGATCGAGCCCGGCGGGCGATCGCTGAAGATGACCATTCCGCGCGGCCTTGCCGCCCGCGAGGTCAACGCCTTTCTCGACCGGCACCAGGGTTGGCTTCTGACCAAGCTGGCGAGGTTTACTGTCGACAACGGCCTGCGCAGCGGCAGCGAAATCCTCCTGCGTGGCGTGCGTCACCGCATCGAGCATACGGGCAGCCTGCGCGGCCTGACCGAAGCTATCGTCGTCGAGGGCGTTCCGGTGCTGCGCGTCAGCGGAATGCCGGAACATGCCGGCCGCCGCATCGCGACCTTCCTGAAGAAGGAGGCCCGCGCCGATCTGGAAAAACTCGTGGCGGTGCATGCCAAGTCCATCCGCGCCACGGTCACCTCCATCGCCATGAAGGATACCCGCAGCCGCTGGGGTTCCTGTTCCTCTCAGGGAAATCTGAGCTTTTCCTGGCGCATCGTCATGGCGCCGCCGCTGGTCATCGATTACCTCGCCGCCCACGAGGTCGCGCATTTGCGCGAAATGAACCACGGCCCGCGCTTCTGGGCGCTCTGTCGCAAGCTCTGCCCCGACATGGACGAGGCCAAGGCCTGGCTGAAGCGCCATGGCAGCCAGCTGCACGCGATCGATTTCGATTGAGAAGGCTACTTGGGCCGACAGAGACATGTTACCCCGCCTAAGGCCTTTGCCCCTCGCACACGGAACGGTTCATTCAGGTGCGACAATGCGGATGGGACGTGTTCCGATCGGGGCGCCGGTCGCACGATCAATGGTAATGGGGTCGATCTCACTACCAGTTTCAGCGTCAAAGAACCGGGTCACCCCGTCGCTTGAGCGATGCTTTCGCCCCCATGCGCCAATCGCAAACAAGACCGGCAGAAAGTCCTGTCCGGCCGCAGTCAGCACGTATTCATCGCGCGGAGGCCGCTCGGAGTAGCGGCGTTTCTCCAGCAGACCGTCTCCCGTAAGCGCGGCTAGTCGAGCGGTCAGCATCGTCGGCGCGATGCCAAGGCTCTTGCGAAACTCGTCGAAGCGAGTGAGCCCCGCATGGGCGTCTCGCATGATCAGCATGCTCCACGCGTCTCCCACCAGTGCAAGGCTGCGGGCAATCAGGCAAGGCTGGTTTGAAAGATTCTTCATGTCGATATCTTTTTGATAGTGACTTACTACGGATTTGATAGTAACAGAATGTCCATCGATGTTCCATGTCAAAATGAAAGCTGAAACCGATGAGCAAGACAGAACGCGGCGTCGCCCTGGTCACGGGCGCTTCTTCCGGCATTGGGCTGGTGACCGCACTGGCGTTGCAGCGCGATGGATATAGGGTATTTGGAACCAGCCGGAAGCCGATGGTCGCCGCTCCTGCAGGCGTGACAATGCTGGTCTGCGACGTCACTGACGACGAATCCGTGCAGCAAGCAGTTGATGAGATACTGGTCACCGCGGGACGGATCGATCTGCTCGTTAACAATGCCGGGATTGGATTGCTTGGCGGCGCGGAGGAATCCTCCGCGGTGCAGGCGAGGGCTCTTTTCGACGTGAACGTGTTCGGTGTCCTGCGGATGACGAATGCTGCCCTGCCTGTCATGCGACGCCAGCGAAAAGGCAGGATCGTCAATATGAGCTCTATACTTGGGCTGATTCCCGCTCCCTTCAACGCTCTCTATGCATCGACGAAGCATGCGATCGAGGGCTATTCCGAATCCCTCGACCATGAAGTCCGCACGCTGGGCATTCGCGTCGTTCTCGTCGAACCGGGTGTCACCCGAACATCCTTCGAAGAGAACATCACGCGGCCGGATCGGCCGCTCCTTCCGTACGATGCGGCTCGCGCCGACGCTGAGAAGCTGATGCGAGAAATCGTCGAGACAGGGGATGCGCCGGAGGTGGTCGCCGCCATTGTGGTCAAAGCCGCCAACGCCGCTTCACCCAAGAGGCGCTATACTGCAGGCAATGCGGCAAGACAGGTCCGCTTCCTGCGCCGGTTCCTGCCCGAATCATTGGTCGACAAGAGCCTTCGCAAATTTAACAGACTTCCCGCTTGATCTCCGCCACCGTAACCTCAGAAGAAGAAAGCTATGACTCATGAAGGCATTCCTGATCGATCGCTATACAAAAGGCGGCACTCTGCGACTTGGTACAGTACCCGAGCCGGAGTTGCGGGAACATGATGTCCTGGTCCAGATCCATGCCGCCAGCGTGAACATCCTGGATGCCAAGATCAGGAATGGCGAGTTCAAAGTCATCCTGCCCTATAGGCTACCGCTGATCCTCGGCAACGATGTCGCTGGGGTCGTGGTCCGAGTCGGCTCCAGGGTCCGCGGCTTTAAGCCCGGCGACGAAGTGTATGCGCGTCCGGCCCAGGATCGCATCGGCACGTTCGCGGAGTTCATCGCGATGAACGAGGCGGATGTGGCAATGAAGCCGCAGAACCTGACGATGGAAGAGGCAGCGTCTTTGCCTCTCGTTGCATTGACCGCCTGGCAGGTGCTCGTTGAGCGGGCAAATCTGAAGAAAGGGCAAAAGGTACTTATCCACGCTGGCTCCGGCGGCGTGGGGACGGTTGCCATTCAGCTCGCCAAATACCTCGGAGCGCATGTTGCGACGACGACGAGCACTGCCAATGTCGATCTCGTCAAAAGTCTCGGCGCGGATGTGGTCGTCGACTATAAGAAGGACGATTTCGAGAAGGTACTGCAGGGATATGACGTCGTTTTGAACAGCCTTGGCAAGGACACGCTGGAGAAATCGCTTCGCGTCCTGAAGCCCGGTGGAAAGCTCATATCGATTTCCGGTCCGCCGGATGCGGCATTTGCCAGGCAGAATGGTTCCGGATGGTTGCTTCAGCAGCTCATGGGGCTGCTGAGCTCCGGCATTCGTAGAAAATCAAAACGTCACGGCGTCAGCTATTCGTTCCTCTTCATGACCGCGAATGGCGGGCAGCTCGGCAAGATCACCTCGTTGATAGAAGCAGGGGTCATGAGAGCAGTCGTTGATCGGGTCTTCCCGTTCCAGAGCACGAATGAGGCGCTGGCTTATGCTGAGACCGGTCGCGCCAAGGGCAAGGTCGTGATTGCCGTGAAGTGAGCGCGAACTGTTGTTTCAGAAGGCCACCGCGTGGGGCTCAGGCCGAAAAACCGCGCCTGACCGTCGCCTTTAGGCTCGACTCTTTTGAAATTTCATGTCACTCCGCTGCCATGAACCCCGATGTCAAAATTTGTGGTCTGAAGACTCCGGAAGCGGTGGATCGTGCTCTTGAGCGCGGCGCTACCCATATCGGTTTCATCTTCTTTGAAAAAAGCCCGCGCTATATCGAGCCCGATCTGGCCGGCCAGCTGGCGGAGCGCGCGCGCGGCAAGGCGAAGATCGTTGCCGTCACGGTCAATCCCACCAATGACGATCTCGATGAGATCATGGCTCTGGTGAAGCCGGATATGTTGCAGCTTCATGGCAATGAAAGCCCGGAGCGCGTGCTGACCATCAAGGCGGTCCACAATGTTCCGGTCATGAAGGCCATGTCGGTGCGCGAGGCCGATGACCTGAAGCGGGTGGAATCCTATATCGGCATTGCCGACCGTTTCCTGTTCGACGCCAAGCCGCCCGCCGGCTCTGTGCTGCCGGGCGGAAACGGCGTATCCTTCGATTGGAGCCTGATGAGCTGGCTCGACGATCGCGTGGATTACATGCTGTCGGGCGGCGTCAACAAGGACAATGTCGCCGAGGCGCTGGCCTCCACCAAGGCCACCGGCATCGACCTTTCCTCCGCGCTGGAAAGTGCGCCGGGCGTGAAGGATCTCGGCAAGATCGACCAGTTTTTCGACGCTTTTGCAGAAGCATGTCTGCCGGAACCGGCAGCAGGGAGTAGAGAGTGAACCAGACGCCCAAACCCAATTCCTTCCGCTCCGGCCCCGATGAGGACGGTCGTTTCGGCATTTACGGCGGTCGTTTCGTAGCCGAAACGCTCATGCCGCTAATCCTGGATCTGCAGGAGGAATGGAATAGGGCAAAGGACGATCCAGCCTTCCAGGCGGAGTTGAAATCGCTCGGCACGCATTATATCGGCCGTCCGAGCCCGCTCTATTTCGCCGAACGCCTGACGGCCGAGCTTGGCGGCGCCAAGATCTACTTCAAGCGCGAGGAGCTGAACCACACCGGTTCGCACAAGATCAACAATTGCATCGGCCAGATCCTGCTCGCCAAGCGCATGGGCAAGACCCGCATCATCGCTGAAACCGGCGCCGGCCAGCATGGCGTCGCGTCCGCAACCGTTGCCGCCCGCTTCGGCCTGCCCTGCGTCGTCTACATGGGTGCGACCGATGTCGAGCGCCAGGCGCCGAACGTCTTCCGCATGAAGCTGCTGGGCGCCGAGGTCATTCCGGTGACGGCCGGCAGCGGCACGCTGAAGGACGCTATGAACGAAGCCCTTCGCGATTGGGTCACCAATGTCGATGACACCTATTATCTGATCGGCACGGCCGCCGGCCCGCATCCCTATCCGGAAATGGTTCGCGATTTCCAGGCTGTGATCGGCACCGAAGCCCGCGCGCAAATGTTGGAAGCCGAAGGCCGCCTGCCGGATCTCGTTATCGCTGCCGTCGGCGGCGGCTCGAACGCCATCGGCATCTTCCATCCCTTCCTCGATGACGAAAGCGTCAAGATCGTCGGCGTCGAAGCCGGCGGCAAGGGCCTGCAAGGCGATGAGCATTGCGCCTCGATCACCGCCGGTTCGCCCGGCGTGCTGCATGGCAACCGTACCTACCTGCTGCAGGACGGCGACGGCCAGATCAAAGAGGGCCATTCGATTTCGGCCGGTCTCGACTATCCCGGCATCGGTCCGGAACATTCCTGGCTGAACGATATCGGCCGCGCCGAATATGTGCCGATCATGGACCATGAGGCGCTGGAAGCCTTCCAGACGCTGACGCGCCTCGAAGGCATCATTCCGGCGCTCGAGCCGAGCCATGCGCTCGCCGAGGTGATCAAGCGCGCCCCGAAGATGGGCAAGGACGAGATCATCCTGATGAACCTCTCCGGCCGCGGCGACAAGGATATCTTCACCGTCGGCAAGATTCTGGGAATGTGAGTTAGACGCCATGACCGCACGTATGGACAAACGCTTCGCCGCTTTGAAGGCTGAAGGCCGCCCGGCACTCGTCACCTATTTCATGGGTGGCGATCCCGATTACGACACCTCGCTCGGCATCATGAAGGCACTGCCGGAAGCCGGCGCCGACGTCATCGAGCTCGGCATGCCTTTCTCCGATCCGATGGCAGACGGCCCGGCGATCCAGCTCGCCGGCCAGCGTGCCCTGAAGGCCGGCCAGACGCTGAAGAAGACGCTGCAGCTCGCCGCCGATTTCCGTAATGTCGATGCCGATACGCCGATCGTAATGATGGGCTATTACAATCCGATCTATATCTACGGCGTCGAAAACTTCCTCGATGACGCGATTGCCGCCGGCATCGACGGCCTGATCGTCGTCGACCTGCCGCCGGAAATGGATGACGAGCTCTGCATCCCGGCGATCCGCAAGGGCATCAACTTCATCCGCCTCGCGACGCCGACCACCGATGACAAGCGACTGCCGACGGTTTTGAAGAACACGACCGGCTTCGTCTACTACGTCTCGATGAACGGCATCACCGGCTCGGCCCTGCCGGATCCGTCGCTGGTCTCCGGCGCCGTCAAGCGGATCAAGCAGCACACGGACCTGCCGGTTTGCGTCGGCTTCGGCGTCAAGACGGCCGAACATGCCAAGCTGATCGGCGCTTCCGCCGACGGCGTGGTCGTCGGCACCGCGATCGTCAACCAGATCGCCACCAGCCTGACCAAGGACGGCAATGCAACGGCCGATACCATCCAGGCCGTGGCCACCCTGGTGCGCGGCCTGTCGACAGGCACCCGTTCCGCCCGCCTTGTTGCCGCCGAATAGTTTCCCCATATAGGCTTTTCGGCAATCCCCTGCGGATTGATGAAAAGGCCTATGGGCATTTGGTGACGACTGAGCTATCGATTAATTCGGTCGATTAGGAGTTTCGAATTGAACTGGATCACGAACTACGTCCGCCCGCGGATCAATTCCATGCTGGGCCGTCGCGAGGTTCCGGAGAATCTCTGGATCAAGTGCCCGGAAACCGGCGAAATGGTCTTCCACAAGGATCTGGAGGACAACAAGTGGGTCATCCCCGCTTCCGGCTTCCACATGAAAATGCCGGCCAAGGCCCGTCTTGTCGATCTATTCGACAATGGCGAATATGAAGCCCTGCCGCAGCCGAAGGTCGCTCAGGACCCGCTGAAGTTCCGCGACTCGAAAAAATACACCGATCGCCTCAAGGATAGCCGCATCAAGACCGAGCAGGAGGATACGATCCTTTCCGGCCTCGGCAAGGTTCGCGGCTTGAAGCTCGTCGCGATCGTGCATGAATTCAACTTCATCGGCGGTTCGCTCGGCATGGCGGCCGGCGAAGCCATCGTGAAGGCTTTCGAGCGCGCGATCGCCGAAAAATGTCCCGTTGTCATGTTCCCGGCTTCGGGTGGCGCGCGCATGCAGGAGGGCATCCTGTCGCTGATGCAGCTGCCGCGCACGACCGTTGCCGTCGACATGCTGAAGGAATCGGGCCAGCCCTATGTCGTGGTTCTGACCAATCCGACGACCGGCGGCGTCACGGCCTCCTATGCCATGCTCGGCGATATTCATCTCGCCGAACCCGGCGCCGAAATCGGCTTTGCCGGCAAGCGCGTGATCGAGCAGACGCTGCGTGAAAAACTTCCAGAAGGCTTCCAGACATCGGAATACCTGCTGGAGCACGGCATGGTCGACATGGTCGTCAAGCGTCACGACATTCCGGACACCTTGGCAACCCTTTTGAAGATCCTGACCAAGGTGCCCGCCAACGACGTGTCCGCCAAGAGCAAGAACGGTGCTGCGCTGGCGGTGGCGGCGAGCGCCTGACATTATCGATTGCGGACTGGCGGAGGTGCGGGATGACGGCTATGGATCAATCCGCAATGAGCGAGGCAGCACGGGAAATCGAGAAGCTCATGGGATTGCATCCCAAGGGCTTCGACCTCTCTTTGGAGAGAATTACCCGGCTCCTCGACGTCCTCGGCAACCCTCATAAAAAATTGCCGCCGGTGATCCATGTCGCCGGCACCAACGGCAAGGGCTCGGTGACGGCCTTCTGCCGCGCCCTGCTCGAAGCCGGCGGCTATAGCGTGCATGTCCACACCTCGCCGCATCTCGTCAACTGGCACGAGCGTTATCGCATCGGCGTCAAGGGCGGTCGCGGCAAGCTTGTCGACGATGCCGTGTTCGCCGATGTGCTCAGGCGCATCGCCAAGGCCAATGACGGGCAGAAGATCACCGTCTTCGAAATCTTGACGGCCGCGACTTTCCTCCTTTTTGCCGCGCATCCGGCCGATGCCGTCGTCATCGAGGTCGGCCTTGGCGGCCGCTTCGATGCCACCAATGTCATTTCCGATCCCGCCGTCTCGGTCATCATGCCGATTTCGCTCGATCACCAGCCCTATCTCGGCGATCGCGTCGAGCTGATCGCGGCCGAGAAGGCGGGCATTCTCAAGGCCGGCCATCCTGTCGTCATCGGCCATCAGGAATATGACGCCGCGCTCGACGTGCTGATATCGACGGCCGAGCGCCTTCGTTGCCCGACCGCCGTGTTCGGCCAGGATTTTTCCGCCCATGAGGAATATGGCAAGCTGGTCTATCAAGACGAGTTCGGCCTGGCCGACCTGCCGCTGCCGCGCTTGCCGGGCCGCCACCAATATGGCAACGCCGCTGCCGCCATACGGGCGGTAAAGGCCGCCGGTTTCGTCGTCACCGAAGCGATGATGGAAAAGGCGATGACATCGGTGGAGTGGCCGGGACGCCTGCAGCGGCTGACGGAGGGCGAGCTGATGCCGCATGCCCCCGAGCGCGCGGAAATCTGGGTCGATGGCGGCCACAATCCCGGCGCCGGCGAAGTCATCGCGGAGGCCATGGCGAATTTCGAGGAGCGTCGGCCACGGCCTCTGTTCCTGATCATCGGCATGATCAACACCAAGGACCCCGTGGGATACTTCAAGGCCTTCGCCGGCCTTGCGGAGAAGGTCTATTGCGTGCCGATCCGCGGCAGCGATGCGATGATCGACCCGGTTATCCTGGCCAATGCCGCCTATGATGCCGGCCTGATAGCCGAACCGATGTCGAGCGTGGTCGAGGCGCTGGATGCGATCAAGTCTGTGGCTGTGCCGAATGCGCCAGCGCCACGCATTCTGATCGGCGGCTCCCTCTATCTGGTCGGCGATGTCCTTGCCGACAACGGCACGCCGCCGCGTTAATTCCGGGGGGTTACTCACCACCCGCCCTCGTGGTTCGAGACGGCTCTGAGGGCCTCCTCACCATGAGAGCTATACTCTTACCCGGCTCGCAACTCACTCCGTCCTCATCCTGAGCCTGTCGAAGGATCAGGGCGGCCATGGGCAAGCGCAAACACGGCACGATTGCCGAGGTGCGAAGCCTCGAAAAGCGAGGATGGTCACTCTTTGACCAAAAAAAGCCCCGCCGAAGCGGGGCCTTTGTTCTATACGATCGATACCGATCAGGATGCGCTGGAAATCCAGTTCTGCAGGGCCGTCTTGGGAGCGGCGCCGACCTTGATGTCGGCGACTTCGCCGGCCTTGAACATGGCAAGCGTCGGGATCGAGCGAACGCCGAACTGTGCGGCCAGTTCCGGATTTTCGTCGATGTTGAGCTTGGCAACCTTGACCTTGCCTTCGAACTGCACGGCGAGCTCTTCGAGAGCCGGAGCGATCATCTTGCACGGACCACACCACTCGGCCCAGAAATCAACGACGACAGGCTCTGCAGACTGCAGCACTTCGGTGGCGAAGTTGGAGGTATCGACTTTAACGGTAGCCATAGGCTGCTCCTTACCAGAATTTACGAGTTGCTAGATATGTGATGGTGCGGTGCCCGGATGTCAATATTTGGTAGTTCACTTTGTCTCGATCTCTGCAAGCGTCAATGCAAGAGCCCTGTCGGACAGCCTGTAGATTGAGGCGTTTTCGGTGTAGACCAGCATGCAGTCGATGCGCTTTCCCGGATAAAGCGGCGAAAGGATCTCGCGGTAAATCGCAAGCTGTGCCTTATGCGCGAAGGGAATGGTGTTTTCCTCGCCGGGCGGCACGCGATTCGTCTTGTAGTCGAGAATGACGACCCGATCGTCCAGGTCAGCCAGGCGATCGATGCGGCCCGAGACGGCGTAGGACTGATTGGCGAGTTTCAGCGTGCCCATGATCGAGACTTCGGCCTGCGCGTGGGTGCTGAAAGTGCCCTGCAGATCCGGATGCGACAGCAGTGCCATGACGGACTTCACCAGCGCCTCCTGCTCGGCCTGCGGCCAGAAGCGCGCTGCCCGCTGGGCATAGCGCCGGGCAGCATCGGCGCGGTCCTCGGGCGCGATCTCGGGCAATGTCTGTAGCATGCGGTGAATGAAACGGCCCTTTTGCAGGGCGCGGTCGGACCTGGCTTTTTCGCCGAAGAGCGCGGACGTGACGAGCAGATCATCGGCCTCCTCATCGATGACTGTGCCGACGCCGGACGGGCTCAGCGGCCGAGGCAGGCTCTTTTGCGGCGGCAGCGGCCGGCTGAGACTGTCAGGCAGGCCAACGCGTTCCGAGCGCTTTTCATGCTCTCTCGCCGTCTCGAATTCGAGCTGCACCTGGGCAACCCGCCAGCTTAAGCCCTCCCAGTCTCCATCGGGGCCTGAAAAGGTCCTTTGGGTGCAATGCTGCTCATCCTGACGCAAGGCGGCGGAGATCATGGAATGCCAGGTATCGGCATTTTCCCGGATACCGCGGTAGCCGCAGATGATCAGCCGGTCGGCGGCGCGCGTCATGCCGACATAGAGCAGGCGGCGATATTCGTCCTCCGCCAGCGCCTGCAGCCGGGCCGTATCCGCTTGCGTCAGCGAATTGGCAAGCGCCGAGACTGGAACCCACACCGGCAGCGGGATCTCATTCGCACTGGTTTCGATCAGCCGCAGCTTCGGCAGATGCGTATGGGTGAAGGCCTTGCCGCCGCCATCGACGAGGAAGACGATCGGCGCCTCCAGCCCCTTCGAAGCATGCACCGTCATGATCCGCACTTCGTTGCGGCCCTTGTCCTGCTCGCGCTTGACCGTCGGCGCCTCCAGTTCCAGCGTCGAGATGAAGGACTGCAGACCGGGCAGGCCGCTGGTCTCATGATCGAGCGCGAAGGTCAGGAATTCGTCGAGGATATCGCTGACCTCGGTGCCGAGCCGCGCCAGGAACTGCCGTCGGCCGCCAAAGCTGCCAAGCGCGCGGGCATAGAAATCATGCACGGGAAGGCTCTTCGACAAAGCAAGGAAGGTTCGCAGCCGTTCGACCACGTTGACAAAGCGTTCGTGGCCGTCTCCGGCAAATCTTTGCAGGTGGCTCCAGACGCTTTCCTCGTCGTCGCGGTAGGCGGCAACCGCGAAGACATCTTCTTCGCTGAGGTCGAACAACGGGCTCTTTAGCAGCGCGCAGAGCGAGAGATCGTCTTCCGGCAACAGCAGGAAGCGGCCGAGCGCGAGAAGATCCTGGATGGCGATATGGCTGGTCAGGACAAGACGATCGGCGCCGGCGACGGGAATGTTGCCGCGTCGTTTCAGGGCGCGGGTCAGCGCGTTGACGAAGCTGTCACGCTTGCGCACGAGCACGAGAATGTCGCCGGCTTCGATGAAGCGGGCGTTGCCCTTCTCGATGATCTTTTCTCGCCCGACAAGATTGCCGATCGTCTGCGCCATCCGCCGCGCTAGAATGGCGGGAGGTGCACTCTCCGGCGTCGAATCGAAAGGCGCCGTCCAGTCTTCCTCCTTGGTGGCCGGTTCCGGCGCGATCATCTCCCAGAGATCGACGGCGCCGGGATGGCCGATACGGCTGGAGCGATGCACCACTGGTTCGTTGACGGCGCTGAGGCCCTTGGCATTGCCCGGGCTCGTGAAGACGTGGTCGACGGCGCCGAGCACGTCGGCTGTCGAGCGGAAGGAGAGTGGCAGGCGGATCGACGAGAATTGCTGGCCGCTGGCCGCCACACGCCGCCGGGTGCGGTCGCTCTCCTCGGAAAAGCGTTCGGGACGTGCACCCTGGAACGAATAGATCGATTGCTTCTCGTCGCCGACGGCAAAGATCGTGCGCAGCGTCGGTCGGGCGCTGTCGCCGGAGAAGAAATCCTCCGCCAGTGATTGGATGACGCTCCACTGGATCGGGCTGGTATCCTGCGCCTCGTCCACCAGAATGTGGTCGATGCCCTGATCGAGCTTGTAGTGGATCCACGGCCCGACATCCTTCTTGGTCAGAAGATCGGCGGTGCGGGTAATGAGATCCTCGAAATCGAGCTGGCTGCGCCGCTTCTTCAGCTCCTCATAGTCGCGGTTCAGGCGATCGGCGAGAACGAGGGCGGCGTGCGTGGCGCGATACATCCGCATCAGCTTCAGCCGGTCGCGGCAGGCAACGACATGGGCGCGCGCCGCAGCCACGGCATCGGCCAAGGCTGGCGCATCGGCCAGCATCGCCTTGACGAAGAACTGGCTGTCCGATTTCGGTTCGCCCTTGGCAGTCAGGACGGCTTTTTCGAGGATTTCGGCGCGGGCGAGCGGATTTGCCTCGCGCTTGGCAAGGCGCAGCGCATAGGCAACTTCCTGCGCCTTCGCGCCGCCCTTATCGTCCGCGAGCGTGAGATAAAGCTCCAGTGTCGCGCCAGACAGACCGGGAAGCGGCCAATATTGCTCCGCAATGCTCGTTTCCGTCTCGCCGGGGGAAAGGCCGAGCCGGGCAAGCAGCGCGGTTTCAATGCCGCTCTTGCGGCCGGCACTCTCGGTGAAGCGGCGGATCGCATTGCGATTGGCGACAATATCGCCGAGCAGCGTCTCGAGGCCGGATTCGTCGCCGAGGTCGAGTACATAGTCGAAGGCCCGAGCCAATTCGGCATCGCAATGTGGGCTGGTGGATGTTAGCAGCGCGCGTCGCGCGTCGTCGAGCAAGGTCTCCGCCGCACGATCGTCGAGAACGGAGAAGTGACCAGCGACGTTAGCCTCGAGCGGGAACTGATGCAGCAGGGCCTCGCAAAATGCATGGATAGTTTGGATCTTCAGCCCGCCGGGTGTTTCCAGCGCCTTGGCAAACAGCCGGCGTGCCTCGGCAAGCTTGAAGAGATCCGGCTCCCTGCCTTCGATATCGGCAATGCGTGTCTTCAGCTCCTCGTCCGGCATGGTCGCCCAGGCGGCCAACCGGTCGAAGACGCGGTTCGACATTTCGGAGGCCGCAGCCTTGGTATAGGTGAGGCAGAGGATGGCCGAGGGGCGCGCGCCAGCCAGAAGCAGGCGAATGACGCGCTGCGTCAGCACGTGCGTCTTGCCGGAGCCGGCATTGGCCGAGACCCAGGCCGAGCGCTCGGGGTCGGAGGCGATGGATTGCTGGATCGTCGTCCAGCTGATCCAGACGCCGGGATCGTCGCTTTCGGGTAGGGTGGCGATAGCGTCGGCGGGAAAATCACTCATCGCCGCCGCCTTCCTGCTCGGTCTCGGCTGTCGACCATTCCGAGACGCGGGCGAGGTGATCGTAATCCCCGCCATACTCGAACTGCTGCGCCGGAATCAGCCGTGAGGAAAAACCCTTCTCGCCGGATTGCAGGAGCGAGACGAACTTCACCAGCTGGTCCATCGACTCTTGCGCCAGATCCATAGCCGACTTCGTTTCCGTCTTGCCGCCGCGGCTGGAATGCTCGTTGTTGACCTGATCGACCTTGAAGCGGTCACCGGGCCGCAAGCGGACATAGAGCAGGTTTTCAGGGATCAGCGCGCCGATATTGCGGAAGGCACCGGCCTTCAGCGCATAGGCTTCCAGCGCCAGCTGCGGATCGAGCAGCGCGCGGGCCTGTAACGGAGAGGGATTATAGCCGGTCTTGTAGTCGATAAGGTCGGCGCCAGTGTCACTCTTGATGTCGATGCGGTCGGCAACGCCGGTGAGGCGAATGCCGATCGGTTCGATCTCGACGCTGGCCGGCACTTCCGTCGCCGTCTTGCGCAGTTCTGGCCGCCGCTCCGCTTCCCAGGCAAGGAAAGCTCGCGCCACTTCGCGAAAACGCGGCCGCCAGACACTATCAATATGAACGGGCAATCGTTCGGCATCAAAGAGGTCGGCAATAATGCCATCCATCGCCAGCGCCGCCTCCCGCGTGCCGGCCACATGTCCTTCGCGGACGAAACGGTCGATGATCTTGTGGTAGAGTGTGCCACGTTCGGCCGGGCCGGGATCGCGGTTGAACGGGTCGACCGGATCGAGCCGCAGCACGCGCCGGGCATAAATCGAATAGGGATCGCGCCGCAGCCGCCCCACTTCGCTGAAGGAATAGCTCTTTGGCTGCAGTTCCATGGGCGGTTTCGGTGCCGGGCGTAACGCCGGGGCCTGATTTTCGCCCTCATCGATCATCCCAGCCCAATGACGATACTGATCGCCGCGGGCCTTCATGTCCTCTTCCAGCTCCTTGCCGCCGAGCGCGATCAGCCGCTGCAGCCAGCGCGACGCAACCGTCGGCGTCGAGCCCTGACGCAGGGCGCGCGAATAGATCAGGTCGCGGGTGCCGTTCGCCATTTCGAAATCGTGAGCCAGCTGGCCGATGCGGCGCTCTGGCGGCTCCAGGCCGATCTCCGTCTTCATGCCGCGTGAAATGAAGGGGTTGTTCGCGATCTGCCCCGGCCACGAGCCTTCATTCAACCCACCGAGGATCAGCGTATCGACGCTCTGCAGGCGCGCCTCCAGCGTGCCGAAGATGAAGAGGCGCGGGTGGCTGAGCGCACGCGGCTTCACCGCCTGGCCCACGCAGAGTGCCGTCATGATGTCGATCCATTGCACTCCGTTGGCTTCGAGCTGACCATCCGTTTCGATGACATCCCGGAACAGGCTGGCAAGCGTGTCCCCGGCTTCGCCGGACCAGAGGTTCGCCAGGCTGCCGCGTTCGTCGACGGTTGCGGCTTCCAGAGCCCGGCCCGTACGCTCGGCCCAATCCGAAAGGGTCGGCAGACCCTCCGACGTGGGCAGGGAAAGTGCCGATACCAGTGGTTCGCATGCCGCGGTCACCCGCTGTGCCAGCGTACGCGCATGCCCGATGGCCTTAGGCGGCAGCGATTTGCGCCATTGTGGCGCATGGCGGTCATTGGCCTGTCCCGCCACGCGGTCGTCGAGCAGGGCTTCCAGCCTGCCGATATCGACATGGGCGACGCCGCCCCTGAGCGCCAGGATCTCCAGCGCATCGACGCCGGGCTGATGTGTTTGCGCCGGCAGGCCGAACAGGGCGAGGGGATGTTTCAGCAGCGCAACGACGGCAACGGGATCGCCGGGACGAAGGGACGCTTCCAGCAGCAATTGCAGCAACGTGCCTTGCGGCGTAGCGGTAAGCGGCGTGCCGGCCGAATCGTCGGCGGTGATGCCGAAGCGGGCAAGCTCGGCCGTGACTCGCCTTGCAAGATTGCGGTCGGGCGTGATCAAGGCCGCCTGGCTTTCGCCGCCGTTGCGGCCCGGCTTTTCCAGCGCCAGCCGCAGGGCGATGGCGATCGCGGTTGCCTCCTCGCGCTCATTGGCGGCTTCGATCAGCGCAACGTCGGCGAATGCGGCCGGGATCGCATCGGGAGCGAGTGTCTTACGCCAGCTTCCCCAGCCACTTGTAGCCTTGGCCGGCGCCAGCGCGCGCGACAGGATCTGCGCCCGCATCTGCATGGTATCGGCTGCGTCCGCAATGGGTTCGACATCGCGCCGCGTGATGCGCAGCCTCTTCAAGAGCAGCGAAAGACCATATTGCGGATGGCTGCGCGTAGCCGGATCGGCTCTTTCGCCGATGGAGGTTTCCGGCGCCACGAGCTGCCAATCCTCTTCCGGCATCGCAAGATCGAGGCCGGGCAGCACGATCACGCCTTGCGGCAAGGATGCAACTGCCGCGATCAGCTCCGCCGTCGCCGGCACCGAGCCGGTCGAGCCTGCAACGATGACTGGCCCGGGATGCCGCATGGTGGCGATGCGCTGCGCCTCGGCGCGCAGGATGGCATTGCGGTTGCGGGCTGGCGACGATTTGCCGAGTTCCTCGAGACGTGCCGGCCAGAATGCGCTGGCAATCGCCAGGAATTCGGCCGTCAGCTGCCACCAGAGCGCATGATCCTCTGCGCTGAGAGTGGCAAGCTCGCTCCACTCGCGGTCCTCTGTCTCAAGCGAATCGATGAGTTCGGCAAGATTGCGGGCGAGCCATATGGCATCCGCCGGGCTTGCCGGCGCCACCAGCGGCGAGTCGGAGTGGATGTCGCGTACGATCTGCGGCAGCTTGTTGCGCCAGGCAAGGATCAGCCGCGCCAGTTCCAGCAGCCGGGCGGTATTGGCAAGCGGCTGCGCAAGATCGGCCGTTTCCGGCAGGGTTTCCTCGAAATAGCCGCTGTCGTCATCGGTTTCGCCGAGCGGACGGATGACGGGCAGGATCGCGGAGCGGCCGCCGAGCAGATCGACGAATTCCGAGCGCAGCACGCGCGCCGCACGCCGCGTCGGCAGGAAAATGCTGACCTTAGCAAGCGACAGCGGGTCGCCCGGATCATGGCGGAAATGTTCGGTCAGCCGTCCATCGCAAAGAGCTGTCGCAAGGGTTTTCAGGAAGGGCAGGCCCGCCGGAATCGTCAGGATGCGCTGCCGGTGCCCGCCCGTCATAGGCTCACGCAAACGCCCGGAAGGTCCGGATCGCTTCCTCCGCCTCGCCGATCGCCTCCGGTGTGCCGACTGTCAACCAATGACCATCCATCATAGTTCCATAGAGCCGGCCGCGCTCGATGGCCTTGTCGAAGTAGATATTGACATTAAAGGCATCGTCAGGCGCGTCATCGAGGAAGGATGGGTTCATCGCGATTGCGCCGGCATAGACGACACCGTTATATTGGTTGTCGCGATATCGTGTGAGCCGGCCATCGTCAGCCATGTTGAAGTCATGCTTGCCATTATGGCCTGTGGTCCGTTCCAGTTCGACGCAGAGCATTGCCATGTCCATGCGCTGCTCGTTGTAGAATCCGGCTAACTTTTCGAGATTGGTCAGGCGGCCGGGCTTCTCACCGATCCAGAACAGATCAGCATTCATGACGAACACCGGGTCGCGGCTCAAAAGTTTTAAGCCCTTGACGAGACCGCCGCCATTGTTCATCAGCGCGTCCCGCTCGTCGGAAATCAGGATTTCAAGGCCGCGATAGCTGCGCAGATGCGCCTCCATCTGGTCGGCATGGTGATGGACGTTGACGACAGCCCGCTCGACGCCGGCTTCTGCCAGCGCATCCAGCGCGTAATCGATCATTGCCTTGCCGGCGATCTTCACCAGCGGCTTCGGGATGATGTCGGTGATCGGCCGCATGCGGGTTCCGAGCCCCGCGGCCAATACCATGGCTTGCTTGATGGTCATTTCGTCTCGAACCTTCGATTCGCTGTCTGCTTTCCTTTAGCATAAGGCCGGAAAGCCGTCGCCGGTCTCTGGCTGTTATGGTAGGCCGATCCCAGCTTTCTGGCACCATTCGCGCAAGGGGGCGAGCGCTTCATGCTCGAAGGCGATGGCGAGATAGGCGAGTGTGCGCGGCATATGCTTCAGATATCCGGGCTTGCCGTCACGCTGCAGCAGCCGCACCCAGAGGCCGGCAAGCTTGCAATTGCGTTGCGCCGACATGATTGCCCAGCTCCTCAGGAATTTCGCCTCGTCGAAACCGCCTTGAGCGTGCCGGAGCGCGAGATAGTCTGCCATCAGCCGGTCATGCAGATCGCGCTCGATCGTCACCCGTGCATCCTGCACTAGCGAGGCGACATCATAGGAGGTCGGCCCGATCATCGCATCCTGGAAATCGATGAGACCGATGCGTTGGATGCCCTTTTCCGTCCCTCGCCAGATGATATTCGGCGAATGCATGTCGCGCAGCAGCAGGTTCTTTTCTGCGTCTTCGAGCTGGTCGATCAGCTTGTCCCAGATCGCCAGATAGTCGGCGCGTTCCTCGTCGCTTGCCGGCGTGCCACGCTTCCAGGGTAGATGCCAGTCGAGCAGCAGCCGCGCTTCCATCTTCATCGCGGTCCGGTCGAAATCCGGAATGTGATGGATGTGATCCGGCGTGACCGGGATGTCGCGAGGAATGGAAAGGCTGTGCAGATGTGCAAGGCAGGCGACGCTAGCCCGATAACGCTCGGCAATCGGCTTTCCTTCGGCGTCAAGCACGCCGTCGGTGCCGAGATCCTCGATCAGCAGAATGCCCTGGTCGTAATCGGCGGCAAAGATTTCCGGGGCGGCAAAGCCATTCTCCCTGAGGACATTGGCAATCGCTACGAAGGGATAGGCATCCCAGGCAAGATGCGCGACCTTGGGATAGGGTTTGCCGTCGAGCACGGGCGGGCCTTCCGGCAGGCGCGGCCAATCCATCAGGATCACGCGGCTGCCGCCATCGCTCGGATAAATGGATTCGTAAGCCCGCAGCGAGGCATCGCCCGTGAGGAAGCGCCTGCCGGCACCGCGATAGCCATGCGAACCGAGAAAGGCGCGTATGGCTAACACGCGCTCGATGCGCGCCATCTGCTTTGCCGGTGCCGTGATCACGGCGCGCCGTCCTTCGCCCTCATGCGTGAGCCTGAGGTTCACACGCTCCTTCGGCAGCTCGCCCTCGGCCATTTCGGGCCATTCGACCAGACAGATGCCGGTCTGCAGGGCTTCGTCAAAGCCGAGCTCCGTCAATTCGCTGGGGTCGCCGAGGCGATAGAGATCGAAATGCGAGACCGGGATGCGCAGCTCGTAGGATTGCACGAGCGTGAAGGTCGGGCTTGGCACGTCCATTTCGGCATCGTCAGCCATGGCGCGCAGCAACGCGCGTGCGAGCGAGGATTTGCCCGCGCCGAGATCGCCTGATAGTGCCAGGCAGTCACCGACTTTCAACGCCAGCGCCAGATCCTCGCCAAGCTGAGCCGTGGCCGTGTCATCCGCGAGGAAAAGGGAAATGCTGCTGCCGGAGGCGGTCATTCTGCTGCGACGGAATGGGGCAATTCGGCCGAAGGAATCCGGCAGGTCACCATCGTCCCCTTGCCCGGCTGGCTTGCGATGGAAACCTCGCCTTCATGCAGGCTGACGAAGCTTTCGACGATGGAAAGGCCGAGGCCCGCGCCGCTGCGTTTGCCGCCCTTGCCGCCGGAGGCGAAGCGGTTGAAGACCGTGTGGATCAGTTCTTCCGATATGCCGGGACCCTTGTCGGAGACCGAGAAGACGAAATCCGTGCCTTCGCGCCCGCATTTCAGCGAGATCGTCGATCCCTCGGGTGCGAAATTGGCGGCATTGGTCAGAAGCTTCAGCAAAATCTGCTTCAGCCGCTGCTGATCGGCGACGATAGAGCCGAGATGCGCCGGCACGGTGATTTCTAGCGTCACGCCGCTTTCCTGCAGCCGGTCGGCGATCTGCATCGACACTTCGTCGAGCAGGTCAGAGAGTACGATCTCGGAATAGTTCAGCCGCATGATGCCGGCATCGACTGTCGCCAGATCGAGAATGTCGTTGACCAGTGTTAGAAGCACGGAGGAGGAGGTCGAGATATGGTCGATATATTCGGCCTGCCGATCGTTCAGCGAACCGATGCCCGGCGTCTTCAGGAGGTCGGTAAAGCCGATGATGTTGGTAAGCGGCGAGCGCAGCTCGTAGGAGACATGCTGGACGAAATCGTTCTTCAGCTCATCCGCCTTTAGCAGCGCCTCGTTTTTCTCGGTCAACGCCCGTTCGGCGCGCACGCTATCCGTCTTGTTGACGAAGGTCAGCATGGTCTGCGCATTCGGTAGCGGAATGACGGCGTAGTCGAGCACCAGATTGGAAAAGAGCTCCAGCGTCCCCTGTGAGGACGGGCGCTCGTCGTCGAAGCTGGTGATCTGCTCGGCAAAGCGCTTCCAGCCGTCGGGCCGGTCATAGGAGGGAGCGCAGGCTTCGGCCAGAGCCTGGATATGCGTTCCGGGCTTGGCCTGCGCCTCGGTGATGTTCCAGAGAATGCGGAAGGCCGGGTTGGAAAGGCGGATGCGGCCATCAGGCCCGAAAACGGCAACGCCTTCGGACAGATGGTCGATGGTTTCGCCTTGGACCTTGACCAGCGTGTTGTAGCGCGTTTCGAGATCGACCTGCTCGGTCAGGTTCTCGAATACCCAGGTGGCGCCACCCTGCGGATGCGCCGTGGCAAAAACCCGAAGGATCTGGCCATTGGGCAGATGCCAAAGGTCGGCCTGCGTATCGAGTGCGCGATAGACCGAAAGGACATCGTCCTTCCATGTCTTCCAGTTCAGCTGTTCGGGCAGCTTCTTGGCGCTGCGCAGCCTTTCCAGAAGCTCGCTGTTGTCGGGTCGCTTTTCCAGGAACGCGATGTCGAGTTCCCAGAGCTGGACGAAAGCCTGATTGTAGAATTGCAGCCGCCGCTCGCCGTCGAAGATTGCAACCGGCGTTGCCAGATGATCGAGCGTTTCGGCGTGGCTCTTCAGCGTGCGTGCGAGCTCGGCGCGAACCGATTCCGCCTCGGACACGTTGATGGCGATACCGGCCGATCCATTCGGAGCCCTGACGTCGACGACGTCGAAGAAGGTGCGGTTGCCATGCACGACGGTCGAAATCTTGTCATGGAAGGGCGATTCCGGCGTGGCCGCCGCACGAATGCGCTCGCGTGCCACCGTCGTCAGGAATTCGCGTCCCTCACGGAGGGCCTCTTCTGCGGAAACCGCTTCCACCGCCTCGCTATAGGCCTGGTTGACCCAGGTCAGCGTGCCTTCGGTATCACGTTGCCACACGGGCAGGTCGATGGCATCGAGCAGGTGCTGGAAAGTGGAGATCGAGGTCATCAGCCGTTCACGCTCGATCTTCAGCTCGGCGAGTTCCGCGCGCAGATTGTTGAGCGCGATGAAACGGACGAAGGCCCGCCCGCCGGAAATGCGACCCTGTGCCTCCAGGATTTCGTCGCGGTTGGTTTCGACCACCATGTCAAAACTCTGGCCGCTGCTGCGCAGCTTGTCGATCGCCTTGTCGAGTTCGCCGGCCGACCATGATTTCAGCCAGCGTCCGAAGGCGAGGAATTCATTGTCCTGCGGCGCGCCGGTCTCGACCGGAAGCTGGCCGAGCAGCTCGGGCCGTGAATTCTGGCCGTCCCAGATGACGATGCGGCGGTTCTTGTCGGCAATCAGCGCCTGATATTGCGAAATGCGCTGGTTGGCATCGGAAAGAGCCGTGCGGATCTCGCGGCTTTCGCTTTCCATATTGCCGCGCTGCCGCACCATCCACATGGTCGACAGAAGTGCCGCGGAAATCACGCCGATGATGATGGAGAAAACGGCCATTTCCGACGAAGTGAAGAGGCGCATGCTCGCCTGAGCGGCGGTGTTGCCCTGCGCGAGGACCGGGCCTGCCAGACCGGTCAGGAGTCCGGCGAAAACGCTGAGCCGCAGCAGGCGGCTCAAAGAAGCGAGCCGACCCCTGCCGGGCTTTGCCCGTGCTGGGTACCAATATGCGCCGCCCTGCTGCAACCGCGCCGCCGCTTGGCGTAGCACTAGCTGATGCAGGTTGTCTTCCCCTTCAGTCATAAGAGGTCTGTCTCCGTCCTATAATGTGCCGCATCCTGACAAGACATCCCATTTTCATGGCTCCGGGCACGCCCGGTTCGTCACGAATCAAGTGTAAAAACAATACTGCCTAAGGGAATCTGCGGGAAGGGAGCTGGCTAAAAAATAAGCCCCGGCATTTTGTCAATGCCGGGGCCACAAGATGTTGTGGATATTGATTTTGTAATCAGTATCTGTAGTGGTCGGACTTGAACGGACCCTTCGGTGTGACGCCGATATACGATGCCTGCTCTTCGGAAAGCTCCGTCAGTTTGACACCGAGCTTGGCAAGATGCAGGCGGGCGACCTTTTCATCGAGGTGCTTCGGCAGCACGTAGACCTGGTTCTTGTACTGGTCGGGCTTGGTGAAGAGCTCGATCTGCGCCAGTGTCTGGTTGGTAAAGGAAGCCGACATGACGAAGGACGGGTGGCCGGTGGCGTTGCCGAGGTTCAAGAGACGGCCTTCCGACAGCAGGATGATGCGGTTGCCCTTGGCGAACTCGACCATGTCGACCTGCGGCTTGATGTTCGTCCACTTGAGATTACGCAGGGCGGCAACCTGGATCTCGTTGTCGAAGTGGCCGATATTGCCGACGATCGCCATGTCCTTCATCGCACGCATATGGTCGATGCGGATGACGTCCTTGTTGCCGGTCGTGGTGATGAAGATGTCGGCCGAGGAGACGACGTCCTCAAGCTGAACGACTTCATAGCCGTCCATGGCGGCCTGCAGGGCGCAGATCGGATCGACTTCCGTGACCTTGACGCGGGCGCCGGCACCGGAGAGCGAAGCGGCGGAACCCTTGCCGACGTCGCCATAGCCGCAGACGACGGCGACCTTGCCGGCCATCATGACGTCGGTGGCGCGACGGATGCCGTCAACCAGCGATTCCTTGCAGCCATACTTGTTGTCGAACTTCGACTTGGTGACGCTGTCATTGACGTTGATGGCCGGGAAGGGAAGCAGGCCCTTTTGGCTGAGCTGGTAGAGGCGGTTGACGCCGGTGGTGGTCTCTTCGGTCACACCCTTGATGGCGTCGCGCTGCTTGGTGAACCAGCCCGGCGATGCCTGCAGGCGCTTCTTGATCTGTGCGAAGAGGATTTCCTCCTCTTCGGAATGCGGATGGGAGAGCACGTCCTCGCCGGCCTCGGCGCGGGCGCCGAGCAGGATGTACATGGTGGCGTCGCCGCCATCGTCGAGAATCATGTTGGAAACGCCGCCATCGGTCCACTGGAAGATCTTGTCCGTGTAGATCCAGTAGTCTTCGAGGCTTTCGCCCTTGACGGCGAAGACCGGAACGCCGGAAGCGGCGATCGCGGCTGCGGCATGATCCTGCGTGGAGAAGATGTTGCACGATGCCCAGCGCACCTCGGCACCGAGGGCCACCAGCGTCTCGATGAGAACGGCTGTTTGAATCGTCATGTGCAGCGAGCCGGTGATGCGCGCGCCCTTCAGCGGCTGTGCTTCGCCGAATTCGGCGCGGCAGGACATCAGGCCCGGCATCTCGGTTTCGGCGATCGTGATTTCCTTGCGGCCGAAGTCGGCAAGGCCAATATCAGCGACGACGTAGTCCTTTTCAGTGCTCATCAGGGGTCTCCAGCCTGAACGATGCAGTCGCCGCTGGCGGACGCCTCGGCCGAATGCAACAAAAATTGCACGCTGACAGCGTGTGGAATGATGCCGTGTAGCAGGCTTCAGGGTGGAAATCAATGACGACATAAAGAGGTCTTTATGTCTTTATGTCCCGGTGGCGGACGGAGGAAAACTTATATTTCCTCGCCGAACTTGTTTGCCACCAGCTGGTCGAGCGCCTCGAGCGCTTCGGCGGCCTGATTGCCGCTTGCGGTCACCAGCACGCTGCAGCCGGGGCTTGCGGCCAGCATCATCAGGCCCATGATCGAATTGCCGCCGACGGTGGTGCCGTCTCTCGAAACGGTGATGGCGGCGTCGTATGCCTCGACGGTCTGGACGAATTTTGCCGAGGCACGGGCATGCAGGCCCCGTTTGTTGATGATCAGGAGTTCCCGGGAAAGCTCGGTCATGGGGGCTGTGTCTGCCTCGTTATTTGCCACTGAGCACACGGCTGGCCACATTGATATATTTGCGCCCGGCCTCTGAAGCTTCCACCAAGGCCCTTTCCATGTTGTTGTCGCCGCGCACGCCTGCGAGCTTGATCAGCATCGGCAGATTGACGCCGGCGATGACCTCGGTGTGGCCGCTATTCATGACGGAGATTGCGAGATTGGAAGGAGTGCCGCCGAACATGTCGGTGAGGATGATGACACCGTGCCCGTCATCGGCGCCGGCAACGGCCTGCAGAATGTCCTGCCGGCGCTTGTCCATATCGTCTTCGGGACCAATGCATACCGTCTCTATGAACTTCTGCGGACCAACGACATGCTCGACGGCATGCCGAAACTCTTCAGCCAGCTTGCCATGAGTGACAAGCACAAGTCCAATCATGATATTACTGCTCCCATGGCATACGCAAACAGGTGGCCAATATCGCAATGCAGCAATGTCGTCCACCGGTGGGGGGACATCTTGGCGATGAAAAGGCGAAGTGCAAGCTTAAAATATAGGATTTGCATGCCTATGCGGGCCTAAATGGCCGTTTAATCGAAACTCGCGCCGATTTTCGCCATTATGACGGCGAGGGGATTCGTGGAGGTTGCGGCCAGACGGATCAGGGGCAACCTGATGGAGTCGGTGATATCGATCTGCTCGTCCTCCGGCGGCAGCCTTTCGGCCGCTGCCGGGTCCACCGCGCGAACGGCGAAGTGCATTTCGCCCCGCGAAACATAAGGCATCCGAACAATCCCGGTATAACGGATTTCCATTAATCCGGCGATTGAGGGCGGACATTCGGCGATGGTGGAACCGTTGCGCTTGGCTATCAACACGCGATCATCGGCAATCAGGCTCGCCGCAAGTCCGAGCGGTTTGGCCGCCGCCAGGCATGAGAAGGCAAGGGTGGATTTGCCGCTGCCCGAGGGGCCGAGAAACAGGAATCCGGTCCCGCCGATGACGATTGCAGTCGCGTGGATATTGGTCGCGTCGTCGGTCATGCGGGCGCTCACGCCTGTGTCTGCGCGGGCAACGACAGGATGAAGCGGGCGCCGAGCAGCGTCGTGCCATCGCTGTCGACGATGTTCTCGGCGCGTAGCGAGCCGCCATGCGCCTCGGCGATCTGCCGGCTGATCGACAGGCCAAGGCCTGAATTCTGCCCGAAACCTTCCGATTCCGGCCGGTCGGTATAGAAACGCTCGAAGATGCGATCGATGTTTTCGGCCTGGATGCCGGGGCCGTTATCCTCGATATAGATGATACAGCGCGTTCTCGTGCGCGTCAGCCGCACCGTGATCTTGCCGGTGCCGTTCGGAACAAAAGATCGAGCGTTTTCAATAAGATTGGTGATAATCTGGCCGATACGCAGATCGTGACCGACGACGGTGAACTTTGCTTTGTTGGCCGGCTTGGGGTCGGCCACATATTCGATCTCGACCGCCCTCTTGCTGTGGCCGACCTGACGGGAAATGTCGATCATGTCGCGCAGCAGCACTTCCAGATCGAGCGCTTTTTCATCCGAGCGGGCGAGTTCCGCGTCGAGACGCGAGGCGTCGGAAATGTCGCTGATCAGGCGGTCGAGGCGGCGGACGTCATGCTGGATTACGTCCATCAGACGCTTCTTGGAATCGTCGCTCTTGGCGAGCGGCAGGGTTTCAACCGCGCTGCGGAGCGACGTGAGGGGGTTCTTGAGTTCATGGCTGACATCGGCCGCGAAACTTTCGATCGCGTCGATGCGGTCGTAGAGAGCCGACGTCATGTCACGAAGCGCGATCGAGAGGTTGCCGATCTCGTCCTGGCGGGCCGAGAAATCCGGAATTTCCTCACGCTCCTTCGCCCCGCCGCGGCGCACGCGGATGGCCGCGGCCGAGAGCCGGCGCAGCGGATTGGCGATGGTGGAGGATAAAAGCAGTGACAGCACGACATTGACAAGCGTCGCGACGCCAAAGACGCGCATGATCGCCAGACGCTCGGCATGAACGATCTTGTCGATGTCGCCGGCCTGGGTCGAGAGCAGCAAGACACCGAGAACAGCGCGGAAGCGCTGGATCGGCACGGCGACGGAAACGATCAGTTCGCCCTTTTCCGTGGTGCGGACGACCGCGCCGCGCACACCCGTTAGCGCGTTCATGACTTCCGGATAGATCGAGCCGTCGCCGCCGGGTGCCTCCTTATATACAGGCAAGTTGCCCGGCTGCAGCATCTTGTTGAGCAACCCGCTGAACCAGTCGGACCAGCTCTGCTTCTCGTCGTCGACCGGCGGCAGATCGTAACGCAGCACCTGGCCGCGCGAATAAAGATGGCGGCTGTCGAGCAGCAGATTGGCATCAGCGTCGAAGATGCGGGCGCGGGTGCGCGTCGGCGAAATCAGCCGGGTCAGCACCGGCGCCACCTTTTCCGGATCGATCGGGAATTCCAGGTCTTCGTCGTTTGGAACGGGCGTGATGCTCTGGCCGGCCTGCAGCTCCAGGAGCTTCTGCGGATCGATGGTGATGGAGTTGGTGTCGACCGATGCCGAAGCCGAGACGGCGCCTGCGATGATCTCGCCCTGCGTCAGCAGGCTTTCGACGCGGGCGTCGATCAGGCCCTCACGGAACTGGTTGAGGTAGAGAATGCCGCCGACGAGGACGACGAGGGCGGCGAGATTGAAGAACAGGATACGCCGCGTCAGGCTCGAAAAGACGGCATTGCCGAAGATGCGGCGGATCAGGACGAAGGGATGGGTCCAGCGCCGGCGCGCGATTCGAGCGCCGCTCGGGCTTTCCGAGTCGTCTATCTCTCTATCCTGCACTAGCTGTGCCAAGCCAACGGCCCTTTCGAAGGACGGGATCGGCGACCCCGTCCGCATGCTCTTATTCCATCGCCCGCCGTATGGTCTATGGTCCAGTTAACTATCAGGCGGCTTCGCGGAAGCGATAGCCGACGCCATACAGCGTCTCGATCATATCAAAATCGAGGTCGACCATCTTGAATTTCTTGCGCAACCGCTTGATGTGGCTGTCGATCGTGCGGTCGTCGACATAGACCTGCTCGTCGTAGGCGGCGTCCATCAGGGCGTCGCGGCTCTTCACAACGCCGGGGCGTTGCGCAAGGGAATGCAGGATGAGGAATTCCGTGACGGTCAGCGTCACCGGCTCGCCCTTCCAGGTGCAGGTGTGCCGTTCCTGGTCCATGACGAGCTGGCCGCGTTCCAGCGAACGGGCCTGTTGCGGCGCACCCGGCTTGGCGGCCGCATTGCCGCCTGCAGCATTCGCGGCTTCGCGGGCCGAGGCGCGGCGGAGCACCGCCTTGACGCGCTCGACCAGCAGACGCTGCGAGAATGGCTTGGTAATGAAGTCGTCGGCGCCCATTTTCAGGCCGAAAAGCTCGTCGATCTCTTCATCCTTCGAGGTCAGGAAGATCACCGGTATATCGGATTTCTGGCGCAGGCGGCGCAGCAGCTCCATGCCATCCATGCGCGGCATCTTGATATCGAAGATCGCTAGTTGAGGCGGCCGGGCAAGCAGGCCGTCGAGCGCCGAGGCTCCGTCCGTATAGGTTTCTACCTTATATCCCTCTGCTTCCAATGCAATCGATACGGAAGTGAGGATATTGCGGTCGTCGTCAACGAGCGCGATTGTCAACATGGTGTTCGTCTCCGTCATCAGTGCGCGTCTCCCGGATTTGGAATCCAGCCCAGGCGGTCTGCCAGCTCGGTCGGCGGTAACCTGGCGCGCTTATGGGGATAAAGGTGGAACAAATTGTGGCAAAGATAAAGGGGAGGATTGTCGCGGAGAAAAACCCTTGCGCAATGGTTGTGCGACGAAACATCTCGCCATGCCTCATTCAAACGATTTAAAATTATCGATGTTTATTTAAATCGATTAAATAACTGATATCATTAAAGTTTTTTTGTTTTTTGCTCTTGTGCTTTTAAAAAGAGCCCTCTACGCTTTAGATAGTTCTAACGGCCAAGCCCCTTTGTAGAGGAAAATGTGATGGAGCAATTCGGCGTTCGCAATCCCGCAACCGAACTGGGATCGATCGGCTTGGGAGCCGCCGCCAGTGTTCGCTATAACCTCATGGAAGCCCACCTTTACGAGGAAGCGATTCGCCGTCAGGAAGCCGATCTGACCGCCGACGGTGCGCTCAGGGCTCTGACCGGACAGCACACCGGCCGTTCCCCGAAGGACAAGTTCGTCGTGCGCAACGCCACCACCGAAGATCAGATCTGGTGGGATAACAACAAGCCGATGTCGCCGGAACATTTCGAGCTGCTGCATGAAGATATGCTGGCGCATGCACGCGGCAAGGACCTGTTCGTCCAGGATCTGATTGGCGGCGCTGACGTCGAATATGCACTGCCGACGCGCGTCGTCACCGAATTCGCCTGGCACTCGCTGTTCATCCGCAATCTGTTGATCCGGCCGGAGCGCATCGCGCTCGAAAGCTTCGTGCCGCAACTGACGATCATCGATCTGCCGAGCTTCCGCGCCGATCCGGAGCGCCATGGCTGCCGCACCGAGACGGTGATCGCCTGCGACTTCGTCAACGGCATCGTCCTGATCGGCGGTACGTCCTATGCCGGCGAAATGAAGAAATCGGTGTTCACGGCATTGAACTACATGCTGCCGGAGCGCGGCGTCATGCCGATGCACTGCTCGGCCAATGTCGGTCCCGAAGGCGATGCCGCGATCTTCTTCGGCTTGTCTGGCACAGGCAAGACGACGTTGTCGGCCGATCCGACCCGCACGCTCATCGGCGACGACGAGCATGGCTGGGGTGAAAACGGCATCTTCAACTTCGAAGGCGGCTGCTACGCCAAGACCATTCGTCTGTCGGCGGAAGCCGAACCGGAAATCTACGCAACGACCCGCCGTTTCGGCACCGTGCTGGAAAATGTCGTGCTCGATGAGCATGGCCGTCCGGATCTCGACGATGGCTCGCTGACGGAAAACACCCGCAGCGCCTATCCGCTGCATTTCATCCCGAACGCTTCGGAATCCGGCATGACAGGCCATCCCGAGACGATCATCATGCTGACGGCCGATGCCTTCGGCGTCATGCCGCCGATCGCCAAGCTGACGCCGGACCAGGCAATGTACCACTTCCTATCCGGCTACACCGCCAAGGTCGCCGGCACGGAAAAGGGCGTCGTCGAGCCGGAAGCTACCTTCTCGACCTGCTTCGGCGCTCCCTTCATGCCGCGCCATCCGGCCGAATACGGCAACCTACTAAAGGAGCTGATCGCCCGCCACGGCGCTCGTTGCTGGCTAGTCAACACCGGCTGGACTGGTGGCGCCTACGGCAAGGGAGGCCGCATGCCGATCAAGGCGACGCGCGCCCTGCTGGCCGCTGCCCTGAAGGGCGCTCTCGACAATGTTGAGTTCCGCATCGATCCGAACTTCGGCTTCGCGGTCCCCGTTGCCGTCGAGGGCGTCGACAGCGCCATCCTCGACCCGCGCTCCACCTGGGCCGATGGCGATGCCTATGATGCGCAGGCCGAGAAGCTGGTGCAGATGTTCGTCACCAACTTCGCCAAGTTCGAGGATCACGTCGACGGCAACGTTCGCGATGCCGCGCCGGGAATGCCGGTCGCTGCAGAATAATCATCCACAGTGGGAACGACTCACGTGAAACCCGGCGGCCAGGTCGCCGGGTTTCATTTTATTCGGCAGTAGTTTTCAACCGCGCACTGATGTGGGATAGACAGGCGCGGAGAAAATCATGGCCAGCGAAGCGCTTTACATCAACGACCGGATCACGATTGCCGGCTGGGAGCTGACGGAACAGTTCGTTCTGGCGGGTGGTCCCGGCGGTCAGAACGTCAACAAGGTCGCAACGGCTGTCCAGCTTTTCTTCAATGTCCAGAACTCTCCCTCGCTGACGGATCGAGTCAAGGCGAATGCCGTCAAGCTTGCCGGTCGGCGTGTCTCGAAGGATGGCGTGCTGATGATCGAGGCCAGCCGTTTCCGCAGCCAGGATCGCAACCGCGAGGACGCGCGCGAGCGCCTGAAGGAACTGATCCTCGAAGCCGCCGCCCCGCCGCCGCCGCCACGCAAGAAGACCAAGCCGACCAAGGGGTCGATCGAGCGCCGGCTGAAGGAAAAATCCGGTCGTTCCGAGGTCAAGAAGATGCGCGGCAAGCCGGGTGGCGATTAGGCCGGCTTTTCGGGCTGTGGTTTTGGTTCGGTTGGATGAAAATGGTGGTTGTTGGGTGAGAGCGAGTTTGCCGTGACTCCTTGTCTGGCCCCTCATCCTGGCCTTCTCCCCGCATTGCGGGGAGAAGGGACAAGCGCACGAAGCCGCAAAGCCTCTGTTTGTAAAGAGCCCGCTTAAGGCAAGATAGACTCCTCGCCCCCGCTTGCGGGGAGAGGGTCGGGGTGAGGGGCCAGGCACAATAACGCGGCAATGATATCTTCACCTGACCGGCACCATCGCAGGAACCAAAAAATGCTGCTCCCCAACGGAATTCGCCATCTGCCTGATTATCTCGATCGTTCCGCCCAGGAAGCGCTGGTCGAAGCAATCCGCGTCGTCGTGGCCGAGGCGCCGCTCTACACGCCGGTCATGCCCGGCACGGGCAAGGAAATGTCGGTGCGGATGACCAATTGCGGCTCGCTTGGCTGGGTCACGGACAAGCAGCGCGGCTACCGCTACCAGCCGACACATCCGGTCACCGGTCGCCCCTGGCCGGCCATGCCGTCGCAACTGCTCGATTTCTGGAGTGATATAGCAGGCTATGAAAAACCGCCGGAGGCCTGTCTCGTCAATTTCTACTCTGACGATGCCCGCATGGGCCTGCATCAGGATCGCGACGAACAGGATCTCAACGCGCCCGTACTGTCGATCTCGCTCGGCAACACCTGCCTTTTTCGGGTCGGCGGTCTCAGCCGCGATGATCGCACGCTATCCTTCAAGCTTTCCAGCGGCGATATCGTCGTTCTCGGCGGCGAGGGAAGGCTGTGTTTTCACGGCGTCGATCGCATCTACCCGGCCACGTCGACATTGCTGAAGAACGGCGGGCGGATCAACCTGACGCTCAGGCGCGTTCAACCCTGACCCTCAAAGCTTCCTGAGTGCCACCTGCTCGATCAGATGATTCTTGCCCTTCTGCAGGATAAGGTCGGCGCGCGGGCGCGTCGGCAGAATGTTCTGGCGCAGGTTCTTCAGGTTGATGTTCTTCCAGAGTCCCTCGGCAATCGCCAGCGCCTCTTCTTCGCTGATCGAGGCGTAGCGGTGGAAGAAGGAGTTGGGGTCGCGGAACGCCGTTTCGCGCAACCGCATGAAGCGGGCGACATACCAGTTGTGGATCAGCTCCTCGTCGGCGTCGATATAGATCGAGAAGTCGAAGAAATCCGAGACCATCGGCACGATCTTGCCATCAGCTGGCAGATGCCGCGACTGCAGCACGTTGATACCCTCGAAGATCAGGATATCCGGGCGGTCGACGGTCTTGAACTCGTTCGGCAGCACGTCATACACAAGATGCGAATAGGAGGGCGCCTGCACGTTCGGCTGGCCGGCCTTGATAGCCGAAAGGAAGCGCAGCAGCGCTGCTGTGTCGTAGCTTTCCGGAAAACCCTTGCGCTGCATCAGGTTGCGGCGCTGCAATTCGGCGTTCGGATAGAGAAAACCGTCCGTGGTGACGAGATCGACCTTCGGGCTCGACGGCCAGCGGCCCAGCAATTCCTTCAGGATACGGGCCGTGGTGGATTTGCCGACGGCGACCGAGCCGGCGATGCCGATGACGAACGGCGTCTTGGCGATGTCGGAAAGGCTGAGGAACCGATTGCGCTGCTCAAACAGGATTTGTGAGGATTCCACATGCGAGGAGAGCAGTCGTGACAGCGACAGATAGATGCGCCTGACTTCGTCGAGATCGATCGGGTCCCCCATGGAGCGCAGCCGCTTCACTTCGTCGGCGGTCAGCGTCAGCGGCGTGTCGGCCCGGAATTTCGCCCACTCTTCCGAGGAAAAGAAATAATAGGGCGAATAGGCTTTGGCCTGGAAAATATCGAGTGTCTCGTGTGCTGGCTCGGTCTTGGTGGCTATCGTCATT
Source organism: Rhizobium sp. P28RR-XV (assembly GCF_012641385.1). Lineage (NCBI taxonomy): Bacteria > Pseudomonadati > Pseudomonadota > Alphaproteobacteria > Hyphomicrobiales > Rhizobiaceae > Rhizobium > Rhizobium sp. P28RR-XV. Next base: position 149,218 of record NZ_JABAIG010000013.1, read on the forward strand.
GCGTTTTACCGGCTTGCCTTCTCTTGAAGGCCGGATTGAGTAGTGCGCCTTTCGAGCTCACCCATGACATTCTGCAACGGAATGTCGGCAATCTTCAACACGACCATAAGGTGATATAGCAGATCGGCGGCCTCATAAGTAAGGTTGTCGCGATCGTTGGTGACGGCAGCCATTACGGCTTCGATCGCCTCCTCGCCCAGTTTCTTCGCCGCCTTCGGCTGGCCGCCAGCAATAAGCTTCGCCGTCCAGGATTCCTCGGGCGAAGCCTTGGAGCGCTCCTCGACGATATGTTCGAGGTCGGAAAGGGTAAATCCGCTCATTGGTCGCTGTCTCCTAATCCAGCCGCATGGGAATGCCGCGCTCGGCCATGTAGCGCTTTGCCTCGCCCACCGAATAGGTGCCGAAGTGGAAGATCGAAGCGGCAAGAACCGCCGTCGCATGACCTTCCTTGACGCCGGCAACGAGATCGTCGAGATCACCGACGCCGCCGGACGCAATGACGGGGACACGCACGGCATCGGCAATCGCCCGCGTCAGCTCCAGATCGTAGCCGACCTTGGTACCGTCGCGGTCCATGGAGGTGACAAGCAGCTCGCCGGCGCCGCGCTCGACCATCTTGCGGGCAAAATCGACGGCATCGATGCCGGTCGCGTTGCGGCCGCCATGGGTATAGATCTCCCAGGCGCTCAAATTGTCGCCGCCGAGCGCCTCGGTGCGTCGCCGCTTGGCGTCAATGGAAACGACGATGCACTGGTTGCCGAATTTGTCGGCCGCCTCGGCGACGAAATCCGGATTGTTGACCGCCGCCGAATTGATCGAAACCTTGTCGGCGCCGCAGAGCAGCAGCTTGCGGATGTCGGCGATCGTGCGCACGCCGCCACCGACTGTGACGGGCATGAAGCATTGTTCCGCCGTGCGGGCCACCACGTCGAAGATCGTGTCTCGATTGTCTGAGGAGGCGGTGATGTCGAGGAAGCAGAGCTCGTCGGCCCCGGCGGCGTCATAGGCCTTGGCAGCCTCGACCGGATCGCCGGCATCGACGAGATTGAGAAAGTTGACGCCTTTGACGACGCGGCCGTCCTTGACGTCGAGGCAGGGGATGACACGGGCTTTCAGGGTCATTGCGCTGCCTCCTTGGCCTGCTTGATCAGGGCCAGTGCCTCTTTCGGATCGATCCGACCATCATAGAGCGCGCGGCCGGAAATCGCACCCTCCAGTTTGCGGGCGTCCGGCTGGATCATGCGGCGGATATCGTCGAGCGAGGCGAGGCCGCCAGACGCGATGACGGGGATGGAAACGGCATTGGCCAGTTCGAGCGTCGAGGGCCAGTTGATCCCGGTCAGAATGCCGTCACGGTCGATATCGGTATAGATGATGGCGGCAACGCCGGCGCCCTCGAATTTCTTCGCCAGTTCGATGACGCCGAGTTCGGACGCCTCGGCCCAGCCCTCGACCGCCACTTTACCGCCCTTGGCGTCGATGCCGACGGCGATGTGACCCGGAAACCGTCTGCAGGCCTCGACGACAAGCGCCGGATCGCGCACGGCCACCGTGCCGAGGATGACGCGGGCAAGCCCGCGCGACAGCCAGTTTTCGATATGGTCGAGCGTGCGGATGCCGCCGCCGAGCTGCACCGGATTTTTCGTCGCCTTGAGAATGGCGTCGACGGCAGCGCCGTTCACTGTCTCGCCGGCGAAAGCGCCGTTGAGATCGACGACATGCAGCCATTCGAAGCCCTGGTCTTCAAAGGCTTTCGCCTGGGCGCCTGGATCGGGATTGTAGACGGTCGCCTGCTCCATGTCACCGAGCTTCAGGCGCACGCATTGCCCGTCCTTGAGGTCGATAGCGGGAAAGAGAATCATGTTGTTTCCGTTTCTTTCGCGCGAGCCTTACGGCTTCCAGCGCAGGAAATTGGCAATCAGGGCGAGGCCGAGCTTCTGGCTCTTTTCCGGATGGAATTGCGCGCCGGCGATGTTGTCGCGCCCGACGAAGGCGGTCATCGGCCCGCCATAGTTCGTCGTCGCGATCACATCGTCCCCAAGGTCGGCGGCCAGATGGTAGGAATGGACGAAATAGGCGTGCAGGCCGTCAGGCCCGGTCTCGATCCCATCGAAGAGTGCGTGCGGGTGGCGGATATCCAGCGTGTTCCAGCCGATCTGCGGGATTTTCAGGTTAGGATCGCTCGGCGTCATTTCCTTGACGTCACCCTTGATCCAGCCGAAGCCTTTCGTGATCGTCTTTTCCAGCCCGCGCGACGACAGCAGCTGCATGCCGACGCAGATGCCAAGGAAGGGACGCGCCTTGTGTTCCACGACGTCGACGACGGCTTCCGCCATGCCGGGCACGGCATCGAGGCCCCGACGGCAATCGGCATAGGCGCCGACGCCTGGAAGCACGATGCGGTCGGCGGTGGCGACGCGCTCGGCGTCATCGGTCAGGTCGATCTCTGCGTCGATGCCTGCCTCGCGGGCGGCCCGTTCGAAAGCCTTGGTGGCCGAGCGCAGATTGCCGGAACCATAGTCGATAATCGCGACGCGCATGATCAGCGTCCTCCGTCGTAGCCGGGAAGGCCGAAGCTCGGGCCCGGGCGGCTGCTATTGGTGTTGGTAGCCGGAATATCCCAGTTTTTCGGATGGATATCCTGGCCTGCTTCCTGCTCTAGCTGGGAAAAATGGATTTCCTCTGCGGTTGCCAGATCGTGCGCGGAGACGAGATTGCTTAGCTTCCAGCCGCGGCCGACAAGGCGGTCGCTCAGTGCATGCGGACCTTCGAGGGCAGCGAGAATATGCAAACCGAGCAGAAGTGCCGCGCCGGCGGCAAAGAAGCCCGGCTGGCGCATCAGCTCCAGCGCAATGCCCTGCAGCAGAAACGCGGCAATCGCATGCAGCCAAAGTCGATGGAAGAGCATCCAGAGCGTCGGAAACAGGAACACCGTCCACGAAAAGCCGTCGCGGATGAACCGCGTTTCGTCGCGATACCGATCCGATACTTCAGATCGGCTCGGCGCTCCTGGCGGAGTCAAAATTAAATAGCTTGCCATCTCTTCACTTTCCCCATGACGGGGCTCAGGCGAGCGTGCCTTTCGTCGAGGGCACTCGGCCTGCTTGCCGCGGATCGATCTCGGTTGCGGTGCGCAGTGCGCGCGCAACGGCCTTGAAGCATGTCTCGGCTATATGGTGATTGTTGGCGCCATAATGGTTGAGAATATGCAAGGTGATGCCGGCATTCTGCGCGAGCGCCTGGAAGAATTCGCGCACCAATTCGGTGTCGAAGGTGCCGATCTTCGGCGCGCTGAACGAAACGTTCCACACGAGAAAAGGCCGGCCGGACAGATCGACGGCGGCTTTCGTCATTGTCTCGTCCATGGCAAGGTCGATCGAAGCATAGCGGGTGATGCCGCGCCGGTCGCCCAGCGCCTTGGCAATCGCCTGGCCGATCGCGATGCCGGTATCCTCGACGGCATGATGGTCGTCGACATGCAGGTCGCCCTTGGTGTCGATTTCCATGTCGATCAGCGAATGTCGCGACAGTTGTTCCAGCATATGGTCGAAGAAGCCGACACCCGTTGAAATCGTCGACTTGCCGCTGCCGTCGATGTTGACGGAAACGGAGACCGAGGTCTCGTTGGTCTTGCGGGAAACGCTTGCCGTGCGGCTCGCTGCGGTCTCTGCCATGGGCTGCTCCATCGGAATACGGCCGTTCCATATCAGGCGTATCGGGAAATATCCAGAAGTTACGCGTGGGGCCTGCGTGTTTAGCCGGCTTGCCGCCATCATTCGGTCGCCGCCGCCATTTGCAATCGGAAAAACCCCTCTTACATAGGTGGCTGACGGGGCCGATAAGCGGCCCGGCAGAAAGCCCGCCGGAACGGGGGCAAACAGGTGTTAAATGACGACAATCGTGACTATTCGCAAGGGTGGCAAGGTGGTGATGGCTGGTGATGGCCAGGTGAGCCTTGGCCAGACCGTGATGAAGGGCAATGCGCGCAAGGTTCGCCGCATCGGCAAGGGCGATGTCATCGCCGGTTTCGCCGGCGCAACCGCCGATGCCTTCACTCTGCTCGAGCGCCTGGAAAAGAAGCTCGAACAATATCCCGGCCAGCTTATGCGAGCCGCCGTTGAGCTCGCCAAGGATTGGCGCACGGACAAATATCTGCGCAACCTCGAAGCCATGATGCTGGTTGCCGACAAGAACATAACGCTCGCCATCACCGGCAACGGCGATGTGCTCGAGCCCGAACATGGCGCCATGGCGATCGGCTCCGGCGGAAATTTTGCGCTCGCCGCCGCACGCGCGCTGATGGATAGTGACAAATCAGCGGAAGACGTCGCCCGCCGTGCCCTCGATATTGCTGCCGACATCTGCGTCTACACCAACCACAATGTGGTCGTCGAGACGCTTGATGCCGAAGCCTAATTTCCTCTCTTGATAGTTTCTAGCCCTGACAGGGAACATACGAAATGACCACTTTTTCCCCCCGCGAGATCGTTTCCGAACTCGATCGCTACATTGTCGGCCAGCATGAGGCCAAGCGCGCCGTGGCGATCGCATTGCGCAATCGCTGGCGCCGGCAGCAGCTCGAGCCCGAGCTGCGCGACGAAGTCATGCCCAAGAACATTCTGATGATCGGCCCAACCGGCGTCGGCAAGACGGAAATCTCCCGCCGCCTTGCCAAGCTCGCCGGCGCTCCCTTCATCAAGGTCGAAGCCACCAAGTTCACCGAAGTCGGCTACGTCGGCCGTGATGTCGAACAGATCGTCCGTGATCTCGTCGAGGTCGGCATCGGCCTGGTGCGCGAAAAGAAGCGCGCCGAGGTGCAGGCAAAGGCGCATATGAGCGCCGAAGAACGCGTGCTCGATGCGCTGGTCGGTGCTACCGCATCGCCGGCGACGCGCGATAGCTTCCGCAAGAAGCTGCGTGACGGCCAGCTCGACGACAAGGAAATCGACATCGAAGTTGCCGACACCGGTTCCGGCATGCCTGGCGGTTTCGAGATCCCCGGCATGCCCGGCGCCAATATCGGCGTCCTCAACCTGTCCGAAATGTTCGGCAAGGCCATGGGCGGCCGCACGAAGAAAGTGCGCACGACGGTCAAGGATTCCTATAAGGAACTGGTGCGCGACGAATCCGACAAGCTGATCGATAACGAAGCAATCCAGCGCGAAGCCGTGCAGTCCGCCGAGAATGACGGCATCGTCTTCCTCGACGAGATCGACAAGATCGCCGCTCGCGACGGCGGCATGGGTGCCGGCGTTTCGCGCGAAGGCGTGCAGCGCGACCTCCTGCCGCTGGTCGAAGGCACGACGGTTTCGACCAAGTATGGTCCGGTCAAAACAGACCATATCCTCTTCATCGCCTCTGGCGCGTTCCACGTGTCGAAGCCGTCGGACCTCCTGCCGGAACTGCAGGGTCGCCTGCCGATCCGCGTCGAGCTCCGGCCGCTGACCAAGGAGGATTTCCGCCGCATCCTGACCGAGCCGGAAGCCAGCCTCATCCGCCAGTACAGGGCGCTGATGGAAACGGAGGACCTGAAGCTCGACTTCACCGACGATGCCATCGACGCTCTCGCCGATGTCGCGGTGCATCTGAATTCTACAGTCGAGAATATCGGCGCCCGCCGTCTGCAGACCGTCATGGAACGGGTGCTAGACGATATTTCCTACAACGCTTCAGACCGCGGTGGCGTATCGGTGACCATCGATGCCGCCTATGTTCGCGAGCATGTCGGCGACCTCGCCAGCAACACCGACCTGTCCCGCTTCATTCTGTGAGCGAGCCGGCAAAAGCGATTTAAGACAGTAAGCACTCGACAGCGGGCCGTTAACTTTTTAGTTAGGGGCCCGTTTCTTTGTGTCGGATGGCTTTATTCGGCCCAGATTATCCGTCAGGCAGCCGCACGGAAACATTGGTTGAAACTTCGACAGGACAGCCATCTTGCGACGCATACTGATCACCCTTCTTCTGGCGGTCGCCAGTCTCTCCTGGTTGCCCGCCTATGCGGACGCGGCGACCGCGGTGCCTCCGGGCAACCGCAATGCCGAGCAGCCGCCGGTTCCCGGCGCTTCCGTGCGCCGCACGCGCGGCACGAATTCGACCTTTGAACGCAAATACCAGAAGGTCCGCGAACTGCTGGCGACCGACACCAAGCTGATGGCGAAGATCAAGTCGACTGCGCGCGCCTACGGCATCGAGCCGATCCACATCATCGGCGCGCTCGTCGGCGAGCACACCTATAATGTCGATGCCTATGACGGCCTGCAGTCTTACTATGTCAAGGCTGCCTCCTATGCCGGCCAGAGCTTCCGTTTCGCCTACAATGGCGAAAACGTCGACGATTTCGTCGCCCGGCCGCAATTCGACAGCTGCAAGGGCAAACAGGATTCCTACACTCTCTGGACCTGCCGCGAGGATGTCTGGGAAGACGATTTCCGCGGCAAGACGGTGGGCGGTAAGTCCTATCCCGACAATCGCTTCAGCGCGGTTTTCTTTCAGCCTTTCTATGCCGGCCAAACCTTCGGGCTCGGTCAGGTCAATCCACTGACGGCACTCGAGCTTTCCGATCTGGTCAGTCGTACCTCGGGTATTGCGAAGCTCGACGAGAAGGATGCCGGCGGCGTCTACAAGGCGATCATGGATCCGGACTTGTCGCTGGCCTTCGTTGCGGCATCGATCCGCAAGTCGATCGACGACTACCGCTCGATCGCGGGCATGGATATCTCAGGCAATCCGGGCATTACCGCGACGCTCTACAATCTCGGCAATTCCCGCAAGCGCGCTGCCGCCCTTGCCGCCAAGAACCGAAGCTCTTCGCAGCCCGTCTGGCCCGAGGAGAACTACTATGGCTGGCTCATCAATGATAAGCTGAGCGACCTGAAGTCGCTCCTTTAAACGCCCCTGCGCGACGTTTTATCGTCTGGATTTTGCTGGCGGCGTTCACCATATGGGATGAGCGGCCGCTCGGCCGCATGATTAGGCGACGGCCCGGTCTTCGAGGAGAATGGATCCCATGGACATGATTCCGGAAGCCTTTTCCCCGCCGGCGCCGATCCCGCGCACCGTCCCGCCGTCGCGATGGACGATCATCAAAACCATCCTGCGCAATCCGCTCGAACTCTGGGGTGAGCCGTCCTATACGCTACCGTGGATCAAGACGAAGTTCTTCAACGAGCGGACGCTGATCGTCAATGATCCCGGCCTCATCAAGCATGTTCTGGTCGACAATGCCGCCAATTACCGCATGGCCGACATCCGCCAGCTCGTGCTCCGGCCGATCCTGCGCGATGGTCTCCTGACGGCGGAAGGGCCGGTCTGGAAGCGTTCGCGCAAGGCTGTGGCACCGGTATTCACGCCGCGCCATGCGCAGGGCTTCGCCGGCCAGATGCTGAGCCAAAGCCTGGAATATCTGCATAAATACGATGAGATCGGCGACGAAGGTGCGGTGTTCGATATCGCTACCGACATGACCGAACTGACCTTCGCCATTCTGGCGGAGACCTTGTTTTCCGGCGAGATCGTCACCGAAGGCGAGCATTTCGCCGATGAGGTCAATGAGCTGCTGCACCGCATGGGTCGGGTCGATCCCATGGATCTTTTGCGCGCCCCTGCCTGGGTGCCGCGCATCACCCGCATCGGCGGCCAGCGCGTGCTTGACAAGTTCCGCGGCATCGTCCGCACCACCATGGACCAGCGCCTGGAAAAGATGCGCGGGGACAGAGCCAGCGCACCCGACGATTTCCTGACGCTGCTTCTGGAAAAGGCCGGTCCGGACGGGCTGACCATGGAGGAGATCGAGGACAATATCCTCACCTTCATCGGCGCCGGCCATGAGACGACCGCCCGTGCTTTGGCCTGGACGCTTTATTGTGTCGCCAATAGCCCGCATATTCGCGAGGCCATGGAAGAGGAAATCGACCGGGTGCTCGCAACCGATGCGAAGCCGGTCGCCTGGCTCGACCTGATGCCGCATGTCCGCGCCGCCTTCGAGGAAGCGATGCGCCTCTATCCGCCGGCGCCGTCGATCAACCGGGCCGCCATCGCCGATGACGAATGGACGAGCGCCAAGGGCGAGCGTGTGACGATAGAAAAGGGGATCACCGTCCTGATCATGCCCTGGACGCTGCATCGCCACGAACTCTATTGGGAAAAGCCGCGGGCTTTCATGCCGGAACGCTTCCTTCCGGAGAACCGGGCCAAGATCAACCGCTTCCAGTATCTCCCCTTCGGCGCCGGTCCGCGCGTCTGTATCGGCGCGACTTTCGCGCTGCAGGAAGCCGTCATCGCCCTTGCCGTCATGATGCGTCGTTTCCGTTTTGACTTGACGGAAGAAACCGATCCCTGGCCGGTGCAGAAGCTGACGACCCAGCCGCGCGGCGGATTGCCGATGCGGGTGAAAAGGCGATAAGAGTTGCGAATGCGAGATAGGGTTTCGCGTTTGCCGCTTCGATTTCATATCCCAAGGATAAATTGATCCGTGACATCTCACTTCCTGCTCGGCATCGATACGGGTGGAACCTACACCGATGCCGTTCTCTTCCATGAAACCGATGGTGTGGTTGCCAAGGCCAAATCGCTGACCACGCGGCATGATCTGGCCGTCGGCATTGCCGGCGCCGTCGATGCCGTCATCGCCAAGGCCAACATTCCCGTCTCGGCGATCGGCCTCGTCTCGCTGTCGACGACACTCGCCACCAATGCGCTTGTCGAAGGGCAGGGCGGCCGCGCCGGGCTGATCATGATCGGTTTCGGGCCGGACGATCTTAAGCGCGACGGTCTTGCGGAAGCGCTCGGGTCCGATCCCGTGCTCTATCTTCCAGGCGGCCATAATGTGCACGGCAATGAAAGTCCGCTCGATTTGACGGCATTGCGCGACGCGTTGCCGGAACTGGCGAAGTCGGTCTCCTCTTTCGCTGTCGCCGGCTATTTTGCCGTGCGGAATCCGGCTCATGAAATCAGGGCGCGCGATTGCATCCGCGAGCTCTCGCATCTGCCCGTCACCTGCAGCCATGAGCTTTCCTCGAAGCTCGGTGGGCCACGCCGTGCCCTGACAACGCTGCTCAACGCCAGATTGGTGTCAATGATCGATCGCCTCGTCGGCGCCTGCGAAGGGTTCCTGGCGACGCGCGGTATTTCCGCGCCGATGATGGTGGTGCGTGGTGATGGCGCTTTGATTTCGGCTGACGAGGCCAAACTCAGGCCGATCGAAACGATTCTGTCGGGTCCGGCCGCAAGTCTCGTCGGCGCGCGCTATCTCACCGGCCTCGACGATGCCGTCGTTTCCGATATTGGCGGCACCACCACCGACGTCGCCGTCATGGAGAATGGTCGGCCGCGACTGGATGCCGAAGGCGCCGTGGTCGGAGGCTATCGAACCATGGTCGAGGCCGTCGCCATGCGCACCTACGGCCTCGGCGGCGATTCCGAAGTGAAGATCAATGATCGCGGCCTTGTCGCCGCCTTCGAGCTTGGGCCGCGCCGGCTGCTGCCCCTGAGCCTCGCCGCCCACATGCATGGCGAGGCAGTGCTTGATATGCTGGAACAACAGCTACGGGCGCCGCATCTGGCCCGCAACGCCGGCCGCTTTGCGCTCCGCACCGGCGTACCGGATCATCTGGCAAGCGGTCTTACGGCGCCCGAGCAGGCGCTGTTCGACCGGATCGGCGCCATTCCCGTGGCGCTCGACAAGCTTTTGACGATGGCCTCGCAGAAGGCGACGTTGGATCGGCTGGTGGCGCGCGGCCTCGTGCATCTGAGCGGCCTGACGCCTTCGGATGCCATGCATGTGCTCGGCCGGCAGGGCCAGTGGAATACAGAGGCGGCGCGCCTCGGTCTGGCTTTGGCGATGCGGCTTAAGGATGGTTCCGGGCGCGCCATCGCCGCATCCGTCGAGGAACTCGCGCAGAAGATCATCGATCGGCTCACGCGCCAGTCCGCGGATGTCATTCTTGCGGCCTGCCTTGCCGAGGATGGCGTTGCCGATCTCAATCCGGCAAAATCCATCTCCATCGATCGCGCTCTTCGCCGTGCGCCGGGGATCGCCCGTTTCGCCATTTCGCTTGATCGCCCGCTTGTCGGGCTCGGCGCTTCCGCCCCGGTCTACTATCCTGCCATCGCAGAAATGCTGGCGACGGAGAGCGCCATTCCCGGCGATTCGGATGTCGCCAATGCCGTCGGCGCCGTCGTCGGTCAGGTGCGCACCAGCGTTACCGTTTTCGTCACCGTGCCGGAGGACGGCATCTATATGCTGAACGGCGCCGGTGAAAGCCTGCGCTTCACCGACGAGGACCGGAGTTTCGCCGGTGCCCGCTCACGTGCCGCCGAGGCGGCGATGGCCCAGGCAAGGCTCAACGGCGCGGTGGATCTCGTGTTGGCGATGGATGAGCGGGTGGATGCGCCTGAGGTCGAGGGCAGTCGAAAACTGATCGAGGCGCGGTTCATCGCGACGGCCAGCGGACGTCCGCGAATCGCAACGGATTGATTATTTCCCTCAACGCATAAATCTTTCGAACTATTGCCAAATTGACGGAAGCGAAACGATCGGCAAAGTGGCAGCATGTGAAAAATGAGCCATCAGATGGCCTTGAGGAGTATTTGGCATGAGCCGCATTGAGAAGAACGGGATGCAGATCGAACCGGTGCTTTATCATTTCCTCGTCAAGGAAGCGCTGCCGGGTTCAGGCATCGACGCCGACGCCTTTTTTGCCGGCTTCTCCAAGATCGTCCACGATCTCGCGCCGAAGAACCGCGAGCTGCTCGCCAAGCGTGACCACATGCAGGCAGCGCTTGACGACTGGTATCGCAAGAACGGCGCGCCCGTCGATCTCGCCGCCTACGAGGCCTTCCTTCGCGACATCGGCTATATCGTGCCCGAAGGCCCGGCCTTTACGATTTCGACCGCCAATGTCGATCCCGAGATATCGGAGATTGCCGGCCCGCAGCTCGTCGTTCCCGTCATGAATGCCCGCTATGCCCTGAACGCGGCCAACGCCCGCTGGGGATCGCTTTACGATGCTCTTTATGGCACCGATGCCATTCCTGAGACTGATGGCGCCGAGAGGGGCAGGACCTATAACCCCAAGCGCGGCGAGAAAGTCATCGCCTGGGTTCGCGATTTCCTCGATTCCGCCGTGCCGCTTGCCGGCGCAGGCTGGAAGGACGTCACCGGTCTTGCTGTGAAGGATGGCGCACTGGCGATCACGACAAAAGGTGGCGTTACGGCGCTGGCGGATCGCAGCCATTTCGCCGGTTATCTCGGCGATGCAGCCAATCCCTCGCATATCCTGCTGAAGCAGAACGGCATCCATATCGAAGTCGTTATCGATGCCGGCACCGATATCGGCAAGGCCGACCCGGCAAACATTTCCGATGTCCGGCTGGAATCGGCGATCACCACGATCATGGATTGCGAGGATTCGATCGCGGCCGTCGATGCCGACGACAAGGCGGAGGTTTACCGCAACTGGCTCGGCCTGATGAAGGGCGACCTGACCGAAGAGGTCGCCAAGGGCGGCAAGACCTTCACGCGCCGCCTCAACCCCGATGTCACCTATACCGCGCCGGATGGCAGCACTTTCGATCTGCATTGCCGCTCGCTGATGCTGGTGCGCAATGTCGGCCACCTGATGACCAATCCGGCCATTCTTGACCGTGATGGAAACGAGGTGCCCGAGGGCATCATGGATGCCGCGATTACCGGCCTGATCGCACTTTATGACATCGGCCCGAACGGCCGCCGCAAGAATTCCCGCACCGGCTCCATGTACGTCGTCAAGCCGAAGATGCATGGTCCGGAAGAAGTCGCTTTCGCGGTTGATATCTTCTCGCGCGTCGAAGACCTGCTTGGGATGCCGCGCAATACTATCAAAATGGGCATCATGGACGAGGAGCGCCGCACGACGGTCAACCTCAAGGAAGCCATCCGCGCCGCCCGCGAGCGCGTCGTTTTCATCAATACCGGTTTCCTCGATCGCACTGGCGACGAAATCCATAGCTCGATGGAAGCAGGCCCGATGATCCGCAAGGGTGATATGAAGCAGGCGGCCTGGATCGCGGCCTATGAGAACTGGAACGTCGATATCGGCCTGGAATGCGGCCTCTCCGGCCATGCCCAGATCGGCAAGGGCATGTGGGCCATGCCGGATCTGATGGCGGCCATGCTCGAGCAGAAGATCGCCCACCCGAAGGCCGGCGCAAACACCGCCTGGGTGCCGTCCCCGACGGCGGCGACGCTGCATGCCACCCATTATCATCGCGTCAATGTCGCCGACGTGCAGAAGAGCCTGAAGAGCCGCGCCCGCGCCAAGCTTTCCGACATTCTCTCCGTGCCGGTCGCCTCGCGGCCGAACTGGACGCCGGAGGAAATCCAGCGCGAGATCGACAACAATAGCCAGGGCATCCTCGGCTATGTCGTGCGCTGGGTCGATCAGGGCGTCGGCTGCTCCAAGGTTCCCGACATCAACAATATCGGCCTCATGGAAGATCGCGCCACCCTGCGCATTTCTGCGCAGCACATGGCCAACTGGCTGCACCACAAGGTCATCACCGAAGCGCAGATCATCGAGACGATGAAGCGCATGGCTGCCGTGGTCGACCAGCAGAACGACGGTGATCCCCTCTATAGGCCGATGGCCGGCAATTTCGACGGTTCGGTCGCCTTCCGGGCAGCCCTCGATCTCGTCCTCAAGGGCCGCGAGCAGCCGAACGGCTATACCGAACCGGTCCTGCACCGCCGCCGCATCGAGCTGAAGGCGAAGCAGGCGGGGTGATCCCTTCCCTCCATCTGGGGCCACCTCGATCCTTCGAGGCCTTGTCGCCTTCGCCGGCAAGGCACCTCAGGATGAGGTGGAGAGGATCTTGCGGTTAGAGCGTGATGCCGAAAAGTGTAGGCGGTTTCCAGGCGACATCACGCTCTACTTCTTTGTTTCTAGAGCGGATTCAGATTTTTGGTCGAACAGACCTAAAATCATCCGGCTCTAGGGGAAAAGATCAGCTCTCATCCTGAGATGCGCAGCCGAAGGCGGAGCCTCGAAGGACGAGGGCGGGTAGGGTGATATAGCATCGACCCCGTTCCCCAAACAAAAAGGCCGCCGGATATCGATCCGGCGGCCTTTTTCAATCCGAATGTCCAGTGATTACTGGATGACGACGACCTTGGTGCTGTGACCAGGCAGAACGCGGCTATAGAGGTCGATGACGTCCTGGTTCATCAGGCGGATGCAGCCCGAGGAAGCGGCCGTGCCGATCGACGCCCATTCCGGCGTGCCGTGCAGGCGGAACAGCGTGTCCTGGCCCTTGTCGTTGTAGAGATACATGGCGCGCGCGCCGAGTGGGTTCGACAGGCCGGGGTTCATGCCGCCATCGACGTATTTGGCGATTTCCGGACGGCGGACTGCCATTTCTTTCGGCGGATGCCAGCTCGGCCATTCCTGCTTCCAGGCAACGTAAGCAGTGCCCGACCAGGCGAAGCCCTGCTTGCCGACGCCGATGCCGTAACGCATCGCTTCGCCGTTCCCGAGGATATAGTAGAGATGGCGCTCGCGCGTGTTGACGATGATCGTGCCTTCAGCCTCGTCGGACTTGTAGGAAACGATCTGGCGGCGGAACTGCGGCTTCACCTTCTGGATCGGGATCGCCGGCAGCTGGAAGCCGTTGTCGCTCGTGACGCCATAATCGCTGTCGAACGTCTTGAGGGCGTCGGTAGCGGGAGCGGCAATGGTGGCGGGATTGGCAATGGCGGAGGGCTTGGCTGCCGCAGGGATGGCATAGCCAGCCGCTGCGAGCGTTGCGACAAGGCCGAGTGCGGTCATAGCATTACGGATGCGCATGGAAGTCTCTTGAAATTTCGTGGCAGGGAACGGATGGTTATCTACCATCTTTGTCTACAGTTTATTTTCCATTAAACTTAGCTTTGCAAGCGGCTGTGGCCCTACAAAAATAGCGCCGGCGCGCAAATTAGAAGGACATGGTTTTTTTGCAACAATGCTTGCCCGGTTCCCGAGACAATTCATGACGATTTTGAACGTTTACAATAACAATCCGTTAATAGATGGCCGACAATCGGAAAGGGCCATGCTTGTACGCAAGGGCGTGCAACTTTTACTGCACGACATGCGTCACGCGGTCTTGCCGGAGTTGCCGCTTGCCAGCGGCCGCCGCGCCGACCTCATCAGCCTCTCGGAAAAGGGTGAGATCTGGATCATCGAGATCAAGACGTCGATCGAGGATTTCCGCGTCGATCGCAAATGGCCCGAATACCGGCAGCATTGCGACCGGATGTTCTTCGCGACGCACAAGGACGTGCCGCTGGATATCTTCCCCGAGGATTGCGGGCTATTTCTGTCGGATGGTTACGGCGCCCATATGCTGCGCGAGGCGCCGGAGCATCGGCTGCCGCCGGCGACGCGCAAGTCCGTGACGCTGAATTTCTCCCGCGCCGCCGCCCAGCGCCTGCTGCTGGCCGAATGGGCGACGGGCAAGTCCTTCGCTTCAGAGTAGCCTATTTCGGCGCGCGCTTGGCGAGGATGCGCTGCAGCGTGCGGCGATGCATGTTGAGGCGGCGGGCCGTCTCGGAAACATTGCGCTCGCACATTTCATAGACGCGCTGGATATGCTCCCAACGCACCCGGTCCGCTGACATCGGGTTCTCAGGCACCTCGGCCTTTTCGCCGGGGCGCTGCGTCAGCGCGGCGTAGACGTCGTCGGCATCGGCGGGTTTGGCGAGATAGTCGAGCGCGCCGAGTTTGACGGCGGTCACCGCCGTCGCGATATTTCCATAGCCGGTCAGGACGACGATATGCGTATCGTCGCGCCGCTGACGGATCGCCTCGATCACATCCAGTCCTGTGCCGTCGCCCAACCGGAGGTCGACCACGGCGTATTTGGGCGGGCTCGCCTTGGATTTGGCCACGCCTTCCGCCACCGATTCCGCCGTCTCGACTGCAAAGCCGCGCGTTTCCATCGCGCGTGCCAGCCGACGCAGAAACGGGCCGTCGTCGTCGACGATCAGCAATGTGGCATCCGGGCCGATATGGGCCGCGGCATCCTTCGCTCCCGCGTGTGGGGCAGCGCTCTCTTTTTCCGTCATTTTATCTTCTATCCCGGCGACCATCCGCCTGCATATTCAACCGATTTTGACGACCGCTGTTTTAAGCCGTGAAAATCATTTTGTCGAATTACTGTCGATCAGTACGCGCGGCCATTCGACGCGGACGCGCGCGCCTGGCGCCTCCGAATCGCGATTGCTGAAGGAAAGTGCGGCGCCTGAGCGTTCGAGCAGCGTCTTGGCGATGAAGAGGCCAAGCCCGAGGCCGCCGGCGGTATCGTCCCGCTGGCGCGATGTGACATAGGGTTCGCCGATCCGTGCCAGTATTTCGGGCGAATAGCCGTTGCCGTCATCTTCGATGACAATAGTCAGAGTGTCGACGGTATACTCCACGGTGATGGTCACCGTCTTGCGGGCATAGTCGACCGCATTTTCGATGAGGTTGCCGAGGCCGTACATGATGCCGGCATTGCGGCTGAGGACGGGTTCCCCGGAGCGCGGGCTCTTCTCGATCAGTTCCAGCGTGATCCCGAACTCGCGATGCGGTGCGATGATCTCCTCCATCATCGAGGAGAGCGTCAGCCGCCGCATATGCGCCTCGTCTTCGGAGGAGAGCGTCGTCAGCCGCCGCAAGATGTCGCGGCAGCGCTCGCTCTGGCTGCGCAGCAGCGCCACGTCCTCGCGGAAGCGGTCGTCCTCGCGCAGTTCGCGCTCCATCTCCTTGGCGACGACGCTGATGGTCGCAAGCGGCGTGCCGAGCTCGTGCGCCGCGGCCGCCGCCAGCCCGTCGAGCTGCGACAGGTGCTTTTCCCGCTGCAGCACCAGCTCCGTCGCCGAGAGCGCATCGGCGAGCTGCGAGGCTTCCATGGAGACGCGATAGGCATAGAAGGCGGCAAAAGCCATGGTGGAGGCAATCGAGCACCAGACACCGAGCTGCATCACATTGTGGACGTTGATCGAGATGCCTTCATACCAGGGAAGCGGAAAGGGCGAGAAGGCAAGGCCGGTAATGCAGATCATCGCCAGCAGGATCAGCGGCATGCTGTAGCGGATCGGCTGCGATGCGAAGGAAATGATGACGGGTACGCAAACCAGTGCCGAGAAGGGGTTGGCAAGCCCACCGGTGATCAACAGCAGCCCGCAGAGCTGCAGAAGATCGAGGCTGAGCAGGGCAAAGGCCGCCGGCGGCTCCAGCCGGTGCGTCGGTGGATAGCGCAGTGTCAGGAAGAAGTTGATCCAGGCAAGGCAGGCGATCAGCACGCAGCAGGGCAGCAGCGGCATGGGGAATTTCAGCCAGAAGGCGACGATCATCACGGTCACCGTCTGGCCGCCGACCGCAAGCCAGCGCAGGCGTACCAGCGTCTGCAGCCGCAGCCGCCGGCTGGTGTGATGGCCCTCCTGCGCTTTCATTTCGGCCTCGGACAGCTTTTCCAGTCCGCGGAAGAAGCGTGCCATTGTCAGGTCCCCCGTGGCTTGGCGCGTGTGGTCGGCAAGGCTTCCGCCGGATCTTCCGGCCAGGGATGCCTTGGGTAGCGCCCGCGCATGTCGGCGCGCACATCCTTCCAGGAGCCCGCCCAGAAGCCCGGCAGGTCGCGCGTCGTCTGGATCGGCCGATGTGCCGGCGATGTCAATTCGAGCAGTAGCGGCAATCTGCCGCCGCCGATGGCCGGATGCTGCTTCAGTCCGAACAGCTCCTGGACGCGAATGGTCAACAGCGGTTCCTCGCCGTCATATTGTATGGGATGGCGCTGCCCGGTCGGCGCTTCGAAATGCGTCGGCGCCATCCGGGCGAGATCGCGCTGCAGCTCATGCGGCACCAGCGACATAAGCCCGCTGGAGAGCCCGCCGGCGGAGATATCGGAAAGGCCGCGCGCATCGGCCTGAAATGGCGTGAACCAGTCATCCAACCGCGCAAGCAGCGCCTCGTCGCTAACGTCAGCCCAGGGCTCGCCGATCGTCCGTTGCAGGAAGCCGATCCTTTCCCGCAGTTGCGCAGCTTCCCTGGAAAAGGGCAGGACGCCGATCCCGAGCTCGCGAATGCCGTCAGCGAGCGCCTTCGTCGCCTGCTCGCCGGTTGGGCGCGGCAGCGGCGTTTCCTCGAAGATGATCGCGCCAAGCCGTGTTACCCGCCGCGCCCGCACCTGGCGGCTTGCTTTGTCAAAAAAGCTCTGATCCTCGGTGCGGATTTCGCCCGGCAAATGCTCTTCCACATCGGCGCGGGAAATCTCCGCCGCGGCAACAATGCGCGCCTGCGGCGCCCGGCCGGTGAGGTCGGCAATGACAAGCATCTGCGAGCCGGCAAGCCGCTCGGTCTCCGGCAGCTCCGCGCCGCGACCATTGGCCATGACGAAGCGCCCCCGTCCGCCGCGCTGCAGCGCAATCCGATCGGGAAAGGCATGCAGGAGCAGCACACCGGCGAGCGGAGGAGTAGAAGAGACGGGGCTGCCGTTGCCGCCCGCCGCCTGGGCGAGGCGCCCGGCCAATCGACGCGAGGCTTCCGCCCGTTCGCCCTTTTCCGTCTTGAAGCGCCGCAGCCGGTCTTCGAGGTCGATGCTTTGCCCGCCGAGCCCCTGTTCCGTCAGCAGCACCGAAAGCAACGCCGCCTCGCGCGCCTGGCCGAATTCGCTGGCCGATATCACCATCGCCGCCAGCCGCGGCGGCAAGGCGAGTTCGCGCATCAGCCGGCCCCGCGCCGTCAACCCGTTTTCCGCGTCAAGCGCTCCCAGCTGCCGCAGCAAGGTCCGCGCCTCGGCAAGCGTTATCGCCGGCGGCTGGTCGACAAAGGCGAGCGTCGCCGGATCCTGCACGCCCCAATGGGCCAGATCGAGCGCGAGGCCCGAGAGGTCGCTCGAAAGGATCTGCGGCGGCGTAAAGGCCGGAAGCGCCGCCGTCTGGCCCGGATGCCACAGGCGAATGGCGATGCCCGGCTCGGTTCGCCCGGCACGGCCGGCCCGCTGATCGGCCGAGGCGCGGGACACGCGCACCGTCTCGAGCCGCGTAATTCCGGTCGAAGCCTCGAAGACCGGCAGCCGCTGCAGGCCGCTGTCGATGATGATGCGCACGCCGTCGATGGTGATGGAGGTCTCGGCGATCGAGGTGGCAAGCACGA
The DNA here is from genome assembly GCF_012641385.1 of Rhizobium sp. P28RR-XV. Taxonomy (NCBI): domain Bacteria; kingdom Pseudomonadati; phylum Pseudomonadota; class Alphaproteobacteria; order Hyphomicrobiales; family Rhizobiaceae; genus Rhizobium; species Rhizobium sp. P28RR-XV. Next base: position 167,364 of record NZ_JABAIG010000013.1, read on the forward strand.
TCTTGCGCGTGCCCTGCGCTGCTGGCCGGATCGCCGCGTCCTGTTCCTTCTGGCTGAGATTGCCGTAAAGCGGCGCGATCATTGTCTCCGATCCGAACCGACCCTCGAGCCGTTCCGCCGTCCTGGTGATCTCGGCCTGCCCCGGCAGGAAGGCGAGGATCGAGCCCTGTTCGTCCGCATGCGCGTCGAGGATCGTCCGCGTGACCGTATCTTCGATCCGCTCGCCCGCCGGCCGGTCCTGATGGCGAATGTCGATTGGAAAGCTGCGGCCCATGCTCTCGATGACGGGTGGGTTTTCGAGCAAGCTCGCGACGCGTTCCACGTCCAGCGTTGCCGACATCACAAGGATGCGCAAATCCTCGCGCAGCGCCGACTGCACGTCGAGCGCCAGCGCCAGGCCGAAATCGGCATCCAGCGAGCGCTCGTGGAATTCGTCGAAGATGACGGTGGAAATGCCGGAGAGTTCCGGGTCGTCGAGGATCATCCGGGCGAACACGCCCTCCGTCACCACCTCGATGCGGGTCTTGGCGGAGATGCGGTTGTCGAGCCGCATGCGATAGCCCACGGTATCGCCGACCTGTTCGTTCAGCAGCGAGGCCATCCGGGCCGCCGCCGCCCTTGCCGCCAGCCGTCGCGGTTCCAGAAGAATGATCCTGCCGTCGCCGCGCCACGCCTGCCCCAATAGATAAAGCGGTACCAGCGTCGTCTTGCCGGCGCCGGGTGGCGCGGAAAGCACGGCGCGTCGATGGTCGGCGAGTGCGATGCCGATATCGGCAAGCACATGCGAGACCGGAAGTTCCGGTAGTGAAGGCGTCTTATAGGTCACGCCTGCCGGCTCCGCGCATGTTCACAGGTAGCCATCGTGATCGTGAGGACTTCGAGCGCTGCGATCAAGGCCGGCCAGGGCAGCGCCGCGTGCGTCCGCTCTTCGTTGAGAAGCAACATGCTCCGCTCCATGTAATCGTTCGATGTCTATTAGGTCTTGGGCGCGCAGCTGGCAATGAGACGCAATCCCGTCCGCCGGCCCATCTACCGGCAGGGGAGGTGCGGAGGTGGTTCTTAGGCCTCTATTTGGACGATTCCGACGCGCCACGCAAAATGAATCCCGAAAGCGCGTCCTGCCAGGTAAAACCGCCCACTAATTTCGACATCGCATCAAATTCCGTTTTACAATCAATAAGTTACAAAAATGTCAGAATTTTTACAGTGATAGTGTTGACTTGGTTCGGAGGTAGGGTCTATAAGCCCGATCACTGAACGAGGGCGGCGGCGCTGCTGGCGACGACGACTTTCGCTCTAGTGTTTCCTTGATTGGCTGCGATGCTGATTGGTGGTTCTGGG
>NZ_JABAIG010000014.1:0-163449 GCF_012641385.1 Rhizobium sp. P28RR-XV
CTTTCGGTATCGGACCGAGCGCCTTGACGGAAGCCGTCGCCCTGCTCGCTTCAAATCTCGAAGGTCAGGCCGCGTAACGGCAGAGAAAACAAGACCTCGCCAACCAACCGGAATTCTTGCAACAGAGTCCGGAGATTTACGATTCCCAATCAGGCTGGCGTTTTGGATGCGCCTCGCTGAAAGCGGGAAGAGCTTCGCATGCCTGGTGAATAGCTCGCAAGCGCGGCATCGCCCCGAGGTCGACGCCGAAACGCTGTGCCGAAAAGATCTGCGGCACGAGGCAGATGTCGGCCAGCGTCGGATGTTCGCCAAAACAAAAAGGCGAAGAGCCGTATTCCGAGAGAAGGGTTTCGCAGGCAGAAAGCCCGTCGGTGATCCACCGCCGACACCAGGCGTCGAGGGCTGCCCGATCCGCGCCAAAATCCGCCTTCAGATAATCGAGGACGCGCAAGTTTTGGAGCGGATGCACATCACAGGCGATGACCTGCGCGAAGGCGCGCACCTTGGCGCGAAGATCGGCCTCATGCGGCAATAGTTTCGGCCCCGGCTGCGTTTCGTCCAGCCATTCGATGATGGCAAGCGACTGCGTCAAGTGAAAAGCTCCGGTCTTCAGCGTCGGCACGAGTGCCTGCGGATTGAGGGAGCGATAAGCTGGGCTCTTCTGTTGGCCACCATCCTTACGCAAGTGCACTGATCGGAACTCATAGCTAACACCCTTCAGATTAAAGGCGATGCGGCACCGATAGGCAGAAGAAGAGCGGAAATAGCCGTAAAACTGGATCATTCGGCCGTTCCTATCGTCAATGCGATGGGATCGAGACCATCGATGCCGCCTGTAATGACGTCGCCTGCCACCACAGCACCAACCCCGGCCGGCGTACCGGTCATGATCAAATCACCCGGCTCAAGGTGATAAAAATGCGAGAGATGGCTGACGATCTCGTCGATCTTCCAGACAAGATCGTCAAGCCGCGCTTCCTGCCGCGTTTCGCCGTTTACCTCCAGATGAATGCGCTGTCGTCCTATCGTGCCGAAATCATTCTTCCTGGTGATAGGCGCGAAAACTGCGGATTGTTCCACATCTTTTCCCAAATCCCACGGACGCTGCTTGGCCCGCGCGTCCAGTTGAAGGTCCCGGCGCGTCATGTCCAAGCCGCAGGCAAAGCCATAAACCGCCTCCCCTCCAGCTGTGCGATCAGCGCGGAAAGCAGAAGCGCCGATGGCGATGACAAGTTCCATTTCGTAATGGAAATCGCCGGTGCCTGGCGGATAGGGGATAATTGAACCGGTTTGCGTGGTGGCGAGCGCCGACTTGGTGAAATAGAATGGAGCTTCCCGATCAACCGCGACCCCCATTTCGGCAGCATGGGCAGCATAGTTGCGCCCCACGCAGAAAATGCGATGGATTGGATAGTTTTCCGCCTCGCCCTTGACCGGCACGGCAGGCCAGGCAGGGGACGGAAAGAGATTGGCTTTCGTCATCGAGCTTTCCTTTGCTTTGATGTAATAGAATCAGTCTTTGCAGCCTGGGCGGCAACCAGTGCTCCCGGCCTCCGTTGTCGAGTTCGAGCGCATCGCGGCAGATACGCCAGCTCCGCTCGGTCGCTGCAGGACGCAAAAGCCTCGAAGCAGCGTCCGCATTGATATCTCCGAAACGATCCGGCATGTCGCGCCATACGATGCTCGGCGTGCCAACGTATTGTGGCTCCCCCAAGAGCCTGACGCAGGGCATCGAGATTATTCATCGGGACGCATGGGCAAGTGGGCGCAAATGTGCCCATTTCCGTACAGGGCCATCGCGTTTGGCCAAGGATGGTCGGGCGTCAAATCGCAAAGCTGGACTGATAGGGATTGAAGTGGGTGCGCGTGGAAATTTGCATAGCGCCGCAGTGTCCCCTGCCCGCATCGGACTGGCCATTTCGCTCCTCCTTAATTATATTAATACGTATACTTACTAATGACATTTGTCAATTGCTGGCCTGACGTCTGACTGATAAGAGGCGGCATGCCTTTCATCCACAAGCTCCCTGGCCACTTGATCCGCCGCCTTCATCAGCATTCAGTGGCGATATTCACCCAGAAAATGCAGTCGGCCGGCTTCGATCTGACCCAACTTCAATTTGCGGTCCTTTCCGCGATACAAGAGAACCCCGGGATTGATCAGGCCACGCTCGCGACCTTTGTAGCGATGGACAAGGTGACGATCGGTGACGTGGTTTCTCGCCTGGAGGCGCGCCAGCTCCTGTGGCGCCTTATCAAGGAATCAGATCGACGCGCTCGCACGCTCACGTTGACCGGCGACGGCAATAAGCTTCTCGACGAAATCCGTCCCGTGGTTTTAGAAATTCAGGATGAAATTCTGCGAACGCTGTCAGCGGAAGAGCGAGATTGCTTTATCCATCTCATCACAACGATCTGCGATCCTGACCTGTAGTTGCTATTGATCTCCTAAATCGCAGTGAGATGCGGCGATCGGCAACCTTAATCCTGTTGATCTGTTCATTTCTCCGGGGAATAAGCACGTCACCCGAATGATCCTTGGGCTGGACTGGCCCTGGTGTGGCTCGCCAGTTGGCGTGTCCCTCCGAGATGATTCCACGAAGGTACGGATGCGGCGGCAGACGAAACCGGCGAACCTCCTAGCACCGGCAATCGTCTTCAGCCTAATCGTTGAGATATGGCTGCGTCTGCGGCGTCATTGTTTGACCTAAGATGCAGAAAGTCGCGACGCCAGCCAACGATCCCCTTCTAGCCGTAACCAGTCGAGGAATTCCATGATTTTCTTGTGTCGGAGGCGGTCCCTCGGGCAAACGATCCACTGGATTATGAGAGCGAGGCGAGGCGGATCAATAACCAGGCAGTTCAACCACTGATCACGCAGCTCCCTCCCATTTTATGCTCAATGACCTCCAAACCAACGTCAACTCGGAAGCTGGCTCTCCAGCCGGTCGCTTCCACCGGGTAAGATCACCCATCGCAACTCTTTTTTAAAGCAACGGCCCGTTAACGCGCAGCAATGGGACCGAGATGATGCAACTTGCCTGCTTTATGTCAGCGAAACGGCCATGCGCATCGACGGCGCTGAACTCAAAGCGAAATCGCTGTCTTCTTCCGCAGGAAGAACTATCTGAACTCTATTGGTCATGTCGCGTTATGCCCAACACATCATAAATGCGGGAGATAAGCATGACAAAACCCAAGCTCATCGGTATAAACCACGTCGCGCTTGAGGTCGATGATGTCGACGCAGCGCTCGAATTCTATGGCGAGGTCTTCGATTTCCAGCTCCGCGGGAGCCACCGTGATGAGCGCGGTGTCCTACAGATGGCTTTCGTGGATATGGGGGACCAGTTCCTCGCCTTGAGCCGTGGCAGGACACAAGAGCGCGACACGCACCGTCATCTCGGTCTGGTCGTCGACGACAGATCGAGCGTCATGGACCTTGCCACCGCGGCCGGCGCGATCGTTCCGGAAGGTCGCCCATTCAATTTTCTCGACCCTTGGGGGAACCATGTCGAAATCGTCGAATACCGCGAAGTCCAGTTCACCAAGTCGGCCGTCGTACTTAAGGCGCTGGGTGTCTCTGCCGACAAGAGCGAGGCCGCGAAGGAAGAAATGCGGAAGAAAGGAGTTTTGTAATGTCGAAAGCTCTTGCGATCGGATATGCGATTAGCCTGGATCTGATCGCACCGCTCCAGCGCTGCCGAGCCCGTTCGTGGCCCCCTGACGGCGGTAAAAGGATGTGCTTCCGTCCGGATTTTGCAGCGACCGTCAAGGCTGCTTCAGGCCAATATGAACGAGAAAAAAACGGATTCGATGTTGCAGTGCGGAAAACGCATAGCTGCACTGCGATCAGAGCGCTGGCACTCGTCGCATCTTTTGGTACCTTTGGGCCATCGATGCGCCTGCCGCAACGCCTCGTGTTTTAGGTGGCCCACTCCTTCCAAGGGAGGCCTGACGGACAACGGCACTCTCCTCCCGGCCGTTGTTCAAATCCTCAAAAAGCCTGCCGCACCTCCTCCCGCGGCAGGCTTTTTCGTTTTCGATAGGCTATAGTTCTGGGATGTCCTCGACCGCTTGCGAACCGGTATCCATTTCTCTCGTCTCATCGCTTCAAGAACATGTCCTGATTATCGATAAGCGGCACAACAATTTTTCAAGAAATTACTTTCCGCGGCGGCCTACCTCGAGAACCATTTGGTATCGAGCACTTCATCAACCGCAGCCTCCGCCTTCGCAGGCAATGACGGCATATCGCTATGGGAGATAACGCTGTCTGCGGCCGCATGATCGGCAAGGCCATGCTTGACCAAGAACTGTAGCACCGTGGCAAGGTCGTTCAACGCACCAAACTCATCAGCCCTGCATGGCAGCCGGAAGCTTCTTATGCTGCCGCGCCCCGCGCTTGTCGTCGAACAGCAATGTGAAGAAATCAGTGGCATATCTGAATTTCTTCCCTTCTTCGCGGACTTCGTGCCGGTGCTCATCGTCAATTTTCGCCAGCACGCTGCCGTCCCTCTCCGGCACGCGGATCGCGAACGATTGGACGGTACGCCACTGGTGCCGTCAGCTGGGTAAGGGTTTGATCCGTTGAAGCATATCCTGCAAGTGGGGTAATGGCAGATAACGCTCCAAAGAGAAAGGTTCTGCCAGATAGACAAAAGTGGCAATGGGGCCGGCCAGCGCCAGCACGGGGCAGGACCAATTCAGCAAGCCAGGGGCGCAATTGCATCGGTCTAACTTAAGTTCCGTTGTGCCCAACCCTGCTCGCGCAAAAAGTCGTAGAGGGTCCAGGGATCCTCGATCAGAGCGGCTGTAGTGGTGAGGCCGATCGCGTATTCGGGCGAAAGTGGTGGGCGTCCCATTTTCTCGAAGGCAGTGCGCATCTTGTAGAATTCCGTGAAGAATAACCACATTATGAATTTGGGATACGTGACGTAGCGGAAGCTCTCGCCGCTTCGCAAGCTTGAGAGAGCGGCGCAGATATCATCCCCTGAATAGAGGCCGGTGATAAGGTTTACGTGCCCACCCACGTGCTCCGGCAGGCGGTCGATGACAGCGGCGACTGCCCGCCCAATATCACGGGTGGCGATATAGGGGAGCTTGGCATCACGATCAGCCAGCCCCTGCACCTTTCCTTTGCGTACGGGAAACCACTCCGCCCCGATATTGTCTAGGAATGACGCCGGACGTACGTTGACCAGCGGGATGCCCGACGCTCGAGCGTACGCTTCGATTTCAAGCTTGGAATCTGCATGTGGGATGCCGCTGGGTGCCTCGCCGTCATGAATCTGTGTCGATATGACCAGCGTAGCGCCGACCTCACGACTGGCGTCAATGATGTTCTTACCCTGTATTACCTCGCTGTCCACATCCGCTGTCCTGGCCCCCGGCTTCCACGGCTGGGTGAGCCCATATACGATGTCTGCCCCCGAGAAAGCTTCAATCAGCGACGGTAGCTCCAGCAGATCGCCGCGCACGAGAACGACGCCCCTCTGCTCCAAATGGTGCGCACGCGCCGGGTCACGTACCAATGCCCGAACGGAAAAACGATCAAGCTTCAGCAGCGCGTTCGTCACCGCGCCACCTTGTTTTCCAGTTGCGCCGCAAACTACAACCACAGGCTTTTTCTGATTCATCAATGTCGTCTCCCAGCGCACGTTCGGAAAGGCAATCAAAAACACGATACTTCGACGCACCAATAGCTTATCGTCGGCGGTCACCGTCGCTTATCATCAAACATCAATCGCGTGATTGTATCATCTCAGGTCGACTTGATTGATCCATTGATGGATCACTCAATTCCAGAAGTTGACACATCGGCGGACTTGCTCGGATCGGTCTTCGCGACCGCAAGATTGGCGCAGGTGGCTACGCAGCGCCAGATCTCGCATCGGTGGCCGACCCAACGCTCTGCCGGGAGGGGGCTAGCTTTTAGCAAGGCTTATAACTCGGACGGTGTCTCGTGAGTGCGACGAACGACTTGATTTCTTTTTAGCCGGGACCGGAGAAAACATGCCTTTCAAACCCACGGCAATCGAAAAGCTCAACGATCACGGCGATCTGTGCGTGAAGGAGTTTACTTTTTCCGCAGGTGGTCGATTGGGAGTGCCGTCGTATACTTTATCTGACCGAGTGCAAAGCTTGACCGGATGTTGGATACGCAAGGTATCGTCGTGAGCCTGTCGATCACGAACGACTGATACTTTCGAATGTCTTCCACTACGATCCTCAGCAAGTAATCGGACTCGCCGGTCATCAGGTAACACTCCATAACCTCCGGCATTGACTTCACGGCAGTGTCGAAGACCTCCAGCGATGCTTGGTCTTGAAGTTTCAGCGAAATGTGCACGAAAACATTGACGGCCAACCCGAGCATGGACGCATCAACAAGCGTGACCGCACCCTTGACCACGCCTGTTTCCTTCAACTCGTTGACCCGCCGCCAGCAGGGCGATGACGACAGGCCGACGGCAGCCGCCAATTCGGCCACACTCAGCTCGGCGTTCTGCTGCAAAAGCTCGAGGATCCTTAGCGTCGCCTCATCATAGGTCACAAGTGGCATGAGTTTTCTCCCTTTCAGTCCTATCCGGCAAGACTGACCGTCAGTACCGTGACAATCAAGAGGAATAGGTCAGAATTTTCGCTGTCGGGATGATAGTTTTCGTCAAGCGAGAGGAGAACAACGTGATGACATCGACGCTTCGCCAAGACACCTTGCGGGCACTGAAAGACCTGGAGCGCCAGATCCTATGGCATGCATGCTGGATGATCCACAATGCGAACCATATTCGCGAAAAGGGAGAGGTTAAGGTGGGCGGTCACCAGGCATCGTGCGCCTCGATGGCGTCGATCATGACCGCTCTCTATTTTCATACCCTCAGACCTGAGGACCGCGTAGCGGTGAAACCGCATGCTTCACCGGTGTTTCACGCGATCCAGTATTTAATGGGCAACCAGACCCGGGAAAAGCTGATCAATTTTCGAGGCTTTGGCGGCGCCCAGTCCTATCCAAGCCGAACCAAGGATACCGACGACGTGGACTTCTCCACGGGCTCCGTAGGCCTAGGCGTCGCGATCACCGCCTTTGCCTCTATCGTTCAGGATTATATCGCATCGAAGCCGTTTTCTGCTGCCCGACCGAAAGGCCGAATGATCGCATTGGTAGGGGACGCCGAGCTTGATGAAGGCAACGTGTATGAGTGCCTTCAAGAAGGGTGGAAACATGATCTGCGCAACACTTGGTGGATCATAGACTACAACCGGCAGAGCCTGGATGGGGTTGTGCGAGAGGGGCTTTGGAAACGCATCGAGGCGATCTTCAAAGCGTTCGGCTGGGATGCCTGTGTTCTAAAATACGGCGTGTTACAGGAGGCAGCGTTTCGTGAACCGGGCGGCCGCGCGTTGCGCGACTGGATCGACCGGTGTCCCAATCAGCTCTATTCTGCGCTCGCTTTTCAGGGCGGCGCGGCTTGGCGCAAAAAGCTGAATGACGAGATTGGAGATCAAGGGGGTGCCAGCCGGCTGATTGCTGCGCGCAGCGACGACGAACTGTCCGAACTGATGAACAATCTCGGCGGACACTGTATCGAAACGCTCGTGCGGACGTTCGGTCAAATCGATCACGATCGGCCGACGGTTTTTCTGGCCTATACAATCAAGGGATGGGGCACGCCGCTTGCCGGCCATAAGGACAACCACGCAGGGCTCATGACGAAGGCGCAAATGGACGAGTTCCAGCGGCGGGTTGGCGTGGACCCCGGACACGAGTGGGACCTATTCGGTGCCGTCGGGAATCCCGACTACCTTCATGCGTTTTTGAAGTCCGTGCCGTTTTTCTCGAAGGGCATGCGTCGGCGCAACGCGGCGCATGTTTCGCCCGGAGATACGGTGTTCCTCGAAGACCGTGAGCTTTCCACCCAGGCGGGATTTGGCAAGATCCTGGATGGCATCGCTCGCCGCAATGACGAATTGGCAAACCGGATCGTCACCATGGCGCCCGACGTTACTGTCTCAACCAATCTAGGCCCTTGGGTCAATCGACGGGGCTTGTTCTCTCGTGCACCCGAGGCCGACATTTTTCACGACGAGAAAGTCCCCTCGACGCAGAAGTGGGCGTTCGGCCCCTCGGGGCAGCATATCGAACTCGGGATTGCTGAGATGAACCTTTGTTTGCTCCTGGGGGCCGCCGGCCTATCACATTCACTTTTCGGGGAACGCTTGCTTCCAGTTGGAACGGTATACGATCCTTTCGTGGCGCGCGGGTTGGATGCGTTGAACTATGCCTGTTATCAGGACGCCCGTTTCATGCTTGTGGGTACCCCCTCCGGCGTAACGCTCGCGCCCGAAGGTGGCGCGCATCAATCAATCGGGCAACAGCTGATCGGCATGAGCCAGGACGGTTTAGCCAGTTTTGAGCCTGCTTTCCTCGATGAGCTTTCGATCATCATGCAGTGGGCTTTCGACTACATGCAGCGCCAGGGTGGGGCGGAGCATGACAAGCGGACATGGCTGCGCGACGAGGCTGGCGGCTCAGTCTATCTACGGCTGACGACCCGTCCCCTTGAACAGCCTCCACGCCGAGAGGGCGAAGCGTTCCGATGCGGCGTCATTGACGGAGGATACTGGCTGCGCGAAGCGAGCCATAATACCAGGCTAGTGCTGGCCTATCAGGGCTGCGTCGCACCTGAAGTCCTGACGGCGGCAGGCAGGCTTGCGGAACGCCATCGCGACGTTGCCGTCCTCGCCATTACATCCGCTGACCGGCTATTCAGCGGCTGGAATGCCGCGCAACGGGCCCGGCGGCACGGGTTTGCGACAGCCCGCAGTCATGTGGAAACGCTTCTCGCGACCGTGCCCCAGGACGCGCACATCATTACCGTGACGGATGGCCATCCGGCAACGCTAGGTTGGCTGGGTTCGGTTCATGGTCGTGTAGCCACAAATCTCGGGGTTGAGCATTTCGGTCAGACGGGAACGATCGCGGACCTCTATGCGCATTTCGGGATCGACACGGATTCAATCATTGAAGCTGCCGACGCGGCAATACACCCGGCTCTCTTGTACAAGGCCGGCTAGACACGTTCGTCCAGATTCCAGCACGTCAATCGGCCCGGAACTGCTTCGGGCCTTTTTCGTCGGCGCGCCTTTCAACTCACAAAGATGGTCTGGTCACGAATTTGTTGACTGACAGCACCCACGACGGTATCGTCAGCTTACTGATTGTCATTACTCTGATATTATCGTAGGAGCGTAGCGTATGTGGGGGAGGAATTCATGCTGAATAATCAGGTCGTTCTGATATCCGGCGCCGGTATCGGCGGACTTGCGGCTGCCTTGGCGCTTTCAAATGTCGGGATCCCGTCGGTCGTTCTTGAGCGGGCGCCGGAACTTGGGGAGATCGGCGCAGGCATCCAGCTTGGCCCCAATGCTTTTCATTCATTCGACTATCTTGGGATCGGCGACGAGGCTCGCAAAATCGCAGTTTTTGTGGAAACCATCAAGGTCATGGATGCCACCACGGCCGAACAGGTGGTTTCCATTCCGCTCGATGCGAATTTTCGCACGCGGTTCAAAAACCCCTATGCAGTCATTCATCGTGGCGAGCTCCATTCTCTGATTTTACGCTACTGCAATGCGTCAGAACTGATCACGCTGCGCACGAACTGCGAAGTCAGATCCTACGAGCAGGATGAACACGGCGTCACGGCCTTTCTCGCAACAGGCGAAAAGGTCAGCGGTGCGGCCCTGGTCGGCGCAGACGGCCTTCGATCGAACGTCAGGGCGCAGGTTATTCGCGACGGCGAGCCACGGATATCGGGGCACACGACCTACCGGTCCGTCATTCCGACAGAGCAGATGCCAGAGCAATTGCGCTGGAATGCCATGACGATCTGGATCGGACCTAAATGCCATATGGTTCATTACCCGTTGTCGGACTGGAAGGCCTTCAATCTCGTGATCACAAGCGACAATGGCGCGGCCGATCCGGTAGCCGGCGTTTCTGCAAGCAAAGAGGAAGTACGCCGGAACTTCGCGCATATTCATCCGACCGCGGTGCAAATCATCGAGCATGGCGAAAACTGGAAATATTGGGTGCTGTGCGACCGCGAGCCCGTCACCAACTGGCGCGACGGCAAGGTCGTTCTTCTCGGCGACGCAGCGCATCCGATGCTGCAATATATGGCCCAAGGCGCGTGCATGGCACTTGAAGATGCAGTGCGCCTCGCCCATGAGGTCGACCGCAGCAGCCGCGATTTCGAACACGCCTTCGAAGCTTACAGACTTGCGCGCATCGGTCGGACGGGCCGGGTTCAGACATCTGCACGGCAAATGGGAGAGCTCATCTTCCATCAAGCCGGCGAAGGAGCAAAAGCGCGCAACGTGAAGCTAAGCTCGATGTCGCTCGAGGATTATTACGATGCAGCCTCATGGCTCTATGACGGCTCGGGATTGAGCGGAGTTTCATGAAAATGAGACAGCCCGCACCGAGGCGGTCGGCTGCGGCTTGATGGACGCTACTCAGGCAACGCAGACCGACCTTTTCGCACTCAGCGCTTCTCGGGCCCGACCGCCGGAGATCGCTCCGGGGATTGCCGCTGCATCGCAACTGAGATCAATAAGTGCCCCAAAATCGATGCCGGTCGCGATCCCCATGCGCTCGAACATCCAGACCACATCCTCCGTTGCGACATTCCCGGTGGCACCCGGCGCGAACGGGCATCCGCCCAGTCCGCCGAAGGAGGCATCGAAGATCCGCACGCCCTGCCTGAAGGCGGCATGAACGTTGGCAAGGCCCATACCATACGTATCGTGGCCGTGGAACGACCATGTCGGGCTATCGCCGAACGCGCTCACGGCTGCGCGAAACAGGGTTCCAACGTGATCTGGATCGGCCCGTCCCGTGGTGTCGCAAAGGCAAATCTCGACATTGGGTCGGCAGGGCAACAGGTGCTCGATCATCGCGAGCGTTTCGCGCTCGTCGACGCGCCCAGCAAAGGGGCAATCGAAAGCGGTCGCAAGGCTGAGACGGATGCCCACATCTTCAGGAACGGACGCAATCAAACGCTGATACTCCGCAGCCGATTCCGTTGGTGTGCGACGGACGTTGTTCCTGTTGTGCGGCTCGCTGACTGACAGCACGAAAACCAGCATCCGCGCCCCATTCTCCATCGCCTCCTTGCCACGCTTCTCGCTCGGCACCAGCACCTGAGGCAGAACGGGCGAGAGGGAAAGGGCCGATTTGAGAACTGAAGCCGTATCGGCCAGTTGCGGGATGGCCGCGGCGCTGACGAATGATCCAACTTCGATACGCTTCAGGCCCGCAGCGGCAGCCCTTTCCACGAAGGAAATCTTCTGCTCAGTCGGAATGAACAGATCGATACCCTGGAAACCGTCCCTGGGTCCGACCTCGACGATATCCACGTCACGTGCGATTGATGTTGTCACGAGATCACTCCCTCCTGGCGAAGCGTGTCGATGTCCGCCCCGCCCATACCGATCAACTGCTCCAGGATCTCCTCGGTATGCGCGCCAATGGCAGAACCCGGCCAGCGGACGGTCCCAGGATTTTCAGGAATGTGGGGTACGATGCCAGGATGAAGCACGGTGCCCAGCCGCGGATCCTCGATCTCCCGGACCATGCCACGCTGGCGGTATTGAGGATCGGCGGCGCATTCGACTGCGGTGTAAACCTGCGTGCAGGGAATATCCTCCTCGCTAAGCAGCCGGTCGCCATCTGCAGCGGTCATCTGCAGCGTCCAGGACGATATGATCTCATCCAGCGCTTCTGTGTTCGCCACTCGCTCGCGGTTGCCGATATAGCGGGGGTCCCGCGCGAGCTCGGATTTTCCCATGAGTTGTGCGAGCCGCGCAAAGAGCGGATCCGAATTGGCGGCGATCAACAGCCATTTGCCATCTTTTGTCGGATATGCGCTGGAAGGGGCGGCCGTAACGATGCGTGAGCCTGTCGGCTGGCGCACTTCTCCCAACACTCCGTATTCTGGCAGCATTCCCTCCATCAAGCTCAATACGGAATCAGTCAACGCTACGTCGAGCGTCCTGCCGACGCCGTCCCCGGATGTTCGATCGCGCTGCCATAGAGCTGCCATCAGCCCGAACGCCGCATATAGGCCAGCAACCGAGTCACCGATGCTTACACCGACCCTGACAGGAGGTAGATCGGAGGAGCCGGGAGGATGATTGGTAAGATGGCGCAATCCGCCCATCGCCTCGCCTATAACACCGAATGCCGCCCTGTTCCGGTAGGGGCCGTCCTGTCCGAAGCCGGTGATCCGAGCAATGACCAGATCCTGACGCGCCTTCCTCAAAGCATCCTCGCTCAAACCCAGCTTGCCGAGGTGACCTGGCCTGAAATTCTCGACCAGAGCATCAGAGCACGCCGCAAGCTGCAAGACAATCTCGATTGCCTTCGGATGCTTGAGGTTTAGCGTGATGGACTTCTTGTTTCTGCCGTGCAGCGACCACCACGGCGAAGCCCCATTGAGCTGCTTTCCCCATTGACGGACGGGGTCCCCGGATGGAGGTTCGACCTTTATGACTTCCGCCCCAAGATCCGCCAATAACCGCGTGGCAAATGGCGCAGCTATGAAATGACCGATCTCCAGGATGCGCAATCCGGTCAGCGGTCCATGGGATGTACGTGCCATTTTTTATCTTTCCAGCTACGGCCCCGTTGGCCTTCCGGTGCAACACGCGCTGTGGTCACGCGACCGATTTATGTGAGTTTGGCGCCCGTCGGCGGAACGTCGAGGAAGTTCGCCTTCGGTCCTTTGGGAACATCGCGCCGCAATTGTTCAGCTAGTATCGCCGGCACCTCGGCAATCGAGGCGCCGTTGTTGAGATTGACGGCCTGCAACCAGACTTCCCGGGCCCGCATCAGCGGAGTGGTCGCAGCCGGTATCGCAACCCCCTCCATTATCTCAATCGACAGCGGCCAACCTTGCGCCGGCAAATCGCGCCACTCCACGTTCAGATGTACCTCGGAATGTTTAAAGAGATATCGCAGTGCATGGGCCGGCAGCGTCGAGCCGAACTCAACTGTCTCAGGCGGGCCGTCGGCCTCGGGCGGTAGCTCGTTCCGCATGCCCCGTCGTGCGGCGCCCGCAATACGAGCCAACCGCCGCGCGTTGTAACCGACATGCGCTACGACGTGCCGACGACTCCAGCCCTCTACAAGTGAGGGCCCGTCGAGATCGGCATCGGAGAGCTCGTTCAGTCTTCGCGCGAAGTACGCGGTTCCGCGCCTTGCCATCAACAGCGCCTGGCCCGGCGCTGCATCTGAATCGTACCTGGCGCCTGCTCCCAGGCGTTCTTTCAGACGGGCACGTTCCTCCGCTTCACTGTAACTCATCATCGCGTTTCCCTAACGTCGGCGCTCTTCGACCAGCGTGCGGTCGAAATGAAGACGCTCCATCACCGGCGCATCGGAAAATCGGAAAAGATCGAGTTGCGTTTCGGCCTGCAGCGACCAGGGGATCCATGACGGGACCACGAACAGATCGCCTTTGCCCAGTTTGTTTTCGTTACCGTCCAAGAATACCGAGCCACTGCCCTCGAACACCTGGAACACGGACGATCCGACCTCGCGGCGCGGTGCCGTCACCGTACCTTGCCGCATGCGATGGAATTCCGCACGGATCGTGGGCATCACGTCGCCGCCGGTCGTTGGATTGATATAGCGCACCGCCGCGTGACCCTGCGCTACCGTCGCGGGTTGCCCTTCGTCTTCGAGCAGGAGTTGTTCGGTCAGGGCGCGATCCGTATGTTCCCAGCGATAAGCGCCAACCGGAGAGCTGACGGTATCCTTAAGTTCCGACAACGGTCGCAGACCGGGATGCGACCACAACCGCTCACCGCGCGAAAAACGCGGTGTTGCGTAATCGGTGACGCGATCGGAACCGAATTCGAAGAAGCCGACATCCGTTTGATAGCAGAACGGCAGATCGAGTCCGTCGATCCAGGCCATGGCCTTGTCTGTGCTGTTGTGGTGCCCATGGAAGTGCCAGCCCGGCGTTAAGAGCAAATCTCCTCGGCTCATCCGAACGGGATCACCGTTGACAACAGTCCAGACCCCCTCTCCTTCCACGACGAACCGGAACGCATTTTGCGAATGACGATGTTCGGGCGCGGTTTCATGCGGGCCAAGATATTGGATAGCCGCCCAAAGCGTGGGGCTGATGAAAGCCTTTCCACCCAGTCCCGGATTGGCTAGACCGATGGCACGTCGCTCACCGCCTCTTCCCACCGGAACCAGATCGCCGGAACGCTCAGCAAGAGGATAGAGGCGATCCCATTTCCAGACATGCGGCACCGCTTTGGGCGAAGGGACGAACGGCACCAGGTCCTCTATCTGGGTCCAGAGAGGGCTCAGATGTTCGCTCGCGAAATCGGCGTAAAGCTGGCGAAGCTCCGGCGTATCCTCAGGCTTCACCATGTTGCTGTGGCTTGAATCGTTCATGTGTTCCTCCCTGGAATACGCCTCCAGCCAGATCCGCCGGCTATCGGCTTGCAAATTGCTCCACCCGGATGAGGTTTAAACAGTATACTGATGAACACTACACTGTCAATCTGCTTGCAAGATCCTCTGGAAATGGTTGTCATTGATTTATCGCGCCGTGCGGAAATTGATCAGATGCCGAGATAGGTTTCGTGGAGCGACGGAGCGGCCATGAGTTCCGCAGTTGTTCCGGTCCAGGCAATCTGCCCTTTCTCCAGCAGATAATGCCGGTCGGCGATCCTGCACAGAGCCTCGACTTCCTTGTCAATTACCAAGATGGAAAGCCCGGTCAGCTTCAGACTGCTGAGGCACGCCCAGATCTCGTCCCTAATCACAGGCGCGAGGCCCTCAGTCGCTTCGTCGAGGATAAGCAGCCTGGGATTTGTCATCAGCGCGCGCCCAATGGCCAGCATCTGCTGCTCCCCGCCGGAGAGCCGAGTGCCTTGGCTTGAGTATCTTTCACGTAGCCGCGGAAACAGTTCGTAGACGCGTTCCAGCGTCCACGGCGCATCGGTTATCTCCGCGCCTCGCCTGATCCTCGCCATCTGCAGATTTTCCTCTACTGTCAGGTTGGGAAAAATCCGCCGCCCTTCCGGCACGAGCCCGGCTCCCAGCCGAGCGATGCGATGCGGCGGCAAGCCGTCAATGCGCCTGTTTGCGAAATCGATCTGCCCGCCACGAACGGTCAGCAAGCCCATGATTGAGGATACTGTCGTGGTCTTGCCCATGCCGTTGCGTCCCATCAAGGTAACGACCTCGCCCTCCCCGATAGCGAGTGAGACGCCGAACAGGATCTGGCTCAGGCCGTAGGATGCTTCGATTTCCCTGACATCAAGCAGCATAGGCGCACCTCAAGATACTCTACCTAGATAGGCGCTTTTGACAAGCGGGTTAGACCTGATTTCATCGGGCGTTCCGGTGGCAATTGCCTTTCCGGCGACCAGAACGCTGACCCGATCCGCCAGCGTGAAGACCGCATTCATGTCGTGCTCAACCAGAAGAATTGTGTAGCTATTCTTTAGCTCGGACAGGAGGCGGGTCATTCGGGCGCCGTCCGCGCGGCCCATACCGGCCATCGGCTCGTCGAGCAGGAGCAGACGTGGGCGAGTGGCGAGCGCCATGGCCAACTCCAACTGTCTGCGTTCACCGTGCGACAGGTTCTCCGCCTCCACCGCGGCACGGTGTTCAAGCCCGAGGACCCGCAGCGCCTCCCAGGCAGGTTCCAGCAATTGCGCCTCCCGCATCGCCGGGCGAAAGAAGCGAAAACTGAGCCCCGACCGGCACTGCACGGCCATCACGACATTGGCCAGCACAGTAAACCGCGGGAAGATCGACGTGATCTGGAAGGACCGAGCGATGCCCAACGAAGCGCGCCTATGGGCCGGCTCACGGGTAATGTCGCGATCATCGAAAAGGATCTTTCCCTCGTCAGGCAAGAGCTCGCCTTGCAACTGGCCAATCACGGTGCTCTTGCCTGCCCCGTTCGGCCCGATGAGAGCATGCGTTTCTCCTGCTGCGACATCCAGCGACAGACTATCGGTCGCCGAAACGCCGCCAAAACGTTTGACAAGTCGGGAAATGGACAAAAGAGTTTTGGCCATGAGCTCTCAGTGTCTCTCCCTGTTGAACTTCGTTCGACCCAATAAGGCTGGCCACAGATCAGAGAGCCCGCCGCGCAACGTCATTGCGGAACCGATGATGAGAATGCCGAAAACAAGCTGCCAATATGTCGTCCACGCCGACAAGACCGCTTCCAGCAGAAGAAACATGACGGCGCCGGCAAGTGCTCCCCAGGCCGTTGTCATACCGCCGAGCACGATCATGACGACAAAGTCGGCCGAACGGACCCATGACATGTCGGCCGGGCTGATGAAATTCTGGCTCGTCGCCCATAATGTCCCGGCAAGGCCAGTGATCGCGCCAGACAGCATGAACGCCACGACCTTGTAGCGCAAAGGCGATGCTCCGAGCGCTACGACGCGCCGCTCGTTCTGCGCCATCGCGCGCAGCAGCATGCCGAAGCGACTTTCGGCAAGAACAGCCGCCAAAACGAGGACAACCGCCAATATCGCAAGACATATATAGAAGAACAGGACCCGGCCGCCGATCTCGAGCGAGACAAAGTGCATGCTGGACAGGATTTGCAATCCGTCATCGCCGCCGTACTGCTGCAGCGCGACGAAGAAGAAGTAGAGCATCTGGTTGAAGGCCAGCGTGATCATGATGAAATAGCTGCCGCTCGTGCGCAGCGATACGGCGCCGAGCACCGCCGAGACCAGCGCGACGACTGCCACAGCCACGGGAATCGAGATGGCGAGATCCGACGTGCCCTGAAACAGGCCGAACAGCAGATCGCCTTCCATCTCGTGATAGGCGAGAATTGCAACGACATATCCGCCAACGCCGAACAGGCTGGCATGCATCAGGCTGACGAGGCCGCCGTATCCGAGGACGATGTTGAGCGACACGGCCACAATTGCAAAGATGGCGATACGGGTCAGGATCCGGATCGCAAAAGGCTCATCCATCGCCAGCGCCAAAGGCGGCACTACCGCCAACGCAAGCAGAAGAATCACAATCGGCGCCCACTGGACGGCCCGGATCGACATTGTGCCGGCCTTGCGATCAACTGGCTTGACGGGAAGATCAGTTGTGGACATCAAACAATCCCTGCGGGCGCCAGGCGAGGATCGCCGCCATCATCATGAAGATAATCATGTTGCCAAATGCTTGCGGTAAAAGTACCCGCCCGAACGTATCGACGACGCCGATCATCAAGGCAGCGACAAATGCCCCCCGGATCGATCCGATGCCGCCGATCACGGTAACCACCAAGGCAAGGACGAGGACAGGCTCGCCCATCCCAACCTGAACGGCGGTGATAGCACCCGTCATCAGCCCCGCAAACCCTGCCAATGCGGCGCCGGACGCATAAATCATCACGAACACCAGCTCGACATCGACGCCGAGCGCCGATGCCATTGTCCGGTCGCTGGCTCCGGCGCGAACCCACATCCCCGCGCGCGTATGCGCCACCAGGAGGTATAGTCCGAGCGCCACGAAGGCGCCCATCACCAGATTGAAGAGACGAAAAGTCGGATACTGGAGGCCCTCCCAAAGTGTTACCGAACCGGAGAGCGCTTGCGGCAGCGAGATTGGGATAGGAATGGGCCCCCAGATCATTCGCGTCAGATCGTTGAACACGAGGATAAGGCCGAAAGTGACGAGAACCTGGTCGAGGTGGCTACGCCGGTAGAAACGCCGCAGGATTGTCAGTTCCAGTATTGCGCCGACGAGCGCAGTTGCCGCGATCGCACCGATCGCAGAAAAGGCAAAGTTTCCGGTCTGCGCCAGGAATGTCGCCATCATGAAGGCGCCGAGCATATACAGGGAGCCATGCGCGAGATTGATCAGGTTCATGATCCCGAAGACGAGTGTCAATCCTGCGGACATGATGAAAAGCATCGTCCCGAACTGGACACCGTTGAGAAGTTGTTCGGCAAATAGGGCGAGCGTCATGGCTTTTTCTCGGCAACGAGTTTACGGGGAGAGAGGCTGCCGGCAGCCCAGAATTTGCCGGCAGCGATCCGCGTCAGTTCGCCTTAGGAAGCTGGATGAGGGTTTCAAGCTGATCCGCAGACAATGCCGTCGAGATGAACTTGAACTCGATGGCATCCGCCATCACCGCATCCAGGCCGGAAATGCGTTCGGGATTGACGTCTTCCTTGACCGCGAACTCGTCGCGAATGGTCTTGGCAATCTCTTCGGGGACACCTGCCCATGCGGCATAGGCCGAGAGCGCGGCGGGATCGGAGAAAAGCCAGTCCAAGGTTTCCTTGTATCCCTGCATATACCGGACCATGGCATCCGGACGTTTTTCCAGAGCGCCGGCATTCGCGACAAGCACGCGCACCGTCTGATCGCGGAAGCGTTTGACATCGCTACCGCGGGCGATGATGCGAATTTTGCCGGCCTTTGCTGCATCGAGGGCCACGGGCGGCGCCGACCAGCCGACGTCGATCTGGCCGCTCATCGTTTGTGTGAATGTGGAGGGCGGGCTGCCAGTCGCGACCGGCGAGAACTTCACCCCGGCCTCTTGTTGCAAGCCCAGCAACACGGCTTGGGTAGAGGATCCGCGAGTGGAGTAGGCCACGCTCTTTCCCTCGGCATCCTTCAGCGTCTTGATGGGCGATTCGGCCTTGACGTACCAAAATAGATCCGCCGCTCCTGTCATGGTCGCCCCGATGATGCGGATCGGCGCATGCTTCGAAAAGGCACCCATTACCCCGAGGGTTCCTACGCCGACGCCAATATCGGCGCTACCGGATATGACGGCCTGCTGGGTTTCGCCGCCGCCCTGGGTATAGATGATCTGGAGCTCGACGCCGTGCTTCTTAAAGAAGCCTGCCTGTTGGCCGAGTTCTGAGATCGAGTTTTCGAATACACCACGCTGGCCGATGGCGACGGTCAGCTTTTCTTGCGCCATAGCCTCGGCGGTGCCGATAGCGCTGACTGCTAAAGCAACCAGGCCGCCGATAAGATTGTGTTTTAACACGCCTTCCTCCTCCATTGTCACCGTTCAGTCAGTGGGCTGCGGCCTCCCTAAGCAGCGGCATCACTCTGTGGGCATGTTGCATTCGCCCGCATAGGCGTCTTGCAGATTCGTGGCGATCACGCCCCGGTAGGCGTTAACGAAACGCCCGGCGCTATCCTTCGCGATTTCCGTCAGATACGCGTTCTGTATCGGAAAATGGTTTTTGTTGAATCGGAACGAACCGCGGATGGACTCGAACTTGACGTCTTCCATGGCTTTCCTGAAGGCCGCCTTGTCCTCAATCTTGCCGCCAATGCTGGTAAGGGCAGCATCCAGCATCAGTACTGTGTCGTAGGCTAGTGCCGCGTAGGGCGATGGAATGCGTTTGTATTCCTTCTCAAAGTCGCTCGCGAAGCGCTTGCTGGCCGGATTATCCAGCGATTCGCTCCACAGGGCTGCGGCCTGCACACCGACCGCCGCCTCGCCAATTGCCGGCAGAACCGTCTGGTCGATGACATGAGAGCCGACGAACAATGGGATCTGGTCCTTGAGGCCTGCCTGGGCGTACTGCTTGACGAAGTTAATACCCATGCCGCCGGGATAGAAGAACATCACGGCTTTTGGTTTGGCCGCTCGGATCTGTGCAATCTCGGCCGCGTAGTCTAACTGCCCAAACGCGGTGTAGACTTCACCGCTGATTTTGCCCTTGAAATAACGCTTGAAGCCCGTGAGCATGTCTTTCCCGGCCGGATAGTTCGGCGCCATGATGTAGACGTCGTCCAGCTTAAGGTTTTGCATGTGAATCCCAATCGCCTCGTTCGTCTGGTCGTTCTGGAATGAGGCTGCGAAGAAATGCGGATGACATTGCTTGCCGGCATACTGATGCGGCCCCGCGTTGACGCTGACATAGAAAGCGCCGGCATCCAGAACCGGTTTTGCGACGGCCAGCAGAACGTTCGAAAAATTGATCCCCGTGACAATCTGCACACGGTCGCTCTCAATCATTTTGTCTGCCAGCTGGCGGCCGATATCAGGCTTGGCTTGATCATCGCCGTATACGATCTCGACATCGCGCGAACCAAGTTTTTGCTGTGTATGGCGCAGACCGAGCTTGAAGCCGTCTGAAAGCTCGGTTCCGAGCACACCCTGCGGCCCCGAAAATGTCGAGATAAAGCCGATCTTGATAGGCTCCTGCGCGAACACGGCAAATGGCAGCATGGCGAACACGGCGGCCATCGATAGAATTTTTTTCATTTTGTCCTCCTCCAAAGCCGGCCGCGGGGCGCCTCCACGCCCTTAGCTGCCTAGATCATCAACCATCCGGCAGCAGCGCATCACCGACGCCCGCTTGAGATTTCGGGGCCGCCGCGCTATCAGCGCGCCTGCGCTGCACGCACCTGCACATCCATTGTCCCGACATGCTCGATCGTGGCGTTGATCACGTCGCCGGGCACCACCGGCCCGACACCCTCCGGTGTGCCTGTCAGCAGGATATCGCCCGGCATCAACGTATAAAACGATGATGCATAGGCAATAAGGTCCGCCACGCCAATGACGAGGTCCCGTGTGTTGGCGTCCTGGCGCGTCTCGCCATTAACGCTCAGTTTGAGGCTGATTGCGTTCGGGTCGGGGATCTCGTCGGCCGTTACCAGCCAAGGGCCAAGCACGGTAAACGTATCGAGTGACTTGCGCAGGCTCCGCTCCTCGGGGCCACGTATCGTCATGTCGAGGCCGATCGCATAACCTGCCACGTAGTCAAGCGCCTCCTCCGCCGAAATGCGATCGGCAGCTTTGCTGATTATGACCGCTAGCTCGATCTCGTGGTCGTTGCGGCGCTCGGGATGTCGGATTTCCACCCCTTTGCTCGGTCCCTCAAGCGAACTCGTAGCCTTTAGAAAAAGGCCAACCTTCTGGATTTCGGCGATCTGGTTTTGGTGATGAATTTCCGGATCGGTGCGCGCCTCTTCGAGGTGCTTCTTGTAATTGACCGGAGCAGCCACAATCTTGCCGGGGTTGGCAACCGGGCTGAGCAAGGAAATCCCGCTCAGCGGAAAAGCCTCTGCCGTTTCGGCGACCGCCTCGATGCGCGGACGCAGGGTTCCAAGGTTGGCAATGACTTGGTCGACCGACGGCAAAGGGTATCTGTAGGAAGGCAGATCATCCAGCGCATCCGTAACGTCGAGAACCTCTGCTCCTCGAACAACGCCCAGCCTGCCCTCTCCAAAACGGCACAAACGCATAATTGATTTTCCTCCACTTGAGTTGTCGAACCGCGACAACCGGGAACAACAGCCGGGCTTTGCTGTGCAACGCGGCTGCAGCACCTCACCGACAGAGTACTGATTGTCCTTACCCTGTCAATGGGAACGCCCGAAAAATACGGCCGGTCGATGTTGCAGATCGGAAACGAAAGGCGTGCTGTGACAGCTTGGAGATTTCGCAAGCAATTCTGATCTTGCGGCTTCGTTGGTGGCTAAGGTACGGCTGGGACAGGCCCTCAAGCCGCGCGTGGCGCGGTTGCGATCTTATCGAGGAATTCAGAATGCGTTTGGGTTCAGGCGATGTCTGGCATCGTTTCGCGTGCGTGTATTCTCAGGGGCGCGCGGCTCAATTCGTTGTTGAGATCAACGATCCTAGCCAGGTACTTCATGAAGATTTCTTGCTCATCAGCCTTGAGGGGGGCTAGTATTCGCTCTTGAGCGCGACGTATGGCATCGCGTGTCTCATCAAGAATTTTTTCGCCCGCAGGCTCGATATAAAGCCGCTTGATCCGCATATTTTCTTTCGGGGTCACACGGGAAATCATGCGCCGCTCTTCCAGTACTCTCAGCATGGAGCCGACCGTCGATCTGTCGATAGCGATGCAGTTGACCAGCGTCCGCTGATCCATGCCCGGCCGATCCTTGATAGCCACCAGAGCGGCGAACTGGACCGGCGTGACATCCCAGTCACGGAATTCATCGAAAAAAATTGCAACCGCAATCTGCTGTGCTCGCCTGATCAGATGACCGGGCGCCGCATAAACGTCGGCAATGTCCATCAGGCTGGGCCGCGATTGATCCACGGTGTTCTTCGTTTTGCGATTTGCAGCTTTGACCATGCTTATTTCATCCGTATTTGCCGGCACCCGGTCAGATAATGATCTGCACACAGAAGACTATGCCAAACTTGCCGTGCCTCTCTCAAAAACGCAAGCCGCATTGCCTTTGCGCCACAGAGTTTCGGTCGCCACACTTTTCACTCGGATTGACTTTGCCGATTGAGAGCTCGCTAGCGTTGACAAAAACTATTGACAGTACACGGACTGTCCGCGTACATCTTGAAGTGAACATCTAAGGCTGGGATGACGCGCCGCGGCCCAGTGGGATTGGCATGCATGTGCTTGCCGAGTGGCGGGACCCGGAGATTTCGCACTTCGGATCGACCCCAGGCGCCTCGAGCGAGGTCAATCTGAAGCATGACGGATAAATAAGCAGCCCGCGACGCGCTTCTGACGGCGCAGGATGGCGGGACGACTTCATATGTTTCAAGGGAGGAGACAAAGATGGCAAGGATAACGAGCTGCGAGCGCATGCTCATCGGTGGAGAATTGGTCGAAAGCGCAAGCGGCGGCTGGATGGACTCCGTGAGCCCAGTGACGGAGGAGGTCATCGGGCGTGTCCCTGTCGCGACGGCCGAAGACGTGGAGCGGGCCGTCGTGGCAGCCGAAAATGCCTGGCCGGAATGGGCGGCCATGACGCCCATGCAACGCGCCGAGATCATGAACCGTTTTGCCGATCGCCTAGCCGACCGCGCCCAGGAGATCCTCGAAGTTGAGGTTGCCGACACCGGTAACACGATCCGGCCGATGCGGGCCATCGACGTGCCGACGGCCGTGGAAAGCCTGCGCTATTACGCAGGTCTCGCGTCCGACCTTCGCGGGGAGACAATCCCTGCCACGACGCGTCACCTGCACCTGACCCTACATGAGCCATATGGCGTCGTGGCACGGATCGCGCCTTTCAATCATCCTGTCATGTTCGCGGTGGCCCGAACCGCTGCGGCACTGGCCGTTGGCAATGCGGTCATCGTCAAGCCGCCGGAAACCTCGCCGCTTTCTGCGATGATCCTTGCGGAGGTTGCCCGGGACGTCCTGCCGCCGGGTGTCTTCAACATCGTAACGGGCGACGGCGCGGGCGCCGGTGACCTGATCGTCAGGCATCCTCGTATCAAGCGTATCGCCTTCATCGGGTCGCCGCATACGGGTCGTGCCATCCAGCGGGCTGCCGCCGAGGTGGCCGTCAAGCACATCACGCTGGAACTCGGCGGCAAGAATCCGATGATCGTTTTCCCAGACTGCGACCCGGATGAGGTGGCCGCCGCGGCCGTGTTCGGCATGAATTTCTCTTGGCAAGGGCAATCCTGCGGCTCGCTGAGCCGGTTGCTGCTGCATGAGGATATCCATGACCGCGTTCTCGAAGCGGTGGTGGAGCGCGTCCGCAAGCTGCGCATGGGCAACCCGTTGAGCGACGAGACAGATGTCGGTCCGGTCAACTCCAAAGCGCATTACGACCGGATCCTCGGTCACATTGCCAATGCCAATAGCGACGGGATCCGGCGTTTGGCAGGCGGCGGACGGCCGGACGGAACGGGCTTCGAGAAGGGCTATTGGATCGAGCCCACAGTCTATTCCGGCGTGACGCCCGATACGCGGCTCTGGCAGCAGGAAATCTTCGGGCCGGTGATGGCCGTCGGCAGATGGCATGACTTCGAGCAGGCTGTCGAAATGGCTAACTCGACCGAATACGGACTGACTGGCGCAGTCTGGACCAACGATATCCGCAACGCCATGCGGATGGCACGCCGCATTCGCTCGGGCCATATCTGGATCAACGGCTCTAGTTCGCATTTCATCGGCGTACCCTTCGGAGGCATGAAGTCGAGTGGCGTCGGCCGAGAGGAAGGTCGGGAGGAGATGTACAGTTACACCGAAACCAAGACCATCAACGTGATCCTCTGAGATGTCGATGAGCCAGAACCTAACCAAGAAAGTCGCTACCTACGGCTCCGACGTGTTCGCCGAAACCCTTCGCGACCTCGACTTGCGCTACATTGCGCTCAACCCCGGTGCGAGCTATCGTGGACTTCACGATAGCCTGGTCAACTTCACGGGCGGGAATCCGGAAATCCTCCTTTGTGTCCATGAGGAAGCGGCTGTTGCGATCGCCCATGGCTGGGCAAAGGTCACCGGCAAGCCGATGGCCGTTGCTCTCCACTCCAATGTCGGCCTCCTGCATGGATCCATGGGCATCTTCAACGCCTTCTGCGACCGTGTACCGATGGTGGTTGTTGGTGCCACTGGTCCTCTCGACGCTGCGAAACGACGGCCCTGGATCGAATGGATCCACACATCCCAGGATCAGGGAAGCGTGGTGCGCGATTTCGTCAAATGGGACGACCAGCCCGGCAGCATCAGCGCCGGCCGCGATGCCCTTATCCAGGGCGCCGCGATCGCCGGCACTGCGCCTCGTGGTCCCGTGTATATTAACCTCGATGCCACATTGCAGGAGCAAGAGCTTTCCGAACCGCTGCCGGTTGCGGATTTTTCGCGTCGACGCGCCCCAAAATCGCCTGCACCAGATCCCGATCTTGTCAGGCAGGCCTTCGGCATCCTTTCCGGCGCAACGAATATTGTCGTGATGGCCGGAAGGCTCTCGCGCGATGACGATGACTGGAACCGACGGATCGGGCTGGTTGAGCGACTGTCCGCCCGGCTCCTGGCGGATTTCAAGATTGGCTCGGTCTTCCCGTCGACGCATCCTGCGGTCGTTAGCTGCGCCGGCTTTTTCCTTGACGCCCCCAGCAAGGAGGCACTCAAGTCGGCGGATGTCATCGTCAATCTCGACTGGATCGATTTCGGCGGCACGCTCAAATCGGTTCTCGGCGACGGACCTTTGGCACAACGCATCATCAGCGCATCCCTTGACACGCACGCCCACCGCGGCTGGTCGAAGGATGGCGGCGCGCCTTATCCTAGCGACATCACGTTTTTGAACGAACCGGATCAGGTGGTAAAGGCACTCGCCGAAGCGCTTGGTGCCGAGCCCGCGCCCGCTGTTCCCGCGCCTGAAGCGTTCGGAGCCGAGGCGCCCGAAGGCCAACTGGCCCCAAAGGACATTGCGACCGTGCTGCGCAAGGCGCTTTCGGACCGACGGACGAGCCTCGTGCGCAATCCGCTCAGTTGGACGGGAGCCGACTGGCCCATGGATCATTCCCTTTCGGCGCTCGGTTATGATGGTGGCGGCGGCATCGGTTCGGGATGTGGGATGGCCGTCGGCTCAGCTCTGGCCTTGCGCGATCTCGGTACCGGCCTCCTACCCGTTGCAGCAATCGGCGACGGCGACTTCCTAATGAACGCCTCGGCTCTGTGGACAGGCGTCAAGCACGCGGTTCCGCTTCTGATGATCGTCCTCAACAACCGGTCATTCTATAATGACGAAGTTCATCAGGAGACGGTTGCCAAACATCGCGGCCGCCCTGCGGAAAACAAGCATATTGGCATCGGCATGACCGGACCCGACATCGACATCAGTGCGATCGCGAGAGGATTCGGAGCCTGGAGCCCCGGCCTTCTGCAGGGTGCAGCCGCCCTCGAGGCCGCCATCAGAGAGGCAATCGATATCGTTGATCAGGGTGGCACAGCCGTCCTCGAGGTCGATACCGCGAAGGGCTATTCGCCGGCGATGTCGAACGCATTGAGGAGCGGATCCTAATTTCATTTTCCACATACGCATATGACTTCAACGCAGGAGCCATGGGAGGGCGAAATGCAATCGAGGACAGGTGGTACCGAAAATCACGGAATAAGCAGGAGACGCGCGATAGTCACGCTGGCACTAGGAGGTCCGGCGTTTGCCATCATCTCCCGCCAAGCATGGGCGCAGGAATCCCAGATCAAGATCGCCATCGGCCAGCGCGGGAACTGGGATTCATCGGTTTGCGAGATGGGCCAGAATGCCGGGATATTCAAGCGCCACGGCATTGCCCTCGGGATCACCTATACGCAAGGCGGCGGTGAAACGATCCAAGCCGTCATGTCACAAAGCGTCGACATGGGGGCAGCGGCAGGGACCCTCGGCGTGCTCGGCGCGATCGCGAAAGGCGCTCCCCTGCGGATCATCGGCGGCGAGATGACCGGCGTCAACGAGATGTATTGGTACGTGAAAAAATCCTCTCCGATCAAGTCGATGAAGGATCTCGATGGCAAGACCGTTGGCTTTTCGACGATCGGGTCGTCGACCCATCAGGCGGCATTGAACTTGCAGGCTCAGGAAAACCCGAGCATGCAACTCGTCGCAAGCGGTGCGTTGCCGACGACTTTTACGCAGGTCATGTCCGGCCAAATTGACGTCGGCTGGAGCTCCGCACCATTCGGTCTTGACCGTATGGACAGCGATATCCGTGAGCTGTTCCGGGGCGACGGGGCGACGTCTATGCGAGATCAGACTGTGCGCAGCTTCATCTGCCACGCACGTGGTCTCGAAACACGAAGGGAGGAGTTTACGCGCTTCTTCGCAGCCTATCGGGAAACGTTGGACTGGCTCTATTCCAGCAATGAGGCTGTCGAAACCTACGCTAAATTTGCGGGTATCTCCGACAAGGCGGCCATGCGAACACGCAACGATTATTTCCCAAAGGCTGCTCTGGACCCAAGCCGCTTTACTGCGATCGACAAGCTCGTCGCCGACGGGGTCAAGTTTAAGTTCCTTGCGAACCCGCTGACTGAAGCTCAGCTGCGCGAAGGTGTGCAGATCATCGCCACGGCGAACTAACTCGCACGGGATGGTTGCGTCCCAGCCGAACGGCTGTGGGCGCTACCACAGATCCCCGACATTGAAGACGTTACACGTCGGCCTGTTTTAGTCGAGCCCTGGTCTTATCCAGCACTTCGCATATCACGATCGTTCAGCATAAGGGTGTTCAGGTCGGCAGGTTTTTCAAGATACTCGCGTCAGATTCGACCAGTACCGCGATCATGGACGGCTCCGTGGCCCACACCGGCCGAGAACGGTTTGTCAGGCATGCTGCACGACGCCAGCTATGTACGGCCACCGGGGCACCTTCCGCATGATCAGCGGCAAGAAACTAGTCTTGCACATGCGCTCGCTAACCTTGTGTCGGTCACACTCACACCCATTTAAGCGGAAGTTCCAACCATCCTCTCTGTCGAGATATTCAAAACATCGGTCATCCCGTTGTTCAATCAGGTTTGCATGCCCCCGATCGACGGTGGTCATCCGTGTCGCCTTCTTACCACCCGGTTCTCGCGTGGCACACCAGATGCACTGGAGGCGAGATCGAGGAAGGAACGCGGCCCTCTACAAAAAAACCGATATTTGCCGATCAACGCTTCTCAACTGCCAGCTTGTTAAGCAGCGCATTCAGGAGAGCGGCAACGCAAAAGACAAAGATCAACAGCGCGTACATGGCCGGCATGTCGAAACGCGAATAGCTGTTGATGATCATGAAGCCCAGACCCTGGCTGGCCAGTTTGGTCTCCGCAAGAAGGACTCCGATAATAGCGACACCCAAGCCAAGCCGGACACCATTGATCGCGGGAGCCCGCATTGCAGGAAGATAGATCTTCGTGACCATCTGCCATGGATTTGCGTGAAAGCTTATTCCGACGCGGATAAGGACTTTATCGATCTGGCGCATGCCGGCGGCGACGCTAAGCGCAATCGGAAAAAAACACGACAGGAAGCCCATGGCAACCTTGGAGCCAGGACCGACGCCAAACCACATGATCATGATGGGGAAGAAGATGATCTTCGGCGTCGGCGCCAAATAGTGGACATACGGCTCGTAGGCGGATCCGAGAAACCGGCTGCCGCCGAGAACGAAGCCAACCGCCAGACCTGCTAGCC
This sequence comes from Rhizobium sp. P28RR-XV, assembly GCF_012641385.1. NCBI lineage: Bacteria > Pseudomonadati > Pseudomonadota > Alphaproteobacteria > Hyphomicrobiales > Rhizobiaceae > Rhizobium > Rhizobium sp. P28RR-XV. Next base: position 27,959 of record NZ_JABAIG010000014.1, read on the forward strand.
CGCCGACGACGAGGGCCGATAGAACCTCGATGCCCGTCACCGCAAGGTTGGCATAGAACTCAGGCTGGACAATTAAGCCCATAAAGGCGCGCGCGATCAGGAAGGTCGAGGGAACGACATCCTTGAACAAGAGCCCTGACGCGGCTACGGCCTCCCATAGAATTAGAACGCCAAGCGCGAGCGCAATCTGTACAACCGTGATGTAATCCCTTTTGCCGGTGGAGTGAACAGCGCTCAGTTTTTCGGTCGTAGCCATGACTCAACGCTCTCCAGAATCGTGAAAAAAGCAATGCTGATGAAGACGACGAAGACGATCGCCGCATATGTTCCGGCAAGTTCGTAGCGCTCAGCCAGTTCGTTAATCAGCTGGCCGAGGCCTCCGAAGTTGATAAGGAACTCGACCCCCACGATGGTGATCATCGTAAAGATCAACCCTAAGCGCAGGCCGGTGAAAATGGTCGGGACGGCAGCTGGAAACTGTATTTTCCAAAACTGCTGCTGCGGGGTGAGATTGAAGCTTCGCCCGACGTTAAGCAGCGAACCCCTGACCCCCGACATTCCCTCGATCGTCTTGAGTATGACCGGCGCAAGGCCTGCCACGAACCCAATCATGATAATGGTCAACGCGTTGCGGCCAAAGATCACCATGAAAAGCGGATAGGCCAATACGATGGGCGCGGCCGCGAAGGCGGCGATGAAGGTCTCGGTGGCTCGCTTCAGCGTCTGGAGGCGATCAAGCAACACGCCGATCGATATGCCGAAGACCGCCACAAGAGCACCCGCGGCGAGAACTTCACCGAACGTCAGCAGAATGCGGCTCAACAGGTTTTCCTCGGTGATCACCTGCCGGAAGCCGAATAGGATATCGGATGGCAACGGTACAACGTACTGGCTGATCAGGCCGATGCGGATCGCGCCCTCGATGACGAAAGCCATCGCAAGAAAACTGGCGATACCCGTGAAGCGCGGGCCTAAAAACTTGAGGCTCATAACACCCTCTCAATCCTCGCGTCCACGTGCTTCTGAATCTGTCATGCCGCGGCTTGCCTCGTCACGCAAGTCATTCCATATGGCTGCCACATAACGACCGAAAGCATCGCTGCTGACCACTTCGGACGTCCTCGGCCTGGGGAGATCGATATCGATGATGCGCTTCACCTTGCCTGGCCGATAGGTCATGATCACGACCCGGTCGGAGAGCTGGACGGCCTCTGTGATGCTGTGCGTGATCAGCAGAGTTGTCTGCATCAACTCCTGCTGGATCTGCAGCACCTTGCCTCCCAGAAGCAGCCGGGTCTGCTCGTCAAGCGCACCGAAAGGCTCGTCCATAAGCAGGATCTTTGGCTGGAATGCCAGTGTGCGGGCTATCGCCACCCGTTGTCGCATGCCGCCGGACAGTTCTGAGGGGAAGCGTTTCTCAAAACCGTCGAGGCCAACCATTTGAATGAAACGCCGCGCACGAGCATAGCGCTCCTCCTTGGCGATACCCTGTATCTCGAGTGGAAACGCCACATTGTCGAGGACAGTCCTCCATGGGAAGGTTGATTCTTCTTGGAATACCATTCCGATGCCGGGGTGAGGTCCGGAGATCTGTTCGCCTCCAACCGCCACCTCACCATCATATCCGCGCAGCAGTCCGCCGACGATGTTGAAAAGCGTCGACTTCCCGCAACCCGAAGGCCCGATAATCGAGACAAATTCACCCGGAGCCATGTCGAAAGATATGCCGTCTACCGCCTTGATCGCGCCTTCGCGCGTATTGAAGCCCATGACTATATGTTTGATCGTCAGTACCGGTTGCGCAGATCGCACCGTATCGGACGCACGGAGCTTTGGTCCTTCAGAGCCAGTCATCATGTCTCTCCTCCAAAACTATTGGACTTGCGTGCCACCCGCCTCCCCCAACACAATGGCAGCCTCCGCTTCCGCCGTGTGACTCTCACTAGGATATGGAATTTGGCGTGAGGCTTGCGCCCAATCTCAGCTATCTCCCGCATCCGACTTCCGGTAGGACCGGAACGTCAGAATACTGACGAAGAGTTGTTGACAAACAGTACTCTGTCAATCAGTTTTTTAATCCGAAGGTTACGGCCGCCATCAATTCATATGCGCATTACCCGTGCGACATCGAAAACCAGGGCTGTTTGGGAGGAAATAATGGTCTGTGCATGTACTTCAGGCGCGGAAGCCGGATCCGCTTCGCAAGTTGACGACAGAGGTGATCCCACGGAGCGTCCAGACATCGAACTGGTTCGGGAACTGGCGATCGCAAACAGAATCCTTTTTCAACAAGGCGTCCTAGATGCATTCGGCCATGTGAGCGTTCGACACGACAAGCGACCTGACCGGTTTCTGCTGGCCCGCAACATGGCGCCGGCGCTCGTAACCGAAGGCGACATCGTAGAATTCGATCTCGCCGGCAATCCCGTCGACGCAGCGGGCCGACCGGTCTATCTGGAACGGTTTATTCATAGCGAGGTCTATAAGGCTCGTCCGGACGTAATTGCAGTTGTTCACAGTCATTCGCCATCTGTGGTTCCCTTTGGCGTGGTCAAGAGCGTCCCCTTCCGGGCGGTCTGCCATATGAGCGGCTTCATTGGCGACAGCACGCCGATCTTCGAGATCCGGGAGGTTTGTGGCGACGGAAGCGATCTGCTTGTTCGCAACGGGCAGCAGGGAGCCGCGTTGGCAACAACGCTCGGTTCGAGAAATGTCGTCCTCATGCGCGGACACGGATCAACTGTAGTCGGTTCAACGCTCCGTCAGGCCGTATTCCGAGCCGTATACACGGAAACCAACGCGAAACTTCAGTCGGAAGCGCTGCGACTCGGGACGGTTACATATCTGTCGGCAGCAGAAGGCGAGGCAACGGATGTTTCTGTTTCAAGCCAGATCGACCGGGCTTGGAACTTGTGGCGAGAGGAAGCGGTGGCGACGTGGCGAGCATCAGCAGCCCTCGCCAGCGCCGAAGCTTGTTCGACGGGATGAAACTCAATGTCGATCGAGGGACCGCTTCAGCCGCTCAGAGGCCGAATGCGTTGCCTTAATGAGCCCCGGTGCCAGCGAGGTTCTGCAGTCGGAGGCTTCGATCCAGATCGCGCGCGCTCCCCTGATCCCAGATTTCCTACTCTCCACGTATCCGGAATGGTCGGCCGTCGAGGAAGTTCTCGAGGAGTTCGACGCATGGGAGGCGGAACACATGCACGATAATCAACTCCACTAGATTAGAGCCACCACGCCTCGCGCCGTTCGGGTTGTAGAGCCTCCTCCGGAGTGGGCCCTTGTCCAGCACCTTGCACCTCCGTTGAACCCTCACGGCTTCGGCGTGTGCGCGTGACGGTCCTTCGCGCGATCGGCGAAAGTTCGCAAGCCAGGCCGCGCAGACTTGGCGCGTTGTAATCCGTCCGGAGGGAGCAAATGGGCTATGCCCCTTCTCTCCCCTAAACAGGCCTCCGCTCAGGCGGTTCCGCGCGAAGCGTATGGTGCCCCTCCAGCCCACCGCTCGCGCTGGCCCGGGAAGCAGGACGTGGCTCTGCTTCCCGGGCGCGCTGGATGGGAAGTAACGAGGACAGATGTACAGCGCGCCGGTATCGGCGCTGAGCGCATAGAGGCGGGCATCGACCGTCGAGGCGATGATGCGGCGCGGGCACTCGGCCGCGGCGGCAGCAGTCGCTGCCTGCTGATCAGGCGCGATGTCGGCTGGAGCAGCATAAGCCGTCGAATCATTCCACGACACGCCGCGGCAGGTCTGGTGCTGATAGAACGGGTCGCGCTTCATCATCGGGTCGAACGACCAGCCAACCTTGCCGGTTTGCGGCTCGAGCGACTGGATGACGTTGTGCGGCGTGCAGAAATGGAGCGCGCCGTTCACTTTGATCGGCGTTGCTTCGAACGTGTATTCGGAGGAGTCTCGATCGGCCTTGCGCAGATCGCCGGTATGGTGTTCTCAGGCAACCTTCAGCCCCTTGACGTTGTCGATATTGACATCCTTCAGGGCCGCTGGCCGAGATTGGTGCCTCCATATGCCGCCCAGTCGTCGGCAGGGTAGGCAATGCCGCTTGGATCGGTAGCGACGTCGGCAGACGCCGATGTGGTCCTTTTATTGAGTTCAATGAAAAATCGGCTTATTCCAAAACCTTGCTCGAAGCGAATGCACAAACCTTTTTCCGACGTCCAATGCGCCGGAACATTCCCACAAGGATCGCGGACGTCCATCACCGCTGAGCCATCACATCTATCGTTGGTTGGACTGACATCCCGACACGAAGTCGATCAATATTTTTTTGACCTGGATCGAGGTGAATGCGAACAGGCAGCCGCTGCGCGATCTTCGTAAAGTTCCCTGTTGCATTGTGGGGTGCAACTGTCGAAAAACTCACACCACTGGCCGGTCCAAGGCTAGCAACCCGTCCCATCAACACGACGCCCGGGAGAGCATCAACAAGCAATTTGACGGGTTGACCGACAGCGAGCCGGGCCATCTGGGTCTCCCTGAAATTGGCATCGATATAGAGTGCATCAAGTGGAACCACGGTCAGCAAGGGGTCGCCGATACTGGCATACCCGCCGACGCGGGCCTTCAATTGAGCGACGACACCAGAGACTGGCGCGGTCACGCGCGCATAGGACAGGTTCAATTGCGCCGACGCTCTTGCAGCCTCGGCCTTTAACAAATCCGCCTTGCCGCTTTCAAGGTCGGCATTCAGGATTCCGGTCTGCTGCTCAGCCGAATGAAGCCCTGCCTTGTCTCGTTCAAGTGCGGCCCGCTGCGTGTCCCATTGCGCTTGCGCCTCTTCCCGAGAACGAACCGACCCGGTTCCAGCGGTTGCGAGATTGGCCGTACGGTCCTTGTCAAGTTCGGCGAACTTAAGGTTCGCCTCCGACGCTGCGACGGCGGCGCGCGCCTGTTCGATCGCACTTTCCTGGCGAATGATCTGTGCCTTAAGGCTCTCGATATTGGCTTCTGCACCAGCAACCTGGGCAGCGGCGTTGTCCACCGCAATACGAAGGCTGCGGTCATCGATTTCCGCAAGGAGAGCACCAGCCTCTACGGACTGATTATCGGAGACGGCGACACGTGTGATGACGCCGGCGACCTGCGGAACGACCACCGTGAAGTCCGCCTGAACATAAGCATCCGCGGTGCTTTGTTCAGAGGCTTCCGCCTCAGGTTGATTGAGAAAATAGTACCCAGCAGCCAATGCTGAGAGAGCACAGACGCCAATTGCAATACGGGAGGACGTAAGAAGGTTCATGACCGGGTCATTTCAGCGTTGGAGCGTTGGGGGAATTCTGGAGCTGTCGGCGAGGATGCTGTTTGAGGGGCTGGGATCCTTTGAAGGCAAAGGACCAGTGGGATGAGGAGCATCGCGACGGTGCCGAATATTCTATAGATATCTGCCGTCGCGAGGACGCTGGCCTGTTGGGTGACGACAGTTGCTAAGGTGCTCGTCAAACCGTCGGCTGTAGGTAGACGCGCGACCTGAAGCGCAGCATGGTCAAGAAGCAATTCTGAATGAAATTGGCTTCGCTGGGCGGTCATCTCTCCGATGAATGCACTGCTGAGGGTTGCACTAAACACCCGAAGGATGTTGACCAGACCGGCAACGAATGCTCCTTCCGCGGGCTGCACGACGCTTGTCGCCAAGAATAAGAGCGAGATAATTGCCATGGGTTGGCCGACGGCGTGCAACACCTCCACAGGAAGAAACTGATGTACCATCCATTCATCCGTGATGTCGGATGCGATCCAGCAAGCCGCGGATATGCACGCCAATCCGGTCGCAAACACGTGGCGGGCGTCAACCCATCGTTGATACAGCAGGAAGGCCACCAGCGGCCCAAGGATCAGTTGTGGCAAACCTACGATGAGGCCAAGCGGCGCGCTCTGCTCCATTCTAAAGCCTTGCAAGCTCGACAAAACATTGGCGGGCAAAGTAACCCCAGTGGACAGCGTCATCAGCATGAAGACAAAAACAATGAAGCCCAGCCATAGGTTTCTGCGCGCGAGCAGTTTTAGGCTCACGAACGGCGCTGGGTGGAGCCACTCGCTAACGAGATATAAAGTGGTGAATGCCCCACCTACGAGGAGTGAAGCAGAGATAAGCGGAGAATGAAACCATTCGAGCCTGACGCCTTGGTCGACGCCGACGACCAGCAAAGCGAGCCCAGGCAACCCAAGCAACATTCCCAGCCAGTTCCCCTGCGGTAAACGGGACAGAATGAGAGGGGATTTCGGTATTCCCCACGCAACCAGGATTCCTGCGAAAAGCCCAGGTGGAACGACGTGCCAGTAGACCCACCTCCAATCATCAAGGCGGTCCACACAAAGGGCAGCCAGCCAGAGTGCAACGTTTGGCGAAAAGGTTGCCGTGAGCGCGAAGAGTGCCAAGCCATAGAGCTTGATCGAAGCGGGGAGGAAGCGCAGCGCCGACATCATCAGGATCGGGATTAAGGCCCCGGCCACCATGCCCTGGACAAGGCGCAAGCCAAGCAGCAAGCTTAAATCCTCGACAAAGGGGATAACGGTACTTATCGCCAGCGCGCAGGCGAGCATGGCCAAATGAAAACGACGCAAGGAAAACGTCGTCGCGAACCACGTCGCAAAGGGCATCGCTGCAAGCTCACCGGCGGAATATGCAGTCGTCAGCCACGAGCCTTCGTCGCGCCCAACCCCCATTGCACCTTGCAGGTCGGCCAGAACCAGGCCGGGAACGCGACCGATCAGCCCTGCAGTCATTGCTGCCAGCAATACGCCAAGCAGACCTACCGCAAGACGGGCGTCAAATTCAGGTTGCGGCACGGCGTTGGGCGGCGTGACATCTCGCACTGACGGGGCTAAGCTCATGGCAACCTTTAAATCGGGCGCTAAATTTCAGGAATGTGTCAGGCTGCCAACCCGTGGCCGATTGGCGGAAGCGAGCAATCATCTTTCAATCGATGTGTCGGCAACGGGTAGACGTCGTCACCCCGATTACCTGGAACCCAGGACATTGCCGCTGAACATGCCCTCCGCGAAAGATTGGGCTGCGCGATTGGTCGTAAACAGAACCAGGTCGGTTTCCTGATCCGCAACAACCGTCAGGTCGTCACCGGTAATGAGCACGCTTTCGCCTGTGCTAAGCGTAATGCCCCCTGCCGAGGCTTGTCCGGAGAAGACGTAGACCAGACGCTGGATATCACCTTCGGGCGCAGGTGGGAGCTGAGCCGACATACCAGGTGCGAGTCGCATGTCGTGGATCCAGGCATCAGCACGGAAGATAAGCGGAGCGTCCTCAGGAGCTGCGATCAGTCGCCACTCGTTCTCGCTGTGGACGGTAGGGAAATCATGGAACTGAACCATTGGCTCCAGATCGGGCGCGTTCGGCCGCACGAAGATCTGCAGCCCTTGCAGAGGGCCGCCATCGACCTGAACCTGCTCCTCATGCTGAAACGTATGGCCGGCGTTCATCAACATCAGCCGAGTGTTGGAAAGCCGTTCAGACTGGCCGACCGTATCGAGATGGAGGACGGTGCCGCTGCGAAGGTAAGTGAGGATCTCGTCGTCCTTATGAGGATGCATGGATACGACCGTACCGGGCAAGACGCGCGCATGGTCGATCCGGCCGATTGCGCCGATGCCGCTGTCACCACTTTCCCGGTCGATAAGGCCCGGCCAAAGGATTTCGATGCCAAATCCGCCAGATCCGTGTCTGCGTTTCATCGAGCGGTCGAGTTTCAAAGGGAGGCGCATAATTGTTTCCTTCGAGATCGCGCCGGCGGGGTTTTGCACCGCCGGCGCCGAAATCATTACAGTGTTGGATAGTCGACGTAGCCTTCTGCACCGCCGGCATAAAACGTATTGCGGTCGGCCTCATTGAAAGGCGCGCCAGCTTTGAGACGGGAGACAAAGTCAGGGTTGGCCAATACGAATTGGCCATAGGCCTCGATATCGGCGTTCCCGGCCGTGACGTCAGAACCGATAAGATCGCGCGCTCGGCCGGGTCGATTGACGATCAGCACGGTCCGCCACCGTTTGCGGATGTCGGCAAGCAATTGCTCATTTCCGATATGCAAAAGATGAAGATAGGACAGATTGAGCTTGTCGAGCTCTTCCACGAGGTAGCGGTAGAGATCAGGACCCTCCGGCCCTTCGTCGATCCCATTCATGGGTACGCCTGGGGACAGGCGGATGGCTGTCCGCTCGGGTCCGATTTCTTCTGAGATCGCTTTAGCGACCTCAATCGCGAAACGCGCGCGATTTTTGATCGAACCGCCGTAGTCATCGGTTCTGACGTTCGCGCTTGGAGCGATGAACTGGTGAACCAGATAGCCGTTGGCGCCGTGGATTTCGACACCATCCGCACCAGCCTCGATGGCGCAACGCGCTGCGTTGCGGAAATCCTGAATTGTCTTCTGGATCTCGCTATCCGAGAGCGCGCGAGGTTCGGGAATGTCGAGCATGCCGGTTGCTGTGAACATCTGGGCACCAGGTGCGATGGCAGATGGAGCAACGGGCTGCCTGTGGTGAGGCGTGTTATCCGGATGCGATACGCGTCCGACATGCATCAGCTGAATATAGAGCCGACCGCCCTGTGCCTTCACCGCCGATGTCACTTCTCGCCATCCAGCGACATGCGCATCGTTATAAATTCCAGGCGTCGCAAGGTATCCCTGCCCATCATCGGAGGGCTGAGTTCCTTCACTGATCAGCAGCCCGGCCGTAGCGCGCTGCGCGTAATATTCTGACGCAAGCTCGCCCGGTGTGCCGTCTGGCTTTGCGCGACTACGGGTCATTGGCGCCATGGCCAAACGGTTCGGCAGATGGACAGAACCCAGGTCAACAGGTTGCCAAATGTCAGTCATGTTCAATTCCTTCATGTCTGTGGAGGGTCTCGGTTAGGCCCCTGGTGGCCGATTGTCTCAGCCGCACCTGACGGCGTGGCTGAGACAAGGCAGGTCAGCCCAACATCAAAGCCTGGGCGAGTTGGCCGCCTTCTGGCGTGCTCCAGGTCCCGGCGAGCTCAGCAATCAACTGATTGGTGCTAGTCAATGTGACGCCCGCCTTTTCCATACGGCGCAAGGCGATATCATCAGCGATCTTCGTTGGCGAACCGCCAGCGTCAGCGACAACCTGTACTTCGTAACCCATGCTGACCAGTGTCAGGGCCGGGTAAACTGTGCACACATCATTGGTAACGCCGGCAACAATCAGCTTTTTACGACCGGTTGCTTTCACGGCGGCGGCAAACGCTTCGTCGTCCATCGCGTTCACGATGCCGGCGCGCTTGACGCGACCCGCGAATTCGGCTGGAAGGATTTCTTCCAGTTCACTGATAAGCGGGCCTTGAGGCGCATCTTCCATGCTCGTGGTCAACACTGCCGGCATGTTGAGGATCTTTGCAGCCTTCGCGAGAATGATTGCATTCTTCTTCATTTCGTCGAAGGTCGTCGAACCAACCCAACCCATCGTACCAACCTGGTGGTCGATCAGAAGAACTGCTGCGTCTTCGGCTTTCAATCTTGTAAAGCTCATGATGTTTCTCCGTGGATGTTGAGCGGCAAGGGAACGACGCCACTCGTTGAATTGAGGAACTTGATAGCTCCAATCTTTTTTGAGATAAACAGGAGGAAATGGAACTCAATATGCCACTATTGGAGCAATACATTGACATCTCTGGACGACAGTCACCTGATTCTAATCTCATCACCCGTCTCCTCTTTCGTCTCCCCCGCATGCTCTACGCCTCGCCTCAATATCTAGAGAGGGCTGGTGAACCTGCTCATCCGGACGAACTTATCAAGCACCAGTGCCTTCGGCTCCGCACGACGGAGGCCGATAGCTGGACGCTTAAGAGACAAGAGGAAACAGTTGAGGCGACCGTTCAGGGGCGCTTCCTGATGAACAATGTCGGAATGGTTCAACGTCTTTGTGGTCTTGGGTTGGGCATAGCTGTGCTGGCGGAGCGTGTTGCCGAAGTGGATGTTGCCAGGGGGAACATTCGAAGGATCATGTCCGATTGGGAAGCAACGCCGATAGCAATCAATGCAATCACTGAGACCAGGCTACTCCCTGCCAAAACCCAGCGTTTCGTGGACTTCCTCAAAGAAAAATGGCGATCAGACTCGTTTTGAGAGTTCAAAGCCATTCTTGATGCCAAAAACTCAACGGAAACTTCCCGGTTCGGCAGCCCATCGTAATTCGTATGTTCCCGCACGCTCGGCATATGCCGTGACGAGGCCCGTTGTTTGTCACTCCGCTTTGGCGGATGTCCTCTGTGTTACAACAGCCAAACGTCAGCCCGACTTCGCAACGCTCGCTTGGAATTGCATAGCCATGCAAGTGTACCACCTTCGTCGGGAGGGTGCTCTCAGATCCAAACATCAGCTTATCCAGGATCAAGCTGCTTATCGAGCAAATCGCTCAGCCCCTGACCCGACTACCAAAGGGCAAAAATCTATTTCACATTTTTGAAACTCGGTTATGGTTTTTCACGTATATCAATTGGAGACTGACGATGCCTTTTTCCCGCTCTGTTTGGAATGCCCCATCAGGTGGTAGAATTTCGCCAGCGCCGCTAGCGCAGGAAGAGGGCGTTGACATCACGGTCATCGGTGCAGGTTTCTTGGGGCTCTCCACAGCGCTCGAACTCGCCAGGCTAGGAAAATCGGTACGGGTAATCGACAAAAACGAAATAGGCACCGGCGCATCCGGCCAGAACGGCGGACAAGTCATACCCGGCCTGAAATACGACCCTGAATGGCTTCTTGAGCATTTTGGCCAGGTCCGCGGCGAGGCGCTGATCGATTTTGCCCAGTCCACCGCGGATGCCGTTTTCGATCTGATCGATCGCGAGGGGCTGGACGTTCCGCGGACCCGCAATGGCTGGATCCAGGCGGCCCATACGGAGAAGGCGCTCGCAACGGCACAGCGTCGCGATCGGCAATGGCGGGCCCGGGGAGCCGATGTCCGCATGCTCGATGCGGACGAGATCGAAAGGCTGACGGGTGCGCGGGGCTATCTGGGTGGCTGGCTCGACAGCCGTGCCGGCATCATCGATCCGTTGGCCTTCGTAACGCAACTGGCTTTGATGGCGGAGAAAGCAGGAGTGCGCATCGCCGAGGGTGCCAAAGCGGTGTCGATCAGCCGGGAAAATGGTGCGTGGACGGTAAAAACCACGGCCGGCCAATCGATCCGGTCGCGGTTTGTCGTGATTGCCACCAATGCCTATAGCGACGAATTGCTGCCGGGGCTCGCCCGCACCATCGTGCCGCTGCACTCGTTCCAGATCGCAACGGCACCGCTTCCGGATGCGCTTCAAAGGGTAATCCTGCCCGGGAAGCAGGCCGTCTCCGACTCTCGCCGCATCCTTGTCTATTACCGCAAGAGCGTTGATGGCCGTCTTGTTCTGGGTGGCCGCGGAAGGATGGCGGAGCCGAAGAGCGAGGCAGATTGGAAGCATCTGGAGCGCGCCATGCGGCGGCTGTATCCCGCGCTCGCGGGCATTCCGATCGAGCATCGCTGGTTCGGACGTGTCGCGGTGACACCGGATCACCTACCGCATATTCACCAGCCGGAGCCCGGCCTGCTGACGGTGGTTGGGTGCCAGGGACGCGGCGTTGGCATGATGACGGCGCTCGGTCAGCGGTTCGCGCGTTACATCGAAACCGGAGACGCCGCCGTGCTGCCGTTTCCGGTCAGCCCCATCCGGCCGATCCCGTTTCACGCCTTCTGGCAGATCGGGGTTGCCGCGACCATCGCGTGGTACCGGTTGCTGGATGCCGTCGAAAAGTAGGATATGAATCGCTTCTTGACACTTTCATAAAAATGAAAATTATAGAAGAAATTTCATTTCCATGTAGGCGATGCCATGATTGATGCAGCGGTTCCGTCCAGGGCATTTGACAGGACACGGTTCTTCCGTGGCGTCATGCTCGCTCCCGGCGCGCTCGTCACCCTGGTGCTCGTCCTCTTCGCCCTGGCGCTCGTGCTGTTTCTATCGGTACGCAGCAATGACGGCTCGCTGCTCGGCACGGGTCTGTCCCTCGATAATTTCGCCACGGTGCTGACCGATCCGCTCTATGGCCTCGTCGCGCTCCGATCGTTGACGATTGCCGGTCTGGTCACGCTGGTCACCGTCGTGACGGCCTATCCCGTCGCCTATTATCTGGCCTTTCACGCCGGTCAGCGTCGTGGCCTGATCCTCTTTCTCGTGACGCTGCCGTTCTGGACGAGCTATCTTCTTCGCGTCTTCGCCTGGAAGATCGTGCTCGCCTATAATGGCGTGCTGAATTCGGCCCTGATGCTCTCGGGGCTTACTTCCGAGCCCTCGACGCTGTTTCTCAATACACCCCCGGCCGTGGTGCTGACGCTCGCCCATGCCTACGCGCCTTTTGCGATCCTGCCGATCTTCGTCGCGCTTGAGACCATTCCGAAATCGCTGATGGAGGCTGCCGCCGATCTCGGCGCAAAGCCCTTCACGACGTTTCGCCGGGTCATCCTGCCGAATTCCATGCCGGGCGTCTTGTCGGCAGCGGTCGTTGTCTTCGTGCCGACGGTTGGCGACTACGTCACACCGGCCCTGATCGGCGGACCGGCGAGCACGATGATCGGTTCTCTAGTGCAGGCGCAGTTCGGCAAGGCCAATGACTGGCCGTTTGGCGCGGCGCTGGCGGTCATGGTCATGCTGCTCATTCTCGCCGTGATCCTTATCGTCCGCCAGGCCAATCGTCTGTTCGGGAGCCGCACATGAAGCGCTCCCAGCCGAAAACATCGGGCGGTGGATGGCTGCGCTGGTATGTCGGGCTCTATCTCGTCTTCCTTTATCTGCCGGTCGCGCTGATCCCGCTATTCTCCTTCAACGATTCCATTCAGGCGGCTTTCCCGCTGAAGGGCTTCACCTTCGCGTGGTATGAAACGCTTGTTGGCAATGCGACGCTGACAGGCGCGCTGTTGACTAGCGTGGCGATCGGGCTTGCCGCCGCTGCGATCGCGACGCTCTGCGGCATCACCATTGCCTATATGGACACCCAGGTCCGCTCTCACTTTGCCAGGCTGATTTCGGGCATCGCCCGCCTGCCGATCCTCATTCCGGGCGTCGTCGTCGGCATTTCGCTGCTGATCCTCGTGAACCTCCTGGGCTTCGGTCCCTCGCGGCTGGCGATCGTGCTCGGCCATGTTCTCGTCTGCCTGCCGACGACCGTCATCATCATGCGTGGGCGCTTCGCCTCCATTCCGCGCAGCATTCCCGAGGCTGCCGAAGATCTCGGCGCGGGAGAAATGATCACCTTCCGGCGCATCATGCTGCCCTTAGCACTGCCAGCTGTCGGATCGGCCTTCATGCTGGCCTTTCTCACCTCGTTCGACGAATTCATCGTCGCCTTCTTCCTGGCCGGCACGCAACCGACTCTACCGCTTTATATCTGGAGCCAGCTGCGTTTTCCGAAGTCGCTGCCGACCGTGATGGCGCTTGGGACCGCGATCCTTGCCGTATCGATCATTATCGCCGGCTGTGCCGAGCTTCTGCGTCAGCGCGGTCTGTCGCGATCATCTTCCAGCGCCTGACATGAAAAAATCAAAGAGGAGAACTGCCATGAAACATGATCATAAAGGCCATTTCGCCAGACGCGCATCCGGCGCCCTGACGGCGATCGCCCTGTCGCTATCGCTAACCTTGCCGGCGGCGGCGGCCGACAAGCTGACCTATTTTACGTGGTCGGGCTATGAGCTGCCCGATTTCCACAAGGCGTTCACCGCGGCGCATCCCGACAGTGTCGACATCTCCGTCTTCGGCGACGACGACGATGCCTTTACCAAGGTGAAGGCAGGCTTCCATCCGGATATTGCCCACCCCTGCTACGACAAGGTGGCCCGCTGGAACAAGGAGGGCCTGCTGCAGCCGATCGAGACCGCCAAGATCAAGAACTGGGACAAGATATTCCCCGTCTTCCGCAACCTGCCGGATCTTCAGGCCGGTGATGGCAAGGTCTGGATGGTTCCCTGGGATTGGGGCAATACATCGGTGCTTTACCGCACCGACCTCGTGAAGAACCCCGAGCAGAGCTGGAACCTGTTGTGGGACAAGCAGTATGCCGGCCGCATCGCGACCATCGACGCCGTTCACGACACGCCTGTTGTCGCCGCGCTGCTCGCCGGCGTCAGCCCCTTCGACATGACGCAGGAGCAGATCGGCAAGGTCGCCGACAAGCTCCGCGAACAGCGCCCGCTCGTTTCCGCCTACACGACCGACATGACCTCCGTCGAGCAGTCGCTTGCGAGCGGCCAGCTCGTGGCGGCAATGACCTGGAATGCTTCGGCCGTCGCCTTGAAGAAACAGGGCGTACCGGTCGAATTCATGAAGCCGAAGGAAGGCATGCTGACCTGGGCCTGCGGCTTCGTCATGCTCAAGGATGCCAAGAATACCGATCTCGCCTATGATTTCATCAACAGCCGTCTGGAGGCGGATTCGGGCAAGACGCTGATCGAGAACTACGGCTATGGTGCATCGACCACGTCGGCTTTCGCTGCCGTTCCGAAGGATCAACTGGAGAACCTGCAGCTGCCGGCGGATCCCGAGACCATGCTAAAGTCGACCGTGTTTACCGGCCCGATGAAGCAGAATGACGATCTTGCCAAGATGTTCGAAAAGGTAAAGGCAGGCGGCTGAGGCTGCCATTCGTGGCCCGGATGCGGTTGTCCGGGCCATTTCCCAATATTTGACTTTGGAGGGGCGATGGACGCGGACGATTTGACGGGCAAGGCGCGGGAGGTGGACGAGGCCGATGTCCGCGTCGGCAGGCGCGTCCGGGCCCTGCGGCTCGAAAGAAGCCTGTCGCTGGCTGATCTCGCGTCGAGAGCCGGCATATCGATCGGAGCATTGAGCCAGATCGAGCGCGGCATGTCATCGCTGCGGGTCAGGGTGATCTGGCCGCTGGCCGCAGCACTCGACGTTGAGCCCTCGGCACTGATTGCCGATGGCAACGAACCGGTCAACGATCTTTATTGCGTGCGGGCAAACAGCCGCCGCCCGTTGCCGGTCCGTTCCGAAGGCATCACCAAGGATCTGCTATCGCCCCCCGGTGCGTCGCTCACCGGCATGGTCGTTACCGTCGAGCCCGGCGGCGGAACCGAGGCCTATGCGCATAGCGGCCACGAGTTCGGTATTGTCACGACCGGCGAGGCCGAACTGGTTGTCGATTCCACGCG
The DNA here is from genome assembly GCF_012641385.1 of Rhizobium sp. P28RR-XV. Classification (NCBI taxonomy): domain Bacteria; kingdom Pseudomonadati; phylum Pseudomonadota; class Alphaproteobacteria; order Hyphomicrobiales; family Rhizobiaceae; genus Rhizobium; species Rhizobium sp. P28RR-XV. The sequence goes on from NZ_JABAIG010000014.1 coordinate 43,143, forward strand.
CTATCTTCTGAAGACGGGTGACAGCTTCGCCTTTAAGAGCACGCTGCTTCATTCGTTCCGCAATCCGGGCGCCGAGCGCTGCACCATCTTGTGGGTCAACACGACCAAGCCTTCGGAGACGCGTGATGGCGAGTGATGTCCTTGTTCGCCTGGAAAATCTCTCGAAGCATTTCGCCGGCGGCATCGTCGGCCTCAACGATATCAACCTGTCGATCGATGAAGGCGAATTCCTGAGCCTTCTCGGGCCGTCGGGCTGCGGCAAGACCACGACGCTGCGCGTTATCGCCGGTTTCGAGGCGCCCACCGAAGGCGTGGTGCGGCTGGATGGAAAGGACATCACGCCGCTGCGCGCCTTCGACCGGCCGGTGAATACAGTCTTCCAGGACTATGCGCTTTTCCCGCACATGTCGGTGGCGGAGAATGTCGGCTTCGGCCTGTCGCTGAGGAAAATCGCTGGCGCAGAGCGCCGCAAACGGGTTGCCGCGGCGCTCGACATGGTGGGTCTGGCCGACAAGATCAATCAGCGCGTCCAGGCGCTCTCCGGCGGTCAGCGCCAGCGCGTCGCGCTTGCCAGAGCAATCGTCTGCGAACCCCGGGTCCTGCTTCTCGATGAACCTCTCTCGGCCCTCGACGCACATTTGCGCGAACAGATGCAGGTTGAGCTGAAGCGGCTGCAGCGCGAACTCGGCACGACCTTCGTGATGGTCACGCACGACCAGACCGAGGCGCTGTCGATCTCCGACCGCATCGTCGTCATGAACAAGGCGGAGATCGAACAGATCGCTTCGCCATCCGTGCTCTACGATCAGCCTGCAACGAGGTTTGTTGCCGGTTTCATCGGTACGATGAATCTGCTGGATGCGCGGCTTGCCGGACGCGAAGCATCGCTATTGCGCTTCACTGCAGGCGCTCTGAGCCTGAACATGCCTGCAAGCGGGGCGGTCGGACTGAAGACCGGTGATGCCGCGACGATTGGCATACGGCCTGAAGATATTCAGGTCTCTCCGAACCGGATCGAAGGCTCGGTGGCGGTGACCGTGGAGAGCGTCGTCTTTCATGGCCGCAGCCTGCGCGTCCACCTGCGGACCCAAGACAAATACAGCCTAACGGCCGATATACCGCGGCAATCGGAACTTGCCGCCATGACGGTGGGGGAACATTTCTTTGCCTCGCTCCGGCCCGGCGCCGCATGCCCGGTGCTTCCGGCCTGAACCAAACAACGACATTGGAGACCATATGAACAATCACCTGAAATTCTTCATCGATGGCGCCTGGGTCGATCCGGTCACGCCGAAGGCGATCGAGGTCATCGATCCGTCGACCGAAGAGGTCTATACGGCGATCTCCGCCGGCTCTATGGCCGATGTCGACAAGGCGGTCGCCGCCGCGAAGCGGGCGTTTGAGACCTTCTCGCTGACATCGCAGGAAGAGCGTCTGGCTCTGCTGACGCGGATCCTCGAATGCTACAACGACCGCTTCGAAGATATCGCCCAGGCGGTCAGCCAGGAAATGGGTGCGCCATTGCCGTTTGCGCGCGATTCCCAGGCCTGGGCGGGACGCGGTCACATGGAAGCCACCATCGCCGCCTTCGAGAATTACAAGTTCAGCGAAAAGCGCGGGTCCACTACTGTCGTCAAGGAGCCGATTGGCGTCTGCGCGCTGATCACGCCCTGGAATTGGCCGTTGAACCAGATCGTCTGCAAGGTCGCTCCGGCGATCGCCGCAGGCTGCACCGTGGTATTGAAGCCGTCGGAAATCGCGCCGATCAGCGGCATCATCTTCGCCGAAGTCATGGCCGCCGCCGGAACGCCGAAGGGTGTCTTCAATCTGGTGAACGGCACCGGTCCCGACGTCGGCCAGGTGATGGCAGGGCACCCTGACGTCGACATGGTCTCCTTCACCGGCTCGACACGTGCCGGTATCATCGTTGCCAAGACGGCTGCCGATACCGTCAAGCGCGTGGCCCAGGAACTTGGCGGCAAGTCGGCCAATATCATCCTTGATGACGCCGATTTCGAAACCGCCGTCACCAAGGGCGTTCAGGGCTGCTTCAGCAATTCCGGCCAGTCCTGTGATGCGCCGACCCGTATGCTGGTTCCTGCCGCACGCCACGATGAGGTGCTTTCGATCGCCAGGAAAGCCGCCGAAGCGTTCAAGACCGGCGATCCGCGCGCCGACGGGGTCGATCTCGGCCCGGTCGTCAGCCAGATCCAGTACGACAAGATCCAGCGGCTGATCGAAAGCGGCATCAGCGAAGGCGCGACGCTGGTGACCGGCGGCCCGGGACGCCCCGAGGGGCTGAACCGCGGCTACTATATCCGCCCGACGGTCTTCGGTAACGTCACGCCCGGCATGACGATTTCGCGCGAGGAAATCTTCGGACCGGTGCTGTCGATTATTTCCTATGAAGACGAAGAGGATGCAGTTCGCATTGCCAACGACACTGTCTATGGTCTCGCCGCCTATATCCAGTCGGAAAATATCGACCGCGCACGCGCGGTCGCAAAGCGCATGCGCGCCGGTTCCGTCTATCTCAACTATCCGAGCTGGGACACGTTCGCGCCTTTCGGTGGCTACAAGCAGTCCGGCAACGGCCGCGAATATGCCGACTGGGCAATCCATGATTTCCTGGAAATCAAGGGTATCGTCGGCTGGGGGTAGAAGTCGAAAGGAAGAGTCTGATATGCGCTGGTTTCGCAAATCGAACTTCGCATCGTTACCCCATGCCGAGCAAGACAAATTCGGCGGCCAGTCTTAGTGATTGGCAATGTCGCGGCTATCGGGCGAACAGAACAATGGAAATGCGCCCAAAACGTTAACCGGCGGGAGTGGTACTCCCGCCGGCACCTATCCATTTTAGCTTCGGGCTGTTGAATTCTTCAGTGTTAGTGGCTCGGAAAGTAGTGGCCCTTACATGCCAAGCAAGGCGCGTCGTCGCAGCTTACTCGTTCGGCTTATGATCGGACCACGAAGGCGGCGCACCCATGGCATCGGTTAGAATCCCACCAATGCCGGAACCACGTCCGAATGCTTCGCAGGCAGCATTCTTCGGCGCCCCGCCAAGTTGGGACTTGAGTTTTTGGCCGGATGGAAGAGAAAAATTCAGCCCCGATGGTTTTTGCGCCTTTACCAGCATCCGCGAGAACTGATCCGCAAAGGATGACGCCAAACTATATGCGTCGCCAACTTCAGATACGCGAGGACCATTCGTAATCGAGTTGGCTCCGCGCGACCAGACGATCGCGGCTCTTTGAGTATTGCCTGCATCGACAGCTTCCGCTTCCACAGCAAGTCCGCCCAGGCCAATGGGAAGGCGAGGAACGCCTACGGGCAGAACGACAGACGTTCCCAAGGTGGCTACCTTAGATACGCCGGCAGCGATTTTGCCTGTCGGTACGATGTCTGTGATAACCGCTTGAATAGTTAGATCGGCCTTTTCCCCCGAACGAACGATATTAAACTTGTCGCTCAGATCAATGCACAAAGCACGGTCGAGCGCGTTTGAGACGAGCTTACCATTTTTTTCGTCATGTATTTTCGAATATGCTTGAGGTGACAGCCGCGTCGGAGAAATGCTGACGGTCGTCGCGGCCGACAATGCTTGAGCGTCCAGAAAGGTTCGTGCCTTGCTGACCCGTCCTTCGACGGGACCCAGTCTGTCGTAGGAACCTAGCGCGCCCGATTGCGTCAACGGTACCGAACTACAACTGCCCAACATCAGGACGAGAAAAAGAGGCGCGAAGCTCTTAGACCAGGACCTGTAAGTGAGCCGACGGCTTTTAGCCTCGATCGTGCAACGTGAAGCGAAATATCGCATTGAGCATCTATCCTTTTTTCGAAGAAATATGTGAACGGATTGGTTTGGAATGCGCCAACGGTTGGCTCAGGCTTTAGCCGCGGAGCAAAGAGTTTCTTCCCGGGTGGGCTGGCACCCTTCGATGGAAAGCAACAGCGACATGGCACAGGGAAGTAACGTCAAAGTCAAAGCGGTTGCCACGGCTAGGCCGCCGATGATCGCAAACGCCATCGGTCCCCAGAAGATCTCTGAAGCGATTGGAATCATGCCGAGAATTGCGGCACACGCGGTTAGGACGATCGGTCGCGCTCTGTGGAGGGTAGCGCCTATGATGGCCTGCGTGGAACTTTGACCTTGCGCAACGTCTTGGTCGATTTCCTGAATGAGAAGGACCGCGTTTCGGATGATCATTCCCGATAATGCGATGACCCCAAGTTGCGCGACGAAGCCCATCGGTGTGCTGGTAGGCAGCATTGCGAGCACCACTCCGATTAAACCGAATGGGGCCATTAGAAGCGCAAGGGCCATCCTCGAAAATCTTTGCAGCTGGATCATAAGCAGGGCCGCGATCACGAAGAGCATCATCGGAATGACGGCAAAAATCGAAGAGTTCCCCTTTTCAGCTTCTTCGGTAATGCCACCCGCAATGATGGAATACCCCATGGGGAGATCCGATCTTAGAGCGTCAAGTTCCCGATTGACCTGCCCTGCGACCGTTGCGGCGAGTGCGCCCTTGTCTACATCCGATTGGACGATGATCATCGGTTTGCCCTGTTGTCTCCAGATGATCGGATCCTCGATGCCATCGACGATTGTCGCAACCTGACGGAGAGGGACATAGTTTCCATCGCCCGTGCGCAATTGGAGATTACTGATTGCTGCAACCGATCTGCGGTCCGCATCGGTGCCCTCGACCATCACGTCGATGAGTTTGTCCTTATCGCGTACCGTCGTCGCTTTAGACCCGGAAAAGATGGTGGCAATTTCGCTCGCGATGGACTCCGAGCTCATACCCAACGCGCGCGCCTCAATCTGGTTGACCTCGATCGTCACGCTTTTCTGAGGTTCGCCTGCGGTAAGGTTGATGTCGCGGGTCTGGGGATTCTTGGCCATGATCGCGGCGACCTTGGCAGACAAAAGGCGAACCTGCTCGTAGTCAGGACCCGAAACCCTGAACTTCAGTGGCCATCCAATCGGCGGTCCAAGTTCGAGAGGCGAAACGCGCGTGACGAGGTCGGAAAAGCGCTCTGAAAGGACCCTTTGAATTTTGCGCCGCACCGCTTCTCTTTTTTCGACGCTTTTGGCGACGACAACAGTCTCCGTCACGTTGTCGTTGTCGAGCTGCAGATCCATCGGCAGATAAAAGCGAATGGAGCCGGAGCCGATATAGGTTATGAAGTGATCGATATTGCGATCCGTCCGGAGTATGGCCTCGAACTCGCGGGCGCGCGCGTCTGTCGCTGCCCGGGACGCATTCTGGGGAAGCGTCAGGCTTACCAGTAATTCCGGCCTATCAGAGGCGGGAAAGAATTGCTCTTCGAGCTGTCCGGCGCCGAAGATCGACAGGCCGAATGCCAGGAACGCACTGAGAATGGTCACAAAACGGTGTTGTAGCGTCCAGTCAAGCGCCTTGCGGTACGTCCGGACGACCCATCCTGTGCGTTTATGACCATGCCCCAAGCTCCGCGGTAATATCCAGGTGCCAAGGATCGGCGAAAACAGAATGGCCACGATCCACGAGGATACAAGCGCGATAAAAACCACCATGAAGAGGGAGAACGTATATTCGCCCGCACCCGAAGCGGCAAAGCCAATGGGCAAGAAGCCCGCAATCATGACCAACGTGCCCGTCAGCATTGGAAATGCGGTGGTCTCATAGGCATGGGTTGCTGCAGTCGAGCGAGACTTCCCCTGTTCGAGGCAGGAGATCATGCTTTCGACCGTTATCATGGCGTCATCGACCAGCAGGCCCAGAGCGATGATCAGTGCGCCCAGCGAGATTCGCTGAAACCCTATGCCGGCAATCTCCATTCCGACAAATGTGAGGGCAAGAACGAGGGGGATCGAGGCGGTAATGACCAGACCGGCGCGCCAACCCAATGATACGAACGAAACCGCAAGGACGATGACGACGGCTTCGACGAGAACCTTCATGAAGCCATCGACAGCATCTTGGACGACGGTCGATTGATCGGCGACCTTGGTCATTTCGATCCCGTAAGGAAGTTTGGCGGCGATGGCTTTCATGCGTGCGTTTAGTGTCTGACCGAATGCAAGCAAGTTGCCGTCTTTCGCCATCGAGACGGCGAGCGCAATCGCCTCCTTGCCATTGACGCGTACCGAGGCGGCGGGAGGATCCATGGTTCTGCGGGAAATCGTGGCGATGGAATCAAGCCGGAAATAGCGACTTCCCAGTTTCAGCGTGACGTCCTTCAGACCCTCTTCAGAAGCGAAAGCCCCACTGACCCGAACCGAAATCTTCTCTTCGGTGGTTTCGACGGTGCCCACCGGGTTGACCGCGTTTTGTGCCCTGATGGCATCGATTGCCGCGGAAGGATCGATTCCCAGGCTGGCAAGCTTACCCGGTGAGAACTCGATGACGATCTGTTCTTCTTGAGCGCCGAGGATGTTTGCCTTGCCGATATCAGGCAGAGAAAGGACTTCCTGACGGATGGCCTCGACGCGGTCTCGCAGCTCGCGGTGAGAAAAGCCCTCCGCACGGAACGCGTAGATGCTGCCGAACGTATCGCCAAACTCGTCGTCGAAGAAAGGTCCCTGCACGCCGTCGGGAAGCGTGCCTGCTATGTCCGACATTTTCTTGCGAACGGTGTACCAGATTCCGTCAACATCACTCGGTGGCGTGTCGTCCCGCAGGTTCACCATGATGACCGATTGCCCCGGTCTCGTATAGCTTTGTGTGTAGTCGAGATGGGGAGTTTCCGAGAGTTTTTTCTCAAGCTTGTCCGTTAACAGGTTTACCGTGTCAGTGACGCTCGCACCTGGCCAGCGTGCGCCGACAACCATGGTTTTAATGGTAAATGGCGGATCTTCATTACGGGAAAGCTTTTGATAGCTCAGGACACCGGCAACCATGGTCGCAAGCATGAGGAAGACGACGAGAGACCGATGATTGATAGCCCAGCTCGACAGATTGAAGCGCGATTGCATGTTCGGGCGGTGGTCGATCACGAGCGAAGATCCTTCTCAAGGGACACCAGTTCGCCGTCGCGCAATTTGCTGACCCCGGCGGTCGCGATGATCTCGCCGTCGGCCAGACCCTCGGAGATCAACATGTCATGGTCGTCATATCGCGCGACCTTGACGCCACGGGCCGTGAGAGACTTCGTGGCCGTGTCGTACACGAACACTGCCTGGTTCCCTCCAACATTGGCTAACGCCGATGCTGGTACTTTGAACACCCGCGTGGGCGAGAGGACGACCGTACCTGTCACGGCTGCGCCCAAGGGGAAACTGTCGATCGAACTTTCCAGCGTAACCTTCACACGATAGGTCCGTGTGGCTGTGTCGGCGGATGGCGTAATCTCCCGGACTTTTCCCTTTCCGATGACGGCTGGATTGGAGATCGACCTGACTTGGACCTCAATGTCGCGCATTTGCTCGCTCAAGATTTGCTCGGGAACGTCGAAGACGGCGTCGAGCTCGGTATTCGAACTGAGCGTCAGCACGGTTTGCCCGGTGCCCACCACCTGTCCTTCATTGACCGACACTGCGGAAATGATGCCGTCGCGGTTTGCCTTCAAATCCGTATAGGAAAGCGTCTGTTCCGCATTTGCGAGCGATGCGGATGCCACTTCCAGCCTCGCTCTGGCGGCCTTGAGATTGGCGTCACCCTGCTGGACCTGAGCTTGCGATATGGCGTTTTTTGAAAGCAGTTCCCAATTGCGTGCAGCCGTGAGATCGGCGATCGACACTTCGGAAACTGCCGCGTCCAATTGCGCCTTGGCCGCTGCCACGTTGTTGAGCGAGGGCGTCTTGTCAACCGAGGCGACGATATCGCCCGCCTTAATGGCGGAGCCAACGTCTATCCGTTTGACGAGAAGACCGTCGAGCCGGAAGCTCATCGGTATTTCGTAGCGTGCGCGGATCTCGCCGGTCTGGCTGAAGGTTTCGCCTAATAATTCCGACGTAACCGTCATGGCGCGAATGGAACGCGGCGTCTTTGGGGAGGGTGTTTCGTCTGAGCAAGCGGCCAGAAAAACTGCAAGTGCGGCGATCGCGCCGATCAACGTATAGTTAAGCATTGTGATCCCCCACAAGGATCGAAAATCCTTTGAATGCGGTGTGAACGAGGTCTGCAGCTTTTGCGCAAAGATTGGCGGATCCACCGGCATCGATGGTGGTCGTAAGGCATCCCGCTGCGGTCGCTGCTGTCCAAAAATTGAATGATGGCATGAGCACTCCAATTTTACTGGTGCGCGTCGATTTGAGAGGTTTCAGACGTCACCGCCGATCTGTCTCACGCGGAGTGCCTCGCATGTGTTGAATGATGTTAAGTTTTGTTTCTGGACAGCGCCCGATAATGCGGTCCTGCAACAAAACTTAATATTTGGCCGCCGAAATACCGCTCTCGATATGATAGGAGGTGAGCGAGTTCAGAGGGGAAGGCACATGGACCACACAGGACGAACGGCCTCTGAGGCGCCCAGAATTCTGATTGTTGAAGATGACGCACAAATCGCCGGCATGGTTCGCGATAGCCTGGTCGAGCAGGGAATGCTGGTGGAGGTGGCAGGCGATGGCGCGGCCATGGATGCCAAGATGCGCGCGTTGGAATTCGATCTCGTGCTGCTGGACGTGATGTTGCCGGGCGAAGACGGTTTCAGCATTTGCCGTCGCCTTCGCGCTGCAAGCGACATCGCGATTTTGATGCTGACCTCCGTGAGCGGCGATATCGACCGAATTGTCGGTTTGGAGATCGGTGCCGACGACTACGTGACAAAACCATTTGTCCTGCGAGAATTGACGGCGCGAATTAAGGGCTTGTTGCGACGGGCCAAACTGGCGCCGGCTCGCAACGACAGCCCACGAAAGCGTCATTTCCGATTTGACGGCTGGAGCGTTGATCCAATCCGACGCCAAGTGCATGATCCAAGCAAAGCACGCGTCGCAATGACCACGCACGAGTTCGATCTCTTGCTGGCGTTTTGCAGCAATCCGGGGCGCGTCTTAACGAGAGAGCAGTTGCTGACCGTTACGCATGCTGGTCTGGCCGGCCCGGTCGAACGAAGCATTGATGTTCATATCAGCCGCTTGAGACAGAAGATCGAAGCCGATCCCCGAGACCCCGTTTTGCTCAAAACGGTCCGGCTAGGCGGATATATTTTTACCGCTGACGTGGAAGAACTCGATGGCTAGAAATATTGGGGCAATGCCAAAGACGCTTCGCGGCCAGATTACCGTTATCATTCTTGTGGCTCTGGTAACGGTCATCGTCACCGGAAGAACGCTGGAGAATTTGGCGAAGAACGACTACGCCGTTCCAAATCTGGAAAATGCCGCGGCGCAGGTCAAGACGATCGCACTTCTGTTAAGCAAAGCGTCCCCCCCCGAGCGCAATTCGATACTGGCGAACGCTCGACGCGCCGGGCTGGACGTCTCGCTAGCTCCCGTCTCCGTAGCAGACAACTTCACCACCTCTCCAGAAATGCAGGGAATAGCCGAGACCATTATTGACTTTCTGTTTCCTCCGGACGGTGAAGCACCGCTTGGCGGTTGGCGTGCCTTCATGGATGATCGCAGGATCATTGCCGAAAAGGTAGATGATCAGAACATGGTCATTTTCTTCGGCTTTCCAGATGCCATCATGACAAGCTCGTCTCTCAGCCAAAGCTTCTATTATTTTATCGCCGTCATTGTGTTGATCGCCTTCTTTTTCGCGTTTGCCATACGGGCGATCACCGAACCAATAAAGAGAATTTCCGATGCCGCGATGCAGGCGGACATCAACAACAGCTCTCCGATATTCGAGGAGCGCGGATCGATCGAAATCGTCTCGCTGGCACGAGCGCTGAACGCAATGCGTAATCGTATCCGCCTCATGGTTGAAGGACGGACCCGCATGTTACGCGGCATCAGCCACGACGTGCGCACTCCACTCACAAGGCTCAGATTAAGAACGGAGCGCATGGCGGACACGGCATTGCGGGAGACTTTGCTGGCAGATATTGACCATATCGACAACCTTCTCGCGGAAAGCCTAAATTACCTTCGCGACGACTATGCAACGGAGGACGTTGAACGGGTCGATGTAGCAAGCATCCTTCAGACTGTTTGTAGCGACTTTTCCGATGTTGGACACAAAGTTAGCTATAGCGGGCCGAATAAGCTGGTCGCCAACTGTCGGCCGCTTTCGATTACGCGCGCAGTTACCAATCTCTGCGAGAATGCCGTGAAGTTCGCCGAGCATGTCGATGTCCACCTGGCCGACAACGGCAGGGGCTTCTCGATTTCCGTGATCGACGACGGTCCGGGTATACCCGCTTCGCTTCACGAAAAGGTTCTGGAACCATTTTTCAAAGTCGATTCCGCGAGAACAGATGGAAAGGCAGGCTTCGGTCTTGGTCTATCCATCGTCGCAGACATTGCCCACTCGCATCATGGAAGTTTACGGCTACGTTCGCATCAGCCTCGTGGTCTTATCGCAGAGATGCGCATTGCGGAAACCTGAGCAAGACGAAGCGTGGTCAATGCGTCGCCATCGGTTTGATACGTCTCCTCTTTTGGCAGTGGTGTCTATAGTTGAGACGCATGAATCGAAAGAGCACTTGCTCGCTTTTCACCTGAACCGCACTCGAAATGCGGCATGCCTGCAAGGGCATCGTGGGTTCAAATCCACACCCTCTCCGCCATTTGTTGGGTCACTCTTCCCCAACTACCCGCAAGCCCTTGGGTTTCCTCGTAAATTCCTGACCGATTGCCCTCAAAAGGGAAGTTCAGCCATGAATGGTATCGCGCATTGTATCGCTCCATGTACAGTCCGATGTAGCGCCCGACGCGGAAATCATTTCCGCGAAGAAACGGAATCTCAAGCTTAAAACGCGATCCTCCGGGCTCTATCTGGTCAGAGGCTTGAGATGCCATTTGGGCCGGAACGGAAAGAGGCAGCCTCTATCTTGCCTCAATCCACGTCAAAGCGCGGGGCGGGGCGAATACGGGCTACCCGACAGCCTGTCGTCTGATCCGCTGGCACCTCCTGCGAATGAGAAACACTATGTCCGCCCCAAAATCTCGATGAAATGAGGGATACCGCTCTGTCTCCCCCAGGGCCTCTTCGAGCTTCGAGGCAACCCTGTCGGAGAGTTCCCGTATCCGTTTTGTCACGACAGCAGGGCTGAGGCCGACGGCCGATGCGAATTGCCGCCAGTCATTGCCGTGAAGTTCGTTGGCATTGCTCTTTGTCGCGATCTGTTGTGGGAGCGACTGGTCAACCTGCTTATAGACTGCCGCGCACATCAGGTCGTAGAGTGGCGCGAGTTTGGCCGTTCCGGCGGCACCGACGAGAACGGAATAGTTCTTGGTGTGGGAGTCGGAGTTGCAGATCAGAATGTTGAACATCACGGCGTCCAACAGCTTCAGTCTCTCGGCGGGCGACACGTAGCGCGCCAGCGCGTCAAACATACGAACCAGTGACGCGCCGCCTCGCTGCGCAAGGCCGGTGCGCTCATATTTTTCCGACGGGAACAGGCCGAGCAGTTGGCAGAAATCCTCCTGATGGACGCGGCGAATCGTCCCTTCGGCGTCTGCAATGCGGTCGTAGCGCTTGACCAGCAGGTAGTCTCGCTTGCCCGCTCGACCGGTCGTCACCTCGGCGGTCTCCAGTTCGCACAACCTGGCGAGGGTCATGCAGAAGGCTTCATTCTGAACACTGCAGGTCAGACGTCTGATGTCGGGTTTCAGGATATGCGTGGATGGGGTGCCATCCACGGGAATGGCGATGTTGCCATCCTCACCGATGTAGACAGGCAGCTTGTCCTGCACGCCCGCCAAAGACATCGACACGCCCTGCTCTCCGACCAGGAAGGGGCGCTCGGGCAGCTCGTTCAAAATCCGCTCAAGCGCTGCCTCATCCGGTACGACGCGGAAATTATTTCCGTCTTGGCGCGGTTCCCCAATCGAAAAGGCTCCCGCGGTGTCGCGGCCAAGGCGCATAAGAAGACCGACAACGTCCTGAGGCGAAACCTTCAGCTGCTGGCCGATCTCGGAAAGGTGCGTTTCCGGCAGAAGATTGGCAAGCCAGGGCATGACCCGTTCAGCGCCATAGGTACCGGACCGCAACGGCAAGGTCAGCGAGATCGGGAAGGCCGAAGCACGTTGCTCCCAACTTGGCTCGTAGGCGAGCGAAATCCCATCGCGGTCGATGAGATTGGCAACGGGCAAGGTCTCGTAGAAGATCCTGGTCACGGCGACGCCTGATCAGGAGAAGCGGGGCAGGTAGCCGAGATCGTCATCGGCTTCCGGGGCAGCAGGCGGTGCTGCGGTTTTCAGGTCGCCGAGATTGATGCCGACCGTTCGGGCCGCGATCAGGGATTTCTCGAGTTGGCAGCTAGGCTTGCCGTTCTCCAGGTCAACGATGAACCGTTCGCCGGTGCCGCAACGTTCTGCAAGCTGGGTCTGCGTCCATCCCTGCTTTTTCCTGTGTTCTCGAACAAGTGCGCCGAATTCCGCGGCCGAACGGATCATGATACGATCTCCCTATATGGAGCTTACCGTAAAGGAAGAATTTTTAAGAATCCATAAAAACTTACCGAGGAGGAAGAAATCTCATCCATCCGGAAAATCATCCCGATCGGGAAGGCCAACATCGCGAACTTGATCACCATGGAAATTTTGGTAAGCTGACGATGGATGGAGGCGAGACACCTCGCTCGCCTGGAGTTTTATGGTGGTTTTGCGGGTGTGACTTGAAAGTGGTGTAGCCTACATTCGATAGGCTCCTGGAAATATGATATCTTGATCAACCAAAACGTTGAACCTGTATCCGGGTCGGATCTCAAGTGTCGGCTGAACATTTAGATTCTTACTGATCGTCTGTTCGGCGACACGGCCAAAGCTTTCCGCGAAATTCCGTCTCGCCGCATCGGACGCCGTATCCTGCGTAGCGAGTGTCGAACTCTGCGGCACGGAAGCGTCGATCCCTGTTCCGATCAGCGCGATCAGTACCGCCGATCCGAAGGTCTTCAGGTAGTGGTTGTTCACCTTATCGTTGAAGCCGCCATAGCCTTGAGCATCCGTGCCCGCCATGCCGCCGATCTGAAGGGTCGAGCCGTTCGGAAAGATAATGTCCGTCCAAACGACGAGTACACGGTTCTGGCCGAAAGACACCTTGCTATCGTATCGGCCGAACAGCTTCGTTCCCTGCGGGATCAGGAGGCGATGTCCGGTCGCAGAATCGAAGACATTCTGGCTGACCTGGGCTGTGATCCGCCCTGGCAGGTCGGAGTTGATACCGGTAATCAGGGTTGCGGGAATAACCGAACCTCGTTTTAGCTCATAGAGAGACTGTTGCGGCACGACACGGTTGGGTAGGTAGCCGGCTTCCTTCAGATCGGCGTTGAAGAAGTCTTCTTTGGACCTCTGCTCGTTCGGATCGAGGTTCTGTCCGCCGATGCCTGCTCGCAGCGCCGCCGCATAGAGGTCCGATGCCCCGCTGCCGGGTGCCGCAGACGAACTTCCAGCAGCGGTCGCGGCATTTGGATTTGAGATCGTCCCTGCCTTGGCATCGAATTTCCCATGGTCGATGGAGATGGGGGCATCATAGGCCGCGTCATTGGCTTGAAGTCTCGCCATCCGTTGGCGTTGCAGCTCGCGGAAATATTGCTCGTCTTGTTCGCGCTTCAGGCGGGCACGCCAAGCGTTTTCGGTTTCGAGGTCCTGGGATGGCTGTGTCTCCTGCCGACGCTCAGGGTGTGGTGCGAACGGATTGACGTCACCCTTTTTTTCATCCTTCGCTTCGACAGGAGCTGGCTTGAGGGGCATGGTTTGTTGGGCTTCACCAATGATCGCATCGCCGACGCCGCGCTTGAGCTGGTCGGCGAATGTCGATGCCGGATTTCCGGAGCTCCCATCAGGACCGTTGTCCCGGCGAAGCAGCCCACGTGTGGCAAGGCCATAAAAGATGACACCAAGGAATGCGACGACGAGCACAATCACGACGACGATCGGGAGGCGATTGACACGCCGAATACTGCTCTGCGGGTTCTGGTTCGACACCCCACCAAGTTTAATGGATTGCACCATGGTTTCCTCTCCTATCCGCGGCGCATCACGGAAAGCGCGCTAGTTGGTGACGCCCCTCCCCCGCTCACCGTGTAGGCGCGGCTAAGCTCCACATCTTTCGTCGATAACCGTGCAAGAACTTGCCCTTCGAACGGCTCGACGACATAGGCGAGCGGGATGATCGCACCGGCGTCGTCGGTCTTCTGATTGGAGAGGACTGCATACCCTCGCCCTTTGAGGGCGGCCTCCAAGGCTTGCCCAAAAGGAGAGCCATCCTGCTTCAGTCCGATAGCACCGTTGCCCGGACCGACGTATTCGGTGAAACGGCTCGCCATGTCGGATGCGATCGCGGTCGCGGCCGCTGCCGGAATATCCGCTGGTGCCCTGCTAGCAACTAGGCCACCGAAGCCAAGGCTCTGGCAACCGGAAGCAAGAAGCAAGAGCGCGACAGCAAGGCCGACGCTGCGAATACGGCGCAGGAACAGGGATCTCATCATCGCCCGCTCCGCCGGATCGTAATTTTCTCCTGTTTCCAGCCAACGCCGGAGACCAGCACCGCCTTGTCGACATCGTAGTCGACGATCATCATGTCGTTCTTCATCCGATAATTGACGATCCGATTTTCGCCGCCGGAGACAACAAACAGCACCGGCGCATCCATGCCGGAGACCGAGCGTGGGAACTGAATGTATGTTTTCGTGCCATCGCTGTAGACCCTACTTGGCCGCCATGCAGCGCTTCCCGAAATCGAATAGCCGAACCGCAGCTGTTCAGCCGGAACGCCGACGCCCGGGTTGGTGCTTGCTTCCATGCGCGCGTTGGCGTCGGCAAGTTTCATGGAGACGTCTTCCGGAAATTCGAACCCGACACGCGCCATATATTGCGTCTGATGGGACTTGAGTTGGATGTGATAGGTCCGCCGCGAGGTTGTCACGACCATTGAGGTCACGAGGCCGGCCTCCGACGGTTTCACGATCAGATGGATCGCTTGATCGCCGGCAGGACCGGAGGTTGCCGGCTCGACCTTCCAACGCACGGTATCGCCCACCAGCACATCGCGGACGACCTCGCCGGCCTGCAGCTCGATATCGCAAACCTGAAGAGGCGAGCACACCACGGAGGGTTGGATTTCCCCATAGAGGAAGAGCACTTTGCCGTCCGGACCTTTCGTCACGAGCCCGTTGCTTTTGCGCCAGCGCCCTGAAATTCCCGTGCCTTTGGTTTCGGTCGGTGAAAGACTTTGTGCTGCCGCCCGTGATGCGTCGGCCAAGGATGAAACGTTGATCGTCAATGCGATCACAATGGATCCGGCCACCCGGACACTTATCGCTCTGGTGTTCATTTTGGAGTGCATGCCTCTTAAAGCTGGGCTGTCCAGTCGAAATCGCGGAGATAAAGGCCTATCGGGTTGAAACGGATGATGGCCTCGTCCTGCGGGGGCGTGAGTGTGACCGTCGCGACGCCGCGGAACCGTCGGACAGCAGTTTCCTGGCCCTTGCGATCACGCTCGAACTCGGTCCAGTCGACCTGATAGCTCTGGTCCGAGAGCGCCACGATATTGTTCACCTCGATGGCGACGGTCGCCGTCTTCGCCTTCTCGAAGGGCGAGGAGGAACGGAACCAGGCATTGACCTTTTCGGTCGCGGGATCGGAGGTTCTCAAATGTGCGTAAGTGCGATCGATATACTGCTTCTGCACGACCGCATCCGGTGTGACGCTCCTGAAATTCGAGACGAAGCTTGCGAGCGTCGCTCTGACGACCCGCGGGTCGGCATATTCGATCTGCTCCGGAAATCCAGCGCTCGAGGCCGTGCCGAATTTGTCGACTTCGACGATATAGGGGACGAGCTTGACCTGCGTGCTCTGGAAGAGCGCGTAGGAAAAACCAATGATCGCCATGACCATGCCGATAATGCCGACGACGCGCCAGCCCGCCGCAGCCTTCACATATGAGCCATAGCGTTCGTTCCATTCCTGACGTGCGGCAAGATAGGGATTTTCAGGTGGATTACCTGTCGCCATTACCAAAGGATCTCCTTATTTCGTGTCATCGATTGGCGGCGGTGCGGGTTTGGATGACGAACTGCGCGGAGTACGGCTCTCGTCCAGCTTAGCGTTTGCAAGACCCAATAGTGAGCCGGCGTAAGCGCCAGGCGACGCGATCGCCTTATCCTTGGCAGCGGATGCTGTCGCCTTTCCCGCGCCGCCAATGCCAGATGCCATGCCGCGCAGGGCCGCCCCCGCCATGGACGAGCCACCTGCTCGGGCTACACTTGCCGCCTGCATCCCCTTTGATGCCGCGCTCGCGCCGAGAAAGGCGCCGCCGGCCGTAAAGGTTGCCGCCTGTCCACCATGGCGAATGGCTTCCATGCCGCCAGAAACCGAGGCACCTTGCACGACGCCCTGCAGGATTGGGGGCACGTACATCGCAACGACGAAGATGACGACCGAGATCCCGGCAATCGAGAGTGTCGTGATGAACTGATCCGAGGTCGCTGTTGGCGCATCGCCGAGGCCGAGCAGGATGTCCGAGCCGATTTTGGCAATCATCACCAATCCCATCAGCTTCATGCCGACGGAGAATGCGTAGACCAGATAGCGAACCGCGAAATCCTTGGTGAAGGAGGAGCCGCCGAGGCCGAGCATGATCACACCCGCGAGTAGCCCGACATACATCTCGACCATGACGGCCACGAAAATCGCCGCGACCAGCGAAAACGACACCACGACCACGACCATTGCAAAGACGGCGGCGATGGCGAGCGAATTGTCCTCGAAGAGGCCAAACTTCACCTGTTCGGACATCTTGGAGGCGACCTGGATGCCGGCGTCGAAAATGTTTGCCGGCGAGACGGAGCCGTTGCCAGCACCGATCTGAAACAGGCTATCGACAATCGCCTTGGCAAAGGCCGGGCCCTTGTCGAGGATGAAGGCAAACAAGCCGATGAACATGATCCGGCGCACCAATTCGGCGAACCAGGCGTCCAGGCTGGCCGTATTGATGGCGAGCCAAACCGCGGCGATGGCGATTTCGATGCCGGCGAGGATCCAGAACAGCGACCGCGCTGCGTTCGTCACCGTCGCTTCCCAGCCCTTGACGGCGGTAACGACGGAGTTTTCGAGGGTGTTCAGAACTGCGCCGTTTTGCTGTGCGATCGCAGGCGTGCTCGCAAGCAGGACGATAGCGATGACAATAAAGAAGACCTCAAGGGCGCGTGACGGACGGAGGATTACCATTGCGGCCTCATCTCTTGCCCGCCGTGGATGTCGATCTGAGGAGCGTTGAAGAACTTCTCCCGGCGGGCCTGGGCCAGATCCCTCTGGGTTTGCTCGGATTGATACCAGGTGGCCATCATCGTCATTTGCTGGGAGATCAGTCCGCGAAGCTTCTGCATCTGCGCCACTTGCTGCGCCGCGATTTGGTGTCCGACTTGTAGAGCCTTCATCTGCCCGTCGGCCGACTCCGACAACGAGCGAAGGGAGGACATCGTCGATTCCTCGCTGGAGAACTGGTCCGCCGTCAGATTTGCGGCCTTCAACGTGCCGGCGATCGTGTCACGGTTCGCGGTCGACCATGTCTGATAGGTCGAGGAAAAGCTCGCGTCGTCCGGCAGTTTGCTTTTCATATCGGCGAAGCTCTGGAAGCGCTGCTTCAGCACGTCGTCGACGTTGCCCATCGAGAATGCGATCCCCTGCCCTTGCGAAACGACGTTCTGCAAGGTTTTCAGATCGTTCTCGACCTGCCCCCAAACGTGATCGGGAAGTTGGGCGGTGTTCTGGAGCATGTTCTGATAGATGTTAAGCTGGTTTTGGATCTGCTCGGCGAGCTGGGAGATCTGTGTGATCTGATTGTTCACCTGCTCGGCGGACTTGCCGACGAGACTGACGAGCTCCGTGTTATTGGCAAGCTGCGTCCACTCGGTAGCCTGCCCCGTCACACCGCCGGCTTGAACAGGCCTCGGCAGGGCAATTGTGAACGTGCTTGCAAGCACGACAGCGGCGCGAGCCGCCTCACGCGGCAGACAGAAGCGTTTCAGCATCGGCAATTCCTCGTTGTTGGAGCCATTGGACAGGCCAAGCGGCACCGTATTGCGCCTGAAGTGCCTGTATCCGTTTGAGGTCCTCCTTGCCGGATGCGCCGACGAAGGAGAGCGTCACCGGTCCGAGCGCCATGTCGAACAGCCTCCGGCCTTCGGGCGAGGCGACGTAGTATTCCCGCTTCGGAAGGGCCGTCGCGACGATCTCGATCTGCCGTGCGTTGAAGCCGATCCTTTCATAGAACTCGCGGGTGCCAGGGTCGCGCGCGGCACCATTCGGCAGGCAAATCTTTGTCGGGCAGCTCTCCTTCAGCACGTCGATAATGCCGGAGCGCTCGGCGTCCGAAATGGACTGGGTGGCAAGAACGACCGCGCAGTTCGCCTTGCGCAACACCTTGAGCCACTCGCGGATCTTGTCGCGAAACGTCGGATGCCCAAGCATTAGCCAGGCCTCGTCGAGGATGATCAGGCTTGGCGCTCCCGTCAGGCGCTTCTCGATGCGGCGAAACAGATATGTGAGCACGGGAACAAGGTTTCGTTCGCCCATATTCATGAGCTCCTCGACCTCGAAGCATTGGAAAGCGCCAAGCGACAGGCCATCCTCCTCTGCATCAAGAAGCTGTCCCATCGGGCCGTCGACGGTGTAGTGATGCAGGGCGTCCTTGATTTCGCGCATCTGCACGCCGGAGACGAAGTCCGAAAGCGAGCGTCCGCGTGACTGCGCCATGAGTGCGATCTGACGGGAAATCGCGTTGCGATAGTCAGGCGTAACGGTCACGCCCTGAAGCGCAATCAGCGCCTCGATCCATTCACTGGCCCACGCGCGATCGCCGTCGCTCGATAATTCCGCGAGTGGGCAGAATGCCAGGCCTTTTCCCTCCCAGCTTCCCGATGCGCCCTCGGCAGGATCGTTGCCGATCTCATAATGGTCGCCGCCAAGGCCGAGCGTCAGCGGCAGCATCGAGCGCCCTTTGTCGAAGGCGAACACTTGCGCGCTGGCGTAGCGTCTGAACTGCGCCGAAATCAACGCCAGGAGCGTCGATTTACCTGACCCTGTCGGTCCGAAGACGAGCGTATGACCGACGTCACCAACATGGAGGTTCAGGCGAAAGGGCGTCGAGCCCGATGCCACCTGCATCAACGGCGGCGCGCCTGGCGGATAAAACGGGCATGGAGCCGTTGGGCTTCCAGACCACACCGAGTTCAACGGGACCAAATCGGCGAGATTACGGGTGTTGACCAAAGGCTCCCGGATATTGGCATAGGAAACACCCGGCAGGCTGCCGATGAAAGCGTCGGTCGCATTCAGCGTTTCGATCCGTGCGCCGAATCCTTCCGCCTGAATCAATCGACGGATGGCCTCGCATTTTTCCCGAAGTCGCATCTGCTCCTCGTCGAAAAGAACGATGACCGGCGTGTAATAGCCGTAGGCGAAGAGTTGCGAGGCAGCCTCGGCAATCGCGTCCTCCGCCTCAGCCACCATCGACATTGCATCCTGGTCGAGCGAGCGGCTCTGGGTCTGGAACAACTGATCGAAGAAGGGCCGCACTTTTTGCTGCCACTTCTTGCGTGTTCGCTCTAATTTCTGCCGCGCCTCCTGTTCGTCGAGGAAGACAAAGCGCGACGACCAGCGGTATGTCAGTGGCATCAGGTCGAGGGCGTTGAGAATTCCAGGCCAGCTTTCCGCCGGCAATCCATCGATGGCGACTACGCCGAGGAAACGGTTTTCCACCAGTGGCGTCAGACCATGCTGCAACTCAGCGGTCACCAGCCAATCCAGATACATCGGAATTTCGGGCAGCCGGAGAGGATGGTTCTCGCCGGTTATGCAGAAGCGCACGAACTGGAGGAGCTCGTCATAGTGCGCGATCCGGAAGCCGCCGCGCTCTTCGGCTTCGCATGTCGTCATGCGCCTGATCGAGACGACATTGCCGAGATACTGTTCGATCTCGCGGATAGACGTGTGAAAGCTGTCAAGAATTGTCGTGGCGTAAGATGCCGTTCGGCTTTCCAGATCGGAATAGACATAACGCGCGAGCCCAGAGCGTCTCGGCTCCGGCGGACGCCATGTTAGGATGAGGGCGTGCCGGCTTTCGAAATGTCCCCTCTCCCGTTGGAAGTGAGCACGGCGCTCGGCGTCGATCGCCCGTGTCACCGGATCGGGGAAGAAGCATTCGCTCTCGTCCGGATAATCCAAGGTCGGCACCCGAACCGCCTCGACCTGAATCATCCAGCCAGATCCGAGGCGTGCCAGGATCGTATTGATCTGGCGCGACACGTCGTTGCGCTCGGTGTCGGTCGAGCTTTCACTGTCAGGCCCGGCGAAGTACCAGCCTGCCATCAACGATCCGTCCTTCAAAAGAAGAACCCCATTGTCGACCAGGCCGGCATAGGGCACGAGGTCGGCGAAGGAGGGCGTGGAATGGCGGAAGGATTTTAGCGCTACCATCTGAGGCCCCTCAGAACTTGCGCCATGGCGTCGATGTCGGCCGGTAATGCGCCTTGTAAGAGACGTGGCGAATGTAGACCCGCCGCATCAACGGATCGGCCTTCGCCATGATCCTCAGCGAGGCGATCGCAGCCAGCCAGATGCCCAAGCCGAACAGCGTGGCGTACCAGGTCAGGACAACGAAGATCAGGATGATCGACGCGAGGCCCGTCAAAAGGACCAGTTCGCGGTCCGCACCCATCAGCAGGTTCGGGCGCGAAAGTGCCCGATGAACCCGTGAACGTACAAGATTGCTGCCCGCCTCAGTCATGAACAGCTTCTCCCCTTGCCTTGCTTGAGGCCTGATACGGCGCTGACCCGATCGACGCGCCCGTGGCGCCGAATAGGGCAACAATCTGCGTGGCGCCGAGGAGAACGCCGCCGACGAGCGCGATATAGCAAAGCCTCCTCGCGAAATCGTTGAGCTCGCCGCCGAAGATCAGCATGCCGCCGGCGATCGCCACCGCGGCCAATGCAATGAAGCCCGCCACGGGGCCGGTAATCGATTGCTGGATCTGTTGGAGTGGCGACTCCCAGGGTAATCCGCCGCCGCTCGACGAAGCAAATGCCGGGGTCGCCAGGGCGACTGACCACAGGATCACAATCAGGCAACCGGCTCGTGCATATTGACGCTTACGCTGCATGGCTATCCTCATCAATTTGGGCGTAATGTTCGGTTCGGTAGCGAGTGTTGCCGAAACCTTCGACATGAATGACGTCGCGGACCCGCCGGCCGCGTCCGGTCCGCTCGATGGAAAGAACAAGATCGACGGCCTCGCCGATCACGTCCTGCATGGGCTGCTGGCTGGCTTCCGCCGTCAGTTGTTCGAGGCGGCGCAACGCGGACAGGGCACTGTTCGAGTGAATTGTGGTAACCCCACCCGGATGGCCGGTGTTCCAAGCCTTGAGGAGCGTGAGCGCCGCGCCATCACGGACCTCCCCCACAATGATCCGATCGGGCCGCAAGCGCATGGTGCTTTTGAGAAGCCGCGCCATGTCGACAGTATCGCTGGTGTGGAGCGAAACGGCATTCTCCGCTGTGCACCGGATTTCGGTCGTGTCCTCCAGAATGACCAGACGATCGTCCGGCGCGCCCGCTACGATTTCCGCGATGACTGCGTTCGCGAGCGTGGTCTTTCCTGATCCCGTACCGCCGGAAATCACGATGTTCATGCGCGAGGCAATCGCTTCGCGCAGCACCGAAACCTGCGCCTGTGTCATCACTTTCGACGTTACATAGTCGTCGAGTGGGATTAGGCGTGAAGCGCGTCTGCGGATCGTAAAGGCCGGTGCGGCGACCACCGGCGGCAACAATCCTTCGAAGCGGTGACCGCCGATCGGCAATTCGCCTGAGATGATCGGTTGCTCTCTATCGGCCTCGGATTGAAGGGCATGGGCGACACTGCCGATGATGACCTCTGCAGCGGCGGGATCCATCGCGCCGGCTGGCGTAATACCGTGGCCCAGACGCTCAATGAAAAGCCTCCCGTCTGGGTTCAGCATGATCTCGACCACTGTCGCGTCCTTAAGGGCAACGCATAGTTGATCGCCGAGAGCGTCCTGAATCTTGCGGACAAGCCGCGAATGGGAACGGAGTTGGGTCACGCTCCACCCCCGATCCATCCCGCGTTACCGTTGCTTGTGAGAGGATGATATGTCGCTGGGCGAACACGCTCGAAACTGGCGCGATCAAGCGGGAGGCTTCCAGCGATGGCGATCGTGTTGCCGATCGCGGTTGGCTCGCCAAGTCGATCCATCGGCCAGCCCGCACGTTTGAGGATCCGCTCGAAGCGAAGATCGGTCGCGGTGACAAGCTGGGTGTATCCGTTGGCCGCCGACCACTCGATAATCGCGGCGAACATGGTGAGAGTGACAAGGTGGAGTTGGCCCCCTCCCCTGCCTGCCGCAAGCGACGTGTCGACGCAGAACCGGGAGCTTTCGACGACTGCCAAACGCGTGGGGAGCGAGCCGTTCTCAAGGAGCTGCGGGAAAGTCCACTCAAGCATTGTGGGGCCCGTTGCCGGTAGAAGACGGGCGCAGCCGACAACCGATCCGGCCCGTGTCACGGCGAGGATGTAGGTGGGGTGAAGCTCGTCATACTGGTCCCGTTCCTCACCAGCGATGATTTCGACGTTCCATTCCAGTCTCGCCCCGAATACGGCGGCGCGCAGGCGATGCATGTTCTTGAGATAGCTTGAATGACGTTCGTAGAGGTTCGGCGAGACGGCGAATATCTGCATGTGCGACTCCGCGTAGGTGAACTACTGGAGTGGAAACCATCTTTGGCGGCCCGTGACTATGTGCAGATCTGCATTCGGTGATTCGACCAAGGCGCGGATCGGGACGGGCAGATAATGGGTGTTCGCTGAAACTATGCGGTATCTTTTGACGGGGAGATTGCGTGCAAACGTTCCCTGCGGGAAAGCCAGGAATGGGCCTAACTCTACGTTTATTATTGAGAATAACGCTCGGACGCTGAAATCGAAGCCTCCGTTAGCTTCTCGTTAACCTTAAATACCTTGCAGCAATAACGGAATCGAACGATAGTTGCGCAAATGATGGCCGCACGGTCATTTTTTCGAAAGTGTCGCCATCAAGGAAATAATTCGCAAAATGAGCCAGCCACAGCCGAACCGGTTTGATTTCGAGATCGCCCAGCAAGGGGCTAAAATCTCGAATGCGTTGCATATGCTGCGCAGCCAGCAGTACCCTCCCGATGCCCGCAAGGGATTGCGGAAATTTCAACTCGGGGAAGTCGCCGACTTCATAGGTGTGACCCAGAGTCATCTACGACAGATCCATTCGGAGGGTAAGGGACCGGAGATCGAATCCGTCAGCGGCCGGCGCTATTATACGGCTGAGCAGATGCTCGAACTTCGTGAATATCTGGAAGCGAACAAGAAGTCCGACAAGAGATACTACATTCCGCAGCGGCGTGAAGGCGAGCCGATGCAGGTCATATCAGTCGTGAACTTCAAGGGTGGAAGTGGCAAGACGACCACGGCTGCGCATCTCGCGCAGTATCTCGCCCTCACCGGCCATCGCGTTCTGGCGATCGATCTCGATCCCCAGGCCTCGTTGACCTCTCTGTTTGGAATTCAGCCTGAACTTGATGATGCGGCCTCTCTTTATGAGGCGCTGCGTTTTGACGACGAAAGGAAGCCGATTGCGGACGTTATCCAGTCGACGAACATTCCCGGTCTGGATGTCATCCCCGCGAACCTTGTCCTGCAGGAGTATGAATATGATGTACCGCTCGCCATCTCCTCACGGAAGGGCGATGAAGGCAGGCTGTTTCATATGCGTATCGTCCAGGCGCTGAAGGAGCTTGACGACAGGTACGACGTCGTTGTCATCGATTGTCCACCGCAGTTGGGTTATTTGACCATCACAGCCCTTATGGCCTCGACCGGCATCCTTATTACGATCCACCCACAGATGTTGGACATCATGTCGATGAGCCAGTTTCTGATGATGCTGGGCGGAATCATGACGCCGGTCGCGGAGGCGGGTGCCGAGATCCGCGTCGAGTGGTTCCGCTATCTCGTCACGCGCTTCGAGCCGACGGACATACCGCAAGCGCAGATGGTTGGCTTTATGCAGTCGATGTTTGCTCAGCACATGCTTCGAAACCACGTGCTTAAATCGACAGCCATTTCGGACGCGTCGATCAAGAAGCAAACCCTGTATGAAGTCGAGCGTGGCGATTTCGTCAGATCGACCTATGACCGCGCTATTGAAAGCCTGAACGCCGCCAATGGCGAAATCGTGGAACTGATCCACAATGCGTGGGGGCGGAAATGACCAGCTTGTCAGCCGTTTTTTTCTTCAATTTCGATTGGAATTCCAACGCATTACCACCGTTGAAGGGGATGTGTCATGAAGCGTGAAAATCCATTCGCCAAGCTGGACATCGCCTCGATCTCAACAGAGATGGCGCCCACCAAGCCGGGTTACGGCATGACAGGCGCTGCCAAGACCGTCGTTCGCTCGATCGAAGATCTTGCGGAGAATACCAAGAAGCTCATGGAAGGCGAAGTGATCGTGGAGTTGGATCCGCGTTCGCTCGACGTTTCCTCCATTGCTGATCGCCTTTCCGATGACGGCGAGGAGTATCAAGCGCTCAAACAGGCGATCAAGGCATCTGGACAATCCTCGCCCATTTTGGTTCGACCAAATTCGAGCGATAGCCAGCGCTACATGGTCGTGTTTGGCCATCGTCGCGTGAAGGTAGCGCAGGAGCTCGGCATACCGGTCAAGGCCGTCGTCAAGAAACTGGACGACATCGCTTCTGCGATTGCGCAAGGCCAGGAAAATTCCGCTCGATCAAATCTGTCGTTCATTGAGCGGGCATATTTCGCGCAGAATCTGCTTACGTCCGGAATGACCAAGGACGTGGTTAGAGCGTCGCTTGCCATTGACGAAGCTATGCTTTCGAAGATGCTGAGCGTCGTCGAGGTGGTCCCAATTTCCATCATCAAAGCGGTAGGAGCCTCCAAGAAGATCGGCCGCGACAAGTGGTTGAGCTTGCGCCAACTGCTGCTGGTCCCTGCTCTACTGAAGGTGGCCACCGATTATGCGGGAACTGCCGATTTCCTCGCGATCGGTGAAGAGGCGAGATTCGACAATCTTCATGACTACCTGACACGGTACAAGAATAGGTCGGACGCCAAGAAGTCCAAGGGCCCAACGTCCGCAAAAAGCTGGACGTCGAACGATAGTTCGCTGAGTTTCACCATGAATGCTAAGCATAAGAAGGTCGCGATCGAGCTTTCCAAAGCGGAAGCGAAGCCCTTCAGCGATTGGCTTTCGAGCCGGATGGATCGCCTATACGACGAATACAGACGGGGCCCACGCGAACGAAACGGAGATTGAGTCGCAAAAGGAAAAGGCGCCCAAGCGGTAAACCGCGGAAACCCCTGTCGTTACCCTTAGCACGATCGCATCCGTCTTTCCCCGCAGTGCAGCCAATTGTCTTTGACGCGGATTTGGCGAGCGGATTTCTTTTGCCGAAGAAAGGTGAGGCTGGATGTGACGGCGCGTTCGGGCGGAGGCTAATGACGCTTGCTTTGGTGAAAGCCAGCTGTAGATCAAAGACTTGAATTCAGGCGCACACTTTGACCAGTGGAAAGTGTTTCGCGACCTCTGCCGCGCGCGCGGATTAATCTTCAGGATGGAGCTCTCGCCGTTCTCGAGGCGCTGCTGACCTTTTACCCCGAGGCCGAGCTCGACAGGCGTAGCGCGGAGCGCCGCGGCATGGGCCACAAACAGTGAGATGCGGGCAGACCAAGGCGTAGGCGAAGGTCGAGCCGATCAAGTTGCTTGCGTTGGCTAGTCCCTCGAGCATGCCCCGACCCGGTCGGCCACGGGTCGGCAGGATTTCGCGTTAGTGCGAGCTCATGGCAGCCGCGGTGCTGATTCGATCGACGCTCGGCATTCGTCGAACGATCAGGGGCTCGCGATACCGTGGGGCCGGGGGATGCAGCCGCCGCACTGGCATGTATCCCTGAACCATGAAACAGAGGGCCAATTTAAGCGTGTCTGGGCCGAAACTTGTCAGCCGTTTTTTCTCGAAGATATCCCTGTTCCTACAATGTGTTATCGGAATTGAGGTAGCGTTCGCGGACAAGGGCGTTGCTTGGAAAGGACTTGGGATTTTGCACTCTGGACAATCGGCGAACCGCGGCGCCCGGCATAGGAGGCGTCGCAGGTGGGTCCGCTGAGGGATCGGTGGCGCAAGGAGAGGGCTTATCCTTCCGAAACAACACAATCTCGGTTGCGAGTCGCGCGACGATGCGGCTTGTTAGTGAGCGCTTAAAAGCCTATAACTCATAGGATAGTGCGACTCAGCACAATTGCCAATTAAATCACTCGCAGACCGGCTTGATGTTCAGCGATGTGGTGTGAATGCTGAGATGCGGCTTGCCCAAGGCAAGATTATCCCGCCCTGCACTGTTCCAGCCAATCATCGATAACCATTGGAGCTTGAGAACATGATCTCAGCCGGATATTGCCGACTTATGGCCCGTTACAATACGTGGCAGAATGCCTCTTTGGTAACTGCCGCCGATGGGCTCACCGACGAGGATCGCTGGAAGGATCGAGGGGCCTTCTTTCAGTCGATCGCGGCAACATTAAACCATCTATGTTGGGCAGATGCCCTGATTCTGGAGCGATTAAAGGGGAACGAGCGTCCGGAGAGAACCATTCAGCATTCTTTGTCAGACCCATCGAATTGGGATGCTTTCAAAGCGCTCCGTTTGCAACGAAATGAGGAAATCGAAGAGTGGGCCGCGCGATTGCTTGACGCCGACCTTAACGGGTCGCTTGTTTGGTATCCTGGCGACGGTTCAACTCGGATCGAGAAACCAAAAGCTATCTGTGTTATTCAACTCTTCAATCATCAAACCCATCATCGGGGCCAGGTTCACTCGATGCTGACCGCAGCGGGCGCGAAGCCAGAGCCAACTGACCTTCAGATGCTCGCATAGCCAGTGGCTTGATCATTCCGCCTCGATGAGGATGGCTAACGAAGCGTGCCAGGCGATCGCGGCGAACCGCGACGGGGACCGGAGCCTCGATCTCGCACAGCGGTCTTGAGAGGGCAGGGTGAGCTCGCGAAGCGCCAGAGCCGTGCCTGCGGACTGCCGCGGCCGGAAATGACATTCGTATTGAGAGCGCTCTTTCAAGCGCGTGGGCTTGGCAGGCGTCTTGTCGTCAAAAGGTGATGAAGCGCTCTGCGTCGGCCTAGTCAGCCCGCCAGCTTTTTTGCGATGAGTGATGCAGAACCATAGCGACGGCAGTTCGTTCACTTCTTTTCAAGGTCTTCCATCTTCATGCCGAGAGCCTTAGCCAGAGCTATCTTGCCGTTATCAGGTAGCCTCTTAAGGCTGTTGGTGATCCCGTCCTGCCACGAAGGCCCGCGTTCCCATGCCTCTTCATAGGCAACGGCCAGCACGTCGCTTTGGCGCGTTTCCACAAGGGCTTCAAAGAGCAGGGCGGCTTGGGATCTGTCCTTGTCCGCCTTGGCGCGTCCGAGCGCGTCCGTAAGCCGCCTTGAAGCCACGATGAGCTTATGGACGGCATACCTTTCCGGAGCAGGCACGAGGACGTTTACGCCTTCGCGATGGAGGAGGACCGTGCGGACAGGTTCGTAAATCAGGTAGTCGAGAAACCGCAGATTTTCCGCCGACGCGCCGCCGAGGGCGGACATGGATGATGGTTTGCCTGCGTAGTCGTTCGATCCCCGGTTTCCCGTCAAGAACTCCACTCGGTAGCCTTTGCCGTTTATGAATGCGGTGACCTTCGCCCGGTCCGATTGATGTGGAATCGGTCGGAATCCAGGATCGACTGACTGGAGGATTTCCAGGACGGGCGGCAAGCTATCGCCCACTTCGGCCGAAATCGCGAAGTCCTGCGCGAAATCGGCATCCCCCGTCTGCATTGCCGAGGACGGCAGCCTAACGCCGAGAAGGCCTGCGTAGGTGCCAAATGCTACGGATCCGATTAGGACGGCCCGCAGTCGGAACAATCCGGCGTCCGCAAGAGCCTTCGTGATGTCCCCCGCGAACGGGTCTGGGCCGGGGAGGCCAGCGCGACGCAAGGTACTGACTATGCGTCGGCGCTCCCTGATATCGTCCTTGATCTCTTTGTGAGCATTCACCCGCGCGGTGATCTCCTCGTCGCTGTGCGGGCCGACATAGCGACGCTTGTCGCCGTTTGGAGTTGGTAGGTCGAAATACCAGTAATTGCGTCCCTTGACGGGGACTGTGACAAAACGGCCTGCCACGGGAAAGTCCGCGCGAAACGGCGCATCGAACGAGCGCTGCGCCAACTCCGCGAACATCGTTCGATATACGAGACCGACCTCTTTCGTCATCGACGTTTCTCCCATCCGAAGCGCGCCGAACTTCTGTGCCGGCAGCCCGCCGACGCCCTTTCCACAACGGGCGAAAAAATGTTTTCGCTCGTTGTGGCGTTGCCGGTTATAATGTTCTTGCTGAAAGATTATAACTCGCCGGAAGCCCAACAAATGTATCTTCCTGCCGGCAAAAAATTCTCAACGTCCGCATCATGAGACGTCGTAAGATTGCCGCGTTTGTTTTAGGTCCTCTGACGGGACGTTTACGGCCTTTATCAAGAACCACATGTTTGCTTATCTCGAAGGGACAACTGAGGCCTTTAGGGCTATCGACAAGCAGTCTCCCTGCAAATCGGACTTGTCCTTTATGAGTCTTAGCTGCAACAGCCCTCAGACAATCGGCGGTGCGCCGAATTTCGGACTGGATCTCTTTCATTCACTCCAGCTATTCACTGAGCAGCGGAGTGATTTGAGCGCGCGAAGTAGCGGTGGTCGTCTCCTCAACGGGGCATGTCATGATGACGCAGATCATTGCTGAATGGGCGACACAGAACGGGTTCGATCTACTCGATTCGCGGAAGTATCGTCGTAGCGATAGCGGGCGCACAGTCACCATCGAAATAAAAAAGGTCTCGGTGGTGCTGATCGATGAAACGATTGGATTACGTCCCCGGGTCGTCTCTGCCTTGTTCAAAGATTTGTTTTTTGGCAGCCCCGATGGCAAACTCGAACGGCTCGTGCTCGGTCGTTGACGATATCGAATTGCGGGCCTCTAACTTGAGACTCGCAATTCTCGTTGCGTGATCTCCAAAAGGGTTGACCTTGCCGCTAAAATGACCAAGCCAATGGTTCGACCCCCAATAAGGTAAATACCGAAGGGCAATTCCAGCGGCTACGCCAACTGAGATCGACGCAAACCTTCCAATCCGGCGCGAAAGCCGCAAAATGGCACCAAGTCAACTTATCATACGAGCATCTGAAGTCCGTGCTTTTGTACCAATGACAAGAGCTTGAGTGCGGGTCCACTCGGTCGTTTCGCACCCGTCTCCCATTTCTGGACCGTCGACTCGCTGGTATTCAGATAGCGGGCAAATACCGGTTGGCTCACATGGTTATTCTCGCGGAGCGCCTTGATCTGGGCGGGCGTCAGCTCTTGCGGAACGACAAGGCAATCGTCATCGAAGGTCCTCATCGTTTCCTTGTCGATGGTCCCGGCCGCATACATGCCTTCAACGGCGCTATGGATCGCCTCGAAGGCATCGCTTTTGAACTTTCGTTTAGTCGCCATGATCAATCTCCAGCAGGGCGCCGTTTTCGATTTCCGTTTCAAGATCGGCCTTCGTCTTGCGACGGTAGAGATCGGCGAGCCTGCGGAATGCTAGAAGCTCGTCGTCATCGATGTTCGCTCGATCCTGTTTGGCGAAAAGATATGCGAAAACCCAGAACTCTTCGGCCTTTGCCAGAACGATTGAACGATGCATGTTGTCGTTGAGCCGCTTTTTGAACACACCGCCGCCGAGATCATCGGCACGGCCGACGGCAACCTGCTCGATCGCCTTCGATAGGGCCTTGTCGGAAATGCGCGCTTTCTTCGCCGCCTTGGCAAACCACGCCGTTTTGAATACTCGTTCTGACATTGGTCATATAGCACTAAGTGCTACCTTCATCAAGATTCAAAAAGGGGCTGCGCTCCTCCCGTGCTTAAATAAAATCTGCTCAGCAGAGACGACTCTATCCTGCGGAAGGAAACGCCGTAGTGGTTGGCGACCAGCGCCTCCTGGGTGATATAGTCGGCTGCTAGTAGGAGCCGGTCCGCTTGAGGATAATGGTTTGCAAGCCCACGTGAACGCTGCGCCGCCCATTCGATAGCTGAGCCGCCGGCAAGGCGTCGAAATACTTCGAAACGGGATATCAGGCATTCCCTTTCTTAAACTAATCCTTCTGAGTGCTCTCCAGACGACGCCCTCGGGGTGGCGTTGGATCCACCCGCAACGCCCCTCTCACCTTGCGCGAGAGCTCATCGACCGTCGCCATAACTCGGTTCATCTGGGACAGCGTGGACGCAAGCTCCGGGGCATGGCTGATGACGTGATGCTCGTTGCTTGCGGAGAGCGTGGCCAGATGCGCCACCGTCCGCTTGCGAAGGATAAGGCCAGCGTCGGTCGCTATCCGCGTTCGTTCGCCGAGGTCGGGCCGGAAACCGCCTACCATCGTGGCGTCCACGCCTTTGGCGAGCAGGAATGCATTCAGGTAGAGTTCCATCGCATGGAGCGCCAGAAGACGCTGTGGAGCCTGGTTGGGCTTGGACGAGCCCTCGCCAAGCTTCCTGGCCGCGTCTTGGTAGTGTGTCGCCAGGTTTAGAATGCTCCGAACGCCTGCCGCTTTGCCAGGCTGTGTAGGTCGCTTGCCTGATGTCGGCCGGCGCTTCCCAGCAAGGCGGATAAGATCCTTCAGCATCGTGCGCAGCTCGGGCCAGGGGGCATCTTCGAGCTTCAGGCCAGGATCATGCATGACGATCAGGCAATGGAGTTTCGCGGTGACTTCCATCAGGGAGGAGGGCGGTGTGATCCCCATGACGCGTCCCGATATTCCGGCCCCTTCGGCGAGCTCCTGTTCGAGGGTGAGCGCCGCGCTGTATCCCAAACGCTGATCCGCGTCCTTCCATCGTTTCCGGCGCCTTCGAAGCTCAGCGCGCGCCTGAGACAGGTCTCCGGCATTAAGCTGCGTTGCCATTCGATTGATGTCGGCAAACGAATGAACCTTAACGACGCCATCCTTTCCAACACTCGGCAGCGTCGCTGCCGGAAGACCACCGGCCTCTTCGAGCAATTCCTTCTCAAGTTTTTCTCTGAGACGAGTGACCTTCATCTGCCGCTGATAGAGCGCATACCATTTCGGCCACATTTCTCTGACGGGCGTTGGGCCAGGCTCTGTTCGCCGACCGTCAGGATCTTCGATGCGAGAGTTCAATAGGCGCGACGCGACGGCAAGCAGGTTCCGGCGGTCGATCAGCCGCGGGACGGTTTCACACATCCGAGGGCATGGCTTGATTTTTCCGCGGGCAAATGCGGGCAAAGTTCTGCTATTCTCAGAATCAGCCATGATCCGAGCTCCAACCAGCCAGATTGTGGTCAGGCTGGGTAGCGTGCGCGAACACGCGATCCAGCCGTCTGCAACATGACAATAAACGTCCCCGTTTAATCCGTCAATAAAGGGGCCCGTTTATGGACGTTAGATTTATTTTTGATATTGAGCGACGGGAAAGAATACATTTTATGGGTCGACCGCCGCTAAATCTGAAGGAAACGAAAGTTCGTCTTCCACGGGCAACGAAAGAACGGATCAAGGCTCTAGTCGGAAACTACGGCATCGCCACCTTCATCCGTGAGGCCGTCGAAAACGAGCTAGCGCGCCGGGAAGCTGAGCCGCCGACGACCGATGGGACTGGCGAACGCGAGATAGAATAACCATCGTCAGAATGCGCAACAGATAGGGCGATCTTGTTCTGCTGACCGATGGTCATAGGGGGTGCAATGATTCCGAAGAGAAGCGAGGGCTTGCGAGAGATTTCACACGTCGAGAAGCCGAACGCGCAAAAGCCTTGACCTCAATATGAAACCGGCTTCGTAGAATTATATGACGGCTTAGCGATACCATTTTAGCCTATGGAGGCTCACTGTGCTGGAGGCGCACAAGCCCCTCGTGTTGTTGCTCGTAGGCTTTTCAAGCGTCAAAAGCCAAGGCGAGAAAGATACCTTCCTTCTCCTTCACAAGCCGGAACGGCTAATTGACGTTCTGAAGGACTTCAGGCACCCAACGCAGAGAAGTGGGATCGCCCGTGATCTTTTAGCTGACGATATGAGCGCGCGCCGCCAACCTCATTTCCGGTTAACTACGCTTCCCCCAACCACCGCCAACGGAGACTTGGGAGTCCAGCTTCGGCCGGATGTGAAAATCGTTCATTGCGTTGGCCGATACAACTGCGGCTACCGGGAATGTCTCCCCCACCTTTAACGTCAACACTTTCTCGGGAACGGTATTGTTACTCGCCGTCGTTGCGAGGCCTGATAAGCTCAGCGTGGGGTTTATGTTCTGTTGAATTAAGCTACGGAGTGTCCCTTGACCGTTCAATCCCTCGTTCCACGCAGGCTGCTATTCGGAAACGCCAACGCCTTTGGGGGGCGACTTTCGCCCAACGGACAATGGCTGACGTGGATCGCGCCGTTTGAGGATGTGCTCAACATCTGGATTGCCCCGACAGGGGAGCCCCAAGCGGGAGAACCTTTGACGCGGACAAAAGGTCGGCCAATTACCTGGCAGGATTGGACGCCTGATGGTCGTTTCGTGATGTTCGTCAACGACGAGAACGGGGATGAAAACATTCACGCGTTTATCGTTGATCCGTGGACGAAAGAGCTTCGCGACCTGACGCCCATCGCCGGCATAAGTGCACAGGTTAAAATGTGGTCGAGGCAGATTCCTGGAAAAATCGTCATTGGGCTCAACGATCGCGATCCGCGCTGGCATGATCTTTATATTGTTGATGCCGAAACAGGCGAACGCGACTTGCTTTGGCTCAACACGCAGGATTTTGGGTATATCGGCGTCGACTGGCAGCTTCGTCCGCGGCACGCGCGGTCGTCATCAGCGGATGGCGGAGCGAAACTATGGCGGATCGATGGTGACAAGGTCACCCACTGGATCGATCTTGATCATGTCGACGGATGGCTCACATGGCCAACGCGCTTCGATGGCGAAAGCAGACGCTTGCTGATGCGAACCTGCATCGGCCGGGAAACGACCGTTTTTGCTTGGCGTGACTGGGAGAACGGCGAGGAAACTGTCGTAGCCGAGCATCCGCGCTTTGATGTCGGGGGATGCCTACTTCACCCGATTACCTTCGATCTCGAGGCGGCGAACGTCAACGGAGCGCGTGTTGATTGGCTCTATGTCGCGCCCCAGGTTCAGGCCGATTTTGAGATTATTCAGGCTACCTTGCCAGGGTTTGAATTCAACATTGTCAGCCAGTCCAGCGACAACAGGACATGGATTGTCGATGCGTATAAGGCGGAGCAGGCTTCAACGACCTTTCTTTATAGCCGTGACAGGGGAACGATGACCGAACTGTTTCGAGCGCGTCCGGAGCTGGATACTTATAAGCTCGCGCCGATGCGACCTATCGAAACGAAATCACGTGATGGTCTTGATCTCATCTCCTATCTGACGTTACCTGCCGATGTCGCAACGGATCGGCCGGATGTTCCCCTGCCGATGGTGCTGGATGTGCACGGTGGACCATGGTCTCGCGACATATACGGTTATCGCGGTGACCACCAGTGGCTCGCCAATCGTGGCTACGCGGTATTATCGGTCAACTATCGTGGCTCGTCGGGCTTCGGGAAATCGTTCATTGCCGCCAGTGAAAAGCAGCATGCCGCCAAGATGCATAACGATCTCATCGACATGGTCGATTGGGCGATCCGTGAGGGCATAGCGGACAAGTCGAGGATCGCGATATTTGGCGGATCCTATGGCGGCTATGCTTCGTTTGTTGGTGCGACGTTCACGCCCGATGTCTTTTGCTGCAGCGTGCCTGTTGTCGGCATCACCAATCTGCAAACCTTGTTGGAATCGATACCGCCTTATTGGGCGGGCTTTGCCGATTTCATGTATCGCAGCTATGGCGATCCGAAAACGGAGGAGGGGCGCGCGCTGCTGGCCGAGCGTTCGCCAATTCATAGGGTCGACCGCATCCAGAAACCAATGTTGATTTTTCACGGCGCGAACGATGTGCGTTGCAAGATCGCTGAAAGCGATACGATCGTTGCGGCCATGCAGGCCAAGGGAATACCTGTGACCTATGTTGTTTATCCAGACGAGGGACACGGCTTTGCAAAGCCAGGCAACAGGATCGCCTACTTAGCCTTCACAGAAGCATTCTTCGCCAAGCATCTCGGCGGTGAGTGTGAACCCTTCGGTAGTGATCTTGATGACTCAAGCCATGAAATCAGAGCCGGGGCAGAGATTTTCGACAAGTTCTGATGGTGCAAGAGCGCGACTATCGGTTCTCGATCCAATATCGGCGTCGGTCTCTATCCACCTTACTGTTGGCTGGGACCGCAGCGTTTCCGCAACGAATTGCGCGCTATTCGAGATCGAGTCTGAGAGCAAAATATTTCAATCCGCTGATATCTCCTTTAGCGCCGCGAGCGTACGGTTACCTGTCCTTAATTTTGGGATTTGAGCGCGGGTCGCGCCAATTCCACAGCATCTCGAGAAAGCCATTGATGGGCTGCGATAGCGGCTCGCAGCTCGGGAAGCGTGCGATTGCCTTCTCTGAACAGGGTGACGACGGCGGCCGCTGCGATTTCATACTCTGGTTTGTCCCGGCTAATGGCCGTTGCATCCCGCCATTCTTCGAGCGCTTGGCTTATAATGTCGAGTTCGACTGAACCGAAAGTTGCGTTTACGAAATCTCTCATCGTCCCTTTCCAAAACAAGCGGCAAAGAGATGGGAGTCGGCGCGGCCAATTTCAAATGGGCCGTCTGCAACTGAACGGAGATAATCAAATTTTAACCATGACTTGCGAGCTTTACCACGCCACGCAGCTGAATACTCGGCACTCGGGCAGGTGCTGGTTTCGCGTCACCTGCCCGATATCGAACAGCCAGTTTAATCGACCCTTGGCCTCCTCAGCATGACGGCCCTGTTCGGTGACGACGCCAATAGCTCGGAAAGAACGTTGGCGTCGAGGATAGTGGCCGGTCAGGGTGTAGAGCATCGCGAATGAGATCGCGGGTGGCAATAGCGAGCTCGACACCGCCGACCGGTTCAAGCCGGGCGCGAATAGTTTCAGCAAGGTTGCGCGCGGGTCTTTCGTCAGCGGCGAGCGCCGATCGAAGGATATCGCGGGCCTCGTCTTCCATCGAACGGCCACGAAAAGCTGCACGCACGCGCAGACGCTGCTTCAGCGCATCATCAATATTCCGGATCGTCCTACTCGCCATCGGATCTCCCTGGATCAATAGTGACAATCTGATCGTTGATGGCATATTTACAAGCATTGTGCGTTCGCACCTATCCAGCCTAGAAGCGCAATTGCCGAGAGTATCGCCGAAAGGTCTCGGCACCGTTGAAACGGAGGTAAATTTCTGCGTTCGAATTCGCCGCTGCTACATAACTAACCGCGCCGCCCGTCCGTTTTTCCGCCCGGCGTTGTTGTAGTAGCTTGCGGCTTGGGCGACCGATCTATGCAGCGACTGCTGCATGGCCTCCGGCAACGGGACGCCACGGTTCGCCGCCTCGGTCAGATAGCCCGATCGCAGCCCATGCGCCGAAAACATCTCTGCATCCAAGCCAGCCAGCTTGCACCGGCTTTTCAGGATCAGGTTGACCGACTGCGGCGTCAATGCTCGGCGATCGATATTGCCCCATTGGTCGATGCGCCGAAACACCGGTCCGGTGTCGATCCTGCCTTCAGCCAGCCATTGCTTCAACGCTTCGACCGGGCGGCCGATCAGAACCACATGCACCCGGTCGTCTGCCGTCGTCTTCGTGCGGCCGAGATGGATGGTGAGACACGGCAGGCGAGGGGAGGCGGGGTCTTTCGGATCTGCATGCACCGGTTCTTCGTCGATGAGATCCTCGACCCGCAGGTCGGCGACTTCCGAACGCCGCCGGCCGCCGGAGGCAAAGGCGGTCAACAGCAAAGCGCGATCGCGGAGATCGACCAGGCGCTCGCCGTTACAGGTGGCCAGCAGCTTTGTCAGAACGTCAGCGGTGACCGCTCGTTTGCTCTTGCGGCGGCGTTGCCGCGCCGCGGCGCGGACTGCGAGCCGCAATGCACTCTTTAGAGACGGAGCAGCAAAAGATCCCGTCAATCCGCGCCAGCGGGTGAGGATCGACCAGGAGGTCAGCCGCCGACGCACCGTATCGGGGGCATGCGGGCCCTCGACACGCAGCAGGCCTTTGGCGCGCAATCCAATCTCGACGTCATCAGGCATGCCGTGGGAAGAATCCTCGGCACGTTCGACCGGATCCCAGAGATGATGGGCGACGAATTTCAGGAGCAGGCTTTCCGGCGCCGGCCAGGGCAGGGGGGAGCCGGTGGCGAGCTCGCACCAAGCTTCGAGATAGCCGAGATCGGAGGCAAGTGCGCGCAGCGTATTGGCGCCGATGCCTTCCTTGGCGAGATGCTTGAGGGTGGCGACATCGTCGTCCGTCAGCAGCGTTGCCAGCTGATCGCGGCGGGCGAACGGCAGGATGGCGCCGAGCGCATCGAGTTCCTCGGCGCGCCTTTCAACCGAAATTGATGACGCGCCGTTCATTTCGGCAGTCCGTTCTCGTCATAGAGATCGTCGTGGTTTGGCGTCTGATCAGCGTTTGCTGGGCGACTCTCGGCTGCCAGCGCCAGAAAATCATCCATCGTGCCCTGGCTCAGCTTCGGGGGCGCCGTGAGGACTGCGATAGGCTGCCCAGCACGGCAGATGACGATCTCGTCGTTGCGCCGGGCGAGATCCACCAGCTCTTCGAATCGTTCGGCTGCTTCGGGAATATCCGCAAAAATCTTCATCGCTATTGCCCTCACCAGACCCGTTCGTGCAGCACCATGTCGAAAGCCACGTCCAGCGATACGAAAGCGCAATGTTCCAACCGCGTTTGGGCGGCGAGAATGCGATCCCAGGGATCGCGGTGATCCCAGTCGAAGCTTGCCGCCAGCTCGGCATGCAGATCGCTAATGGCGAGCGTCTGTAGGCCGCTGGCGGTGACGGCGGCGCGCAATTCCTGCGGCTTCAGGTCGAGCTTCTTCAGCCGCATCTTGTTGTCTAGCTCGTAGAAGGAGACGGCGCTGACGAGAACGGTGTTGGCCTTGTCCTCGATCAGGCCTCGGGCCGCGTCGGACAGCCGGTTGCTGCCGGTCGTCCACCAGTAGACGGCGTGGCTGTCGAGCAGCAGCTTCATGGCTCGCGCTCGGCTGGTCGGCCCTGCCAGATGCCGACATCGTCGTTGAAGTCGCCTGCGTCGATCGCCGCCTGCTCAGTGTCGACATCGTCGAACAGGTTGTCGGGCAGGCCACGCTGGCGCAGCAGGCCGAACGGTCGTTTGCCACCGTCGGCCGGGCCGATGCGGGCGTAGACTTCATTGCCGCGCATGATAACAATTTCTTCACCCTGGTTGGCTCGTTCGAGCACCTCGGCGAAATTCTTGCGCGCTTCGCTGATCTTGTAGCTGGTCTGGGGCATCGTACGCTCCGGGAGTGACTTTTGACGCTAATGTAGCACCGTAAATGCTCGCGTACAAATCATCTGTACGTATCACTATCGATACTCGATAGGTCTCGGAGGGAGTCTCGACAATCTTAGGTCCGAATGATCACCATCTAAGCCAAGACCGATGACCCTGTTTGCTGCATCATGACTTGGATGAGGTGAAGCGCTTTGCCATCGGAGCAATCCCGCTAATAGCAGCAATGGCAAGGCCTCGATGTGGCTGCAGCCAACGGCCTACGATCGGCCGGAATTAAGAGACTTTGGCATCGCTTCGGAACTGAAGCCCAACCGAGTGTCGAAACCATTGAAGGCTTATTGAACGAGGCGTAAGAGGTACGATAACCGTCAATGCGACTTCATGATCTACCACGAGGACATCCGCAAGTTCGTGAATGCTGCCCTCAGCACCCCATATTCCGCGAAGGTAGCCTTCGACGACCGGTACCCGCGCGGATCATTTCACCTATGGAGTGGCCTGATCCAAGAGAGCCCCAAGCGCACAGTGAGGCCGAGATATATTTACATCGCCGATCTTCACATCGACACGCTCAAGATAAAGAGCTGGAATTTTCGTTGAGCAATAAGCTCGGATTCGTTCCGGCAACCAAATCTTTGGTCCAGAAATCCAGCCGTGTATATCTCGGAAAATTCTGCTAAGATAGTCCGACGGATAGCGATGGACTCCTACATGCTTTTGGAATTGCTTGATAAACACTGGGTGAGGGTACACCGCATTGGTCTCGACGCCGAGAGGCGCGGCGAGAAAATCGGTATGAAACCGTCATGGGATGAAAGTGACCAGGTCAAGCGTCCTAGTATCAGAGCCAGAACAATCACAAAGGCTCGTCAGCAGCGTAAGAAAAAGGCTGCGGGCTAACATTGCATCGTGAAGCCGTTTTGCACGATCCTCGCGGGACCGAATGGCTCCGGCAAATCCTCCATATACGAAAAGCTTCAGCCTCCAGGTGAGTTCGTCAACGCTGATGAAATCGCAAAAGCGTTGCCTGCTGATTTGGAAGGTAGCGCACGACAGGTGAAGACTGGTCGACTCGCGATCGATCGGATCAACGAACTGATCGACGCGAAGGAGGACTTCACGTTCGAAACGACTCTGAGCAGCCAGCATTCATTGGGCGTCATGGAGCGAGCGAAGGCTGCGGGCTTCCACGTCAGCATTCTTTTTGTGGCGCTCGACAAGCCCGAACGAAACGACGAGCGAGTCCAGTTTCGAGTTGCTGACGGCGGACACGACATCCCAACGGATACAATTATCCGACGGCGCCAGCAGCGAGAACATGCCTTGTGGCGTCGATGTGTCGATCGGATCGCGCAGTGAGCGGAAATGCGCCCCACGCCCTTCGAGGTCTGCAATCACCTGCAGCAGATGGCTGACCGATCGGGCCAGACCGTTGAGACGAACGACGACGAGCACGTCGCCGGCGGTGAGATCCTTCAGCAGTTTCGTCAGCACTAGTCTTGCCCGGGATATACCGGACCCATGCTCCTGGTGGATG
This sequence comes from Rhizobium sp. P28RR-XV, assembly GCF_012641385.1. Classification (NCBI taxonomy): domain Bacteria; kingdom Pseudomonadati; phylum Pseudomonadota; class Alphaproteobacteria; order Hyphomicrobiales; family Rhizobiaceae; genus Rhizobium; species Rhizobium sp. P28RR-XV. The sequence continues at coordinate 82,345 of NZ_JABAIG010000014.1, forward strand.
CGGTGGCAGCCGGCGGCGCGAACTCATCGACCTGGGCGTCGTTCAGCTGATCGTCCGTCGAGACCCGGGCGTATCCCATCAATCGCTGCGGCGGGGCAGGCGAGCTGGCGTTTGCAACCTGCGGCATCAGTTCTGGCTCGTTTTTGAAGCTGTTTGTACAGATAATGAACGTCTGAGAAAAGGAACCTTTGTGAACTTGTTCTGTAGTCGTTCGAACCCCGCGGCGGACGCGCCCACGGAGGAGAAGCTGAGAACTGGGACACTCGACGCGAGTTCCGTCCTTGCCATCAACGATCATCTTGCCGCGCCGACATCGGCACTACCAAAACCAGAATGATCGCTAGCACTCACAACGTAAGACTGCTAAGAAGTTATATCGAGATCGGCCATTGGGCCGTGTTCTCGTCGAGGAACACCAAAATGATGAATACCGTTTTCCGGCCGTTGCACGACCGCGTTGTCGTGCGCCGTATCGAGGCTGAAGCCAAGACCAAGGGCGGGATCATCATTCCCGATGCGGCCAAGGAAAAACCGCAGGAAGGCGAAATCGTCGCCGTCGGTTCCGGTTTGCGTGACGAGAGCGGCAAGGTAGTGCCTCTCGATGTCAAGGCAGGTGATCGCATCCTGTTCGGCAAATGGTCCGGCACCGAGATCAAGTTCAACGGTGAAGATCTGCTGATCATGAAGGAAGCCGACGTCATGGGCGTTATCGCCTGATCGTCGGCTACATCGTTGTTTCCCTTTCATGACGACCATTGGGCGATCAGCCCGGGAGTTTTCCATGTCTGCCAAACAAATCAAATTCGGCCGTGATGCGCGCGAACAGCTGCTGCGCGGTGTCGATATCCTCGCTGACGCAGTGAAGGTCACGCTCGGTCCGAAAGGCCGCAATGTGGTGATCGACAAATCCTATGGCGCGCCACGCATCACCAAGGACGGCGTCGCCGTCGCCAAGGAAATCGAACTCGAAGACAAGTTCGAAAACATGGGCGCGCAGATGGTCCGCGAAGTTGCTTCGAAGACCAACGACATCGCCGGCGACGGCACGACGACCGCAACCGTTCTCGCCCAGGCCATCGTTCGCGAAGGCAGCAAGGCCGTTGCAGCCGGCATGAACCCGATGGACCTGAAGCGCGGCATCGATCTCGCCGTCGCGGCCGTGGTCAGGGACCTACTGGCGAAGGCGAAGAAGATCAATACATCGGAAGAGATCACCCAGGTCGGCACCATTTCGGCCAATGGCGAGAAGGAAATCGGGCAGTACATCGCCGATGCGATGCAGAAGGTTGGCAACGAGGGTGTGATCACCATCGAGGAAGCCAAGACGGCCGAAACCGAACTCGAAGTCGTCGAAGGCATGCAGTTCGACCGTGGCTACCTCAGCCCCTATTTCGTGACCAACCCGGAAAAGATGATCGCCGACCTCGAAGACGCCTTCATCCTCCTGCACGAGAAGAAGCTCTCCAACCTGCAGGCGATGCTCCCGGTTCTCGAAGCCGTCGTTCAGACCGGCAAGCCGCTCCTGATCATCGCTGAAGACGTCGAAGGCGAAGCTCTTGCAACCCTCGTCGTCAATAAGCTGCGCGGTGGCCTGAAGATCGCTGCCGTTAAGGCTCCGGGCTTCGGCGATCGCCGCAAGGCCATGCTGGAAGACATCGCCATCCTGACGGGCGGCACTGTCATCTCCGAAGACCTCGGCATCAAGCTCGAGTCCGTTACCCTCGACATGCTCGGCCGTACCAAGAAGGTTTCGATCTCCAAGGAAAACACCACGATCGTCGACGGCGCTGGCGCCAAGTCCGACATCGAAGGCCGCGTAGCGCAGATCAAGGCTCAGATCGAAGAAACCTCTTCTGATTACGACCGTGAAAAGCTGCAGGAACGTCTTGCCAAGCTCGCTGGCGGTGTTGCCGTCATCCGCGTTGGCGGTTCGACGGAAATCGAAGTCAAGGAAAAGAAGGACCGTATCGACGACGCTCTCAACGCGACCCGTGCCGCTGTCGAAGAAGGCATCGTTCCCGGCGGCGGAACCGCCTTGCTGCGCGCTTCCATCGTTCTCGATATTAAGGGCGAGAACGACGACCAGAATGCCGGCGTCAGCATCATCCGCAAGGCTCTGCAGTCGCTGGTTCGCCAGATTGCCGAAAATGCCGGTGACGAGGGCTCGATCGTTGTCGGCAAGATCCTGGAAAGCAACACCGACAATTTCGGTTACAATGCCCAGACATCCGAATATGGCGACATGATCGCCATGGGCATTGTCGATCCTGTCAAGGTGGTCCGAACCGCCCTGCAGAACGCGGCGTCGGTTGCCGGCCTGCTGGTGACGACGGAAGCGATGATTGCTGACCTTCCGAAGAAGGATGCTCCTGGCGGCATGTCTGACATGGGCGGCATGATGTAATAGGCTTCCTCCGGGAAGCTCGTGGGTGATTTGCGACAGAGGACTCCGAGCGATCGGAGCCCTCAGGCATCATGAGACGACACTTATATTTTATTGTCTGGGGTTGCCTCGGCCTCTAGTTGATGCGTTTGCGCCCATACTCCCGAACCAAAGAAGATGTCGGCCGATCAGCCTTGCTGTTCGCTGCCCCGCTCTATTCTGAAAGGATCAAAGTTATGATGTCTTGTTCCGCCCCATGCCCTGAAACGCCTGTATCTGGTGGAGCCAGCGCGTGATTGGTTATTTGGTCCTCGTTCACCGCTATCCTGACCAATTCAAGCGCCTGTTCAGGGCGATCTATAACGACCAGAACCATTACGTCGTCCATGTCGACAAGAACTCAGGGGCCGATCTCGAAACCGAAATCCGGGACTTCCTGCTTCCCTATGCAAACGTGGAGATGATCAGAAGCGAAAAGGCCATCTGGGGCGGCTACAGTCTGGTGGACGCCGAGTTGCGCGGCATGGAACGGCTGCTGGAAATGGGTGAATGGGGCCACTTCATCAACCTGAGCGGTCAGGACCTTCCGCTAAAACCTCAAAAGCAGATCATGGCTTACCTCAATGCCAACCTCGATCGCGAATTCATCAAGGTTCTGGACCAAGATCAGGATCGCCCTGACACAATGCACCGCGTCAGCGAGTATGTGATCGAGTTGGAGCAGAGCATTCAGCGCACGGCGCATTCAAGGCCGTTTCTGACTGACCCCACCCCCTATATCGGCAATCAGTGGATGATCGTCACCAGGGCTTCTGCGAGTTCGTCTGCCGTGACCCGAGCGTCGACCGCTATAAGGCATTTTACGAAAACACTTTGATCGCCGACGAGGGTTCTTCCAGACGGTGATGATGAACTGCGTAATCGAAAGCAAGATCACCAGCGATGACTTGCGGATGATTGACTGGGTTGCCGATGGTGACATCAAGCTGCGTCCCCGGACGTATCAGCAGTCAGATGCTGCTGTCCTCAAAGCAAGCTCCAATCTCTTTGCCCGAAAATTCGATCAGACGGTTGACGGCGAGATTCTCCTGGTCTTGGAGCGGCATCTCGCCAAACAGGCCGTCACCGGTGTTGACGGGTCGCGCGCCGTGCCGGTCATTGCACCCTTGCCATTTACCCTCAAGGGAACCGCAGCGTGAGATGAGCGCCATATGTTGGTATTGAACAAACCGCGGCAGTCCGGAGGTTATCCCGACAGAGATATCGGTTGTCAGGAAGCCGTTGAGGAGGTCTTTCTTGAGTTGGCCAAGGGGCTGAAGCCGGACGACATTGTGAACGCGGCCGGCGGCAATCTGACGCCGGTGCTGGCAGATCTTGCAAGACGCGCCGAAAGCGTTGGCTGGACGCTGGAGGAAGCAGAGGTGGCGATCGCCGAACTGTCGCAAAACCTGCTCGACGACATGTCGTCGATGTAGATCGGGCGATGGCTTGCTTTGGGCCTGAGATTCAATATTTAACGTTGGACCAGCCTGCCTTTGTGTGCGCTAGTTCGATTGAGCACCTGGCAGCCCATCACTTCAGAAATCTGCGTTTTCGTAAACCAGGCCGGTCAGACAGCGGGCTGGTTTGGTTGGAACGCAACGCGCTGCCGATTCCGGCCCATTCATTTCGGATAAAAATATGACCCTTCAATTTCCAAACAAAAGCCGCAGTTTCGACGACGTGAAACGGACGGTACGCTTTCATGGCTATGACGGCATGTTCGAGGTGCGTTTCCTGATTGAAGCCGCCGCCTTATTGGAAAAGGCGACTAGTGGGGATGCGGAGGCGGATTACCTCAATGCCTTCGACAGGTCTCGCCCGGAAATTCAGAAGGCGGCGATCAGGGTCTATGAGCGTAATCGCCGATCCAGTTATACGCTGACGGCCGGTGATCTCAAATGATGCCGGCCGCGTCCCGCTCTGCGCCAGTATTTCAATCCACAACCGTTTCAAGCCATGAGGAAAATTTGTTATGATGAAGTTTGAAGCGGAGCAGCCACGTTTGGACGGACCGCGAGCAGCCGTTTACGAGTTCGCCAGAAAATACCGGTTGAGTGACAAGGAGGCCGAACGGCTCTTTCTTAAGCTGGGTGCCTCAGCGACGCAGGAGGCAATGCTTGCGGAGGCGCGACTTCCTGCGCCCGAGTTCAGGATTTCGGCTGCCAAGAGCAGACAATCATGAAATCCTCCATTCTGGAAGGTCTGGCCATGGCGCATATTCCTGAAGCTTCAGATGGAGCAGGATTGCGGGTTACAACGCTCCCCATCAAAACGACCGATGGGACTTCGCCAAACCTGAGAGCGCGCATTTCGGCGACGGTCAGAGAAGCTCGGGTTCAAAGAGAGCTTGCACTGCGACAGGCGTCGGACCGGGCAGACGCGGAGCGCCGGGAAATACAGCAAAAGGCAAAGAATGCCTTATTGTCGCTTCTGGTGGATGACGTCATTGATTCCATCATCGGTAAGCACGCTGCTCTGAGTGAACTTCATATCGGAACGATAAAGATCACCAGAAACGGTGTTGAGCTTATCAGGGACGGCGGACCCGGTGCATTCCATATGGCTGGCGATCGGCTCGACATCAGGTTTGACGGAGCCATTGTGCAGGCTGGCGAGCAATTAAAATCCCTTGAATATCAGAATCGTGTGCTGGAACTTCAGGCCCAAGGCATCAAGATCGATAGCGTTTACGATACCTCGTCGCAAGGTATCCTGATCACCTTCGACTATGGGGGCGCTCTAAACTGAGGCAGGGCTGAGGGTCACGGCAGCAGCCGGGCGGCGCGCCCACTTCGCCGCGTCGCATTGTTGTAGTAACTGGATGCCTGCTGCACCGCGCGATGACACGACTGTTCCATCGCCTCGGGAAGGGGAACGCCTCGGTCCCTATCTGGTGCGTGCGGCCCGGTTGACCGGAGAACCTGACGTCTCTCAAAGCTTTTTCCACATCGGCCTGCATCCCGCGCTCGAGGTCGGTCTCGCGCAGGCGCGGATCCCAGAGATGGTGCCGCCACAAATTTTAGCAGCAGTGCCTCTGGCGTCGGCCAGGGCAGGGGAGCGCCGGTCGACAGCTCGCACCAGGCTTCGAGGTAGCCGAGATCGGAGGCAAGCGCCCTGAGCGTGTTGTCGCCCATGCCCTCCTTGGCGAGATGTTTGAGGGTGGCGACATCCTCGTCGGTCAAAAGCCCGGCGAGCTGATCGCGGCGGGCGAATGGCAGGATGGCGTCAAGCGCATCGAGTTCTTCGGCGCGGTTGAGCACCGGATCGGCGGGGGAGGGGAGGGCTTTCGGTTTCGGCAAGATCGTCTCCGGCGCTGTGATTTGCCCCGACTTTATCGGTTTTGCGGCCTCGAAATCCATCACTATCGATATTTGAAACCTATCGATAGTGATTGACACAGAAAAATACCGTCTATGCAACGGAAGTAATCGCCGATTACAATTCATTATGACAAAAGAAAAGCGTTAATTCATATGGTTAATTATATGGAAAGGACAGACTCTTCCGGTAAAAGGGGGTACGCGGAGCAAAAGGGGGTATGTGGGGCAAATTCAAGGGCAGTGCCAAACTGCTAGACATTCGCGGCCACTGACGCGTTTTCATTTTGCTAGGTAGGCATACGCTATCAGAATTCATTTCGTTGCCTTCGCTGTGAGCAACACACGTCTACGGTTCGCGCTCCGGGCGCTAAACATATCTTTGACTACAGCGCGCCAGTTCGCGCCATTGCGATCTCGTTGGAGCGCTATTAGGTTCATGCGCCGATGGGCGCATGGATCGAGTATAGTGCTGAAGATTGCAATGAAGTACTCCCGGCGGGTTCTATTCCTTATCATTGCCATCGTTGCCGCCATTTGGTGGATCGGTCTTGACGGCTTCCTTGTAGCATCGCGCGCGGAAACCGCAGCGGGCGACCGGCCCTATTGCATTGAGACGATAGAACCCAAAAACGCGTCGTTCTATCTTCGAGTTGAGAGGATCGAAGACCTCTCCTGGCGGCATATGTTCAACAGTCGGGGCCTGACGGAAATGCCGGACCAAATTGGCGAACATCACGCATTCATGAAACTCGTCGATTCGCCCTGGTATTTAAATTGGTCCTACCGAGCATCTGCTTTTGTCGCGGAGGTCGCCAACCGGGAATATTTTATCAACAAGCCCAGTGACTACCATGCGCCACAGCTGGACTGCACGCCCGTTGCCCACTTCGTAAAGACGCTGAAATGGTATTGATGATGACAAAGACGCACGTTCGCTCATCGACCGATAGTCGACATAGTCTCGATCAAAACGGTACGAGTTACGAGACGTCTTTCATATTTTCCGGCGCTCAGGCTTGTGCTGCGACTAGACTTGCTAGCGATCGCACGGTGGTAGCCGCGGATACCAAGCCGATCGCCAAGGTAGTGATAGAACGATACGCCAAGCTTTTGGCAGGTCTTTATCAGCCCTAGCACCGTGTCACGGGCAACCCGGCCATCTCTGCTCATGGTGCCGCGGGAAATCTTTCGCTTGCTGACGAAGCTGCGCAGGTCGTTCTCCGACGCATTGGTATGAAGCGGGATTTCCAGCCGCTCAAGCACGCGTAGCAGTTCGGCCTTGCGGCGATGCAGACGCACCAGCAAGGCGTTGAGGACGTCATAGCCTGTACGCAAGGTAAAGATCCTGTCGACCGTCGTCGGAAGCCCGGAATTGCCTGCGGGAAAGGCTTCTGCCTCCAGGCCTTCAACGCCTTGTAGAATCGCCAGACGAGATCGCGAACCAGCGTGACCGATCGAACCTTTTTCGCCTTGGCCGGCATCAACTTCTGTAACAGCCGTTCCCCGTGGACCCAGCACAGGGCATGATTGCCGACCCGGAATTGACCGGCATCGTCGGAGACGACCACCATGTCGCCCACCAGCCCATGATGGCAGATACACCCCCAGAGGCCTGCTTCAGCCAGGACACCAATCCCCTGGCGGTCAAAAATGTCGACACCCCTGCGCGCCAGATATTCCATATACGGCACCTGGTTACAAAAATGCCGTGGCGCGACACCGCGCAGTTCGGCAGCAAGCGCCGGGTCGGCACGGCGTTCTTCCAGATAATCGAATGCCGCGTCATTGAGGACATAGTCCTGGTAATTGCCGCGCAACAGCGACAGGAAGTTCAGCCGCGATTTCGATTTCGTCGTGCGGAAGACGGTAAAATGTTTTCCGCCGATCTGGGTCGTATAAAAGTTTATCGTGCGCATGGCGGGCGCCGGTGTCGTCGACCGTGACATAGGAGGACGACACCAGGCCGGCATGCAGCACCGCCGCATCCTCGGCGACAAACCCATCAAGTTCCCTCGTCAGAAGGCGCACGACCTGGCGTTTCGAGATTTCGACGCCGATATCATTTAGCAACGTGGTCAGTCGCCCAGACGTCACTTGCCCTTGCGCGTGCAGCATCAGGCAAAACCGTCTGAGGTTCGCTCCATAGCCGCCAATGATCCCCGCGGGCAGCGGTGCCAGTACCGTCTTGCCGTCCGGGGTCAGCCAGCATTCGCGTCGGTAATGGACAAGCTCGGCCGACTGGCGCAGTCGCCCATCGGGATGGAGGGGATTAATGGACATTGTCTGCCGGCATCGATTATAGCCTTCATTAGACTTATCTCTCAGGCGCCCCACCAGATTGAGCATTGAATTGAAGACGATGTCGATGCGTGCCTTTTCTGCCATGCTGATCATGGTGCTTTTGCCGATGACACCGGCTGCGGCCGCCTCTTCGATCACCTGGCCGCAAGGATGGAAATTGCAGCAATCGCCGGTGCCGACGTCAAACTCGGGCGAAGAATTCGATGGGTCGAACCGGTTGGCGGTGAAGGTCGACAAGCAGGGACAGATGCTTGCGGTGCTGAACCTTATCGTGCTTGCGATCAAGCAAGGCGACGAGCCGACGCTGGAAAGCCAGACGGCATCGCTGGCCAATACCATGCGCGCCGCGTATGCGGACAAGGGAATGACGTCGTCTTGTCAGGAGCCGCAGGACGCGACGCTCGGCGGCTTTCCGGCTCGGCAGATGCGATGCACCGTGCTGAAGGATAAGGCGGATGTCCTGGAGCAATTGTTGATCGTCACCATCGGACGGCACACGGTGCAAGCGTTGAGTCTTACCGCGTCGCCGGCCAATTTCAAAACTTATGAGCCGGATTTCATGGCGACCCGCGACAGTTTGCTGATTGATTGAAACTTCCGGGGCGACGCCCGGCGAATGGCACGCCGCGCCGAGCATCTGTGAGCATCCCGGACGGCCGATGGGCTAGATGCCGGCGACCGTTCTGCGGTGACGTCTTTCGTTGAGGAAAGGGCAAGGGAAGCGAGGAGCGGCGTCACGAACCTGCAACTACTGCTATAAGATGGTCGATAATCAATTCGATTCGCGCACGCCCAGGATTCTACAAATTGCAGACATTTTCTTCACAACACTTTGCCTTGCTCCGGGAATGGCAGGGTCGGAAATACGACCGAGACAACCCCGATCACCAGCGCGTTTATCAAGAGCTGAAAACCGCATACGACCTCACCAAGCAGTGGGCTGACGGTGTCCTTGCCGCCCTTTTCCCATCTGGAACCGTCACCTGCCGGCGGCGGCCGACCAATCAGGGCAACAATTTTGAACGGTACAATTGGGCCCGGATATACCCGACGAAAAATGCGCCTGAACGATTGGCCTACACTGTCGGAATCGAGGCCGAAGGCAGCTTCGTGGTCAAGATCGACACGGTCCATCTCAGCGATAATGACCCAATCCGTAAAAAATATGCGGAGATGCGCGGCCCCTATAACAACACTTCCACGATCGTGGCGATGCTATCGGCGGCAGATGGGGTGGACAGGCCCATCTCGGACCTTGTCGCCTGGAGCGTCGGAGAGATCAACAAGTTTTCTGCGGGTTACGATGAATTGGCTAAAGCGCTGGGCCTTGGATCCCTCGACGATGAGGAAATCCTTCGCCGGTTCGACGGAAAGGCCGCCTTCAAAAGTGCCCGAGCGTCATGGACGCCACAGGAGACCGAACTCTTTTGCCGCCTAGCGCGCCTGGTGCATGAGCGCGACCTTGATTGGTGGCATATCGACACGGACATCGAGGTCCGGTTCGGCCGCAAGGAGCCAGGCAGCGAGCGCGCTATTGGCGTTCTCGGGACTATTCACGGGCGCGCGTCTCGGACATTAAGCCTCAGGCACGACCTAGGAGACCTGTCGAAGTTCACGCGGCAGCCAGTGACGGCGGATCTTGTAACGCAGCTTGAGGCTGCCCTTTCGTCTAGTAGTGCCGTGCTCCTCGATTGGGCGGCTCCAAGCCAGGACCGCCCCGGCTATTGGCCCGATGAAGCGTCGTTTGAGAAGGCCGAGGGCGACGTCGAGAGTGAGCGCGATGGTATCCAGCTCTCCGCGAAGGCAGGCTCGCTATTGCCAAGGAACATCATCTACTACGGGCCGCCGGGGACCGGGAAGACCTTCGCGGTTCGCCGTCTGATCGAGGCCGACTACCAGGAGACGACCGCGACACACGACGCCGACGAATGGCGCAGAAGCTTCATCGCGGAGAAATTCAGCGAGCTCCGGTGGTGGGAAGCGATTGCTGCCGCACTCTACGACCTGCGAAAACCTTCGAAGGTGACCGAGATCCGGGACCACCAAATCATTCGAACAGTGGAGGCCGCGAACAACAACAACCACGTGCCGTCGACGATCTACCGTGTGCTCGCATCGCATGCGATTGCCGCGGCGCAGGGCCAGGCGCACGCGCCGATCATTTTCGAGAAAAGTGAAAACGCGCTTTGGAGTCTTGCGGGCGAATGGAACGAAGCTTGCGGCGAGATCGTCAAGCTCGTCGATGAACTCCGCCGCGGTCCTCCTGCAGGCAGTGTTATCAAGCGATATGAGTTCGTCACTTTTCATCAGTCCTATGGGTATGAGGAATTCGTCGAGGGCCTGCGACCGCTCCTCGACGGGGAAGGCGAGGGGAGTGGCGTTGCCTACAGGATCCGCCCCGGCGTCTTCCGCGTGCTTTGCGAGGCCGCCAAAGCTGCACCGGATCACCGTTTCGCTATCATCATCGACGAGATCAATCGTGGCAATATCAGCAAGATCTTCGGAGAACTGATCACTCTCATCGAGGTCGACAAGCGCCGGGGCATGAAGCAGGAGATAACCGTGACGCTTCCCTATTCAGGCGACAAATTTTCCGTGCCGGCAAACGTTGACATCATCGGCACGATGAATACGGCTGACAGGTCGCTCGCCCTCCTCGACACGGCGTTGCGGCGCCGGTTCGATTTCAAGCCGGTCTATCCGGACAGCCGCGACGAAGCGGGCGCCCCGCTACAGGGTCTGCGAGTGCAAACGGAGGAAGCGACGATTGATATTCCGCAGATGCTTTCAGCCATCAACGAGCGGATCGAAGCCCTCTATGACCGCGATCACACGATCGGCCACGCCTACTTCGAGCGCTTGAAGGATCGCCCAGATGGGCTTGAGCGGTTTGAGGCACTTTCGGCAATTTTCCGGGCGAATATCGTACCGCTGCTCGAGGAATATTTCTTCGAGGACTGGCAGAAGATCAGGCTCGTGCTCGGCGATAACCAGAAGGAGCCCCAGACGCAGTTCGTGGCTGAGGTCGGTGATGCGCAAGAGCAATACCGCAGGCTCTTCGGCGCGAATTCGTCGATAGACTCCTTCGCCGCCAAGCCCAGGTTCGCTCTTCAACCGGGTGCGTTCTCGATGCCATCGGCTTATGTCGGCATATACAAGATTTTCCGCTGATGGCCTCTCCGATCCTCGGTCGCACGCTCACAATCCACGAATTCGACATCCTGGTCGGAGAGGGCGCGGCCGGAACGGGCGGGAACGCAGCAGCGGTTGTTCCGAACTATGTTTTCGAATGGCTTCAAGAACAATGCCTTGCCCAGACGGAGGGTGAGGGAGCAAGGTGGGCGCGGCTGGCGCAGCGCGGCGGCCGGCTAGTCGTGCAGGTCACAAACTATGTTGGCGTGATCCGCGCGCCGGGCGGCCTGCAGATCGAGGTCTTGCCGAAGGTCGGCCGCGCTGGTGGTGCCGACGAAAATTGGGCACGGCGTCTGCTTATCCGCATGCTCTCCTGCCTCGGTCCGTTTCGGCATATCAGGACCGCCCGCGCCGAACTCGCCGCGACCAAGATGTCGCTGCTCGAGGTTTTCGTTGGTGAATTCCTCGACGCGGTCTCCGCCGTCGTCAAACGCGGGCTCCGAGGATCCTATGTAACACGCCAGGGCAATCTGCCGTTTTTGCGGGGCAAGCTCATGATGTCGGCTCATCTCCGACACAACCTTGTTCGCGCTGACGCCTTTTTCACTGAACACGACGACTTCTCAACCGATCGCCCGGAGAACCGGCTCATCCACGCAGCGTTGAATGAAGTGATCGCTCAGTCGGTTTCGCTTGAAAATCAGCGGTGGGCGCGGGAACTGCGCTTCATCTTTTCCGATGTCCCTCCAACCGGCGACGTCACCGGGGATATCAGGAAGCTGCAGCCGGCCCGGAACATGATCCACTATGGCGAGGCACTTGCCTGGGCCGAGCTGATCCTGACCGGCTTCTCTCCTTTGACGGGCGCCGGCGGCAGGTCAGCGGCGTCGCTGCTCTTTCCCATGGAAATGCTTTTTGAGGCCTATGTCGCCAAACACCTCGAACGTGCGATCGATCCCGCCTTGCGGCTGAAGGTTCACCCGGCGACTCACTATCTTGTCGAGCACCAGGCGGAGCAATGGTTCCGGCTGGAGCCCGATCTTGTCGTCCGGAGGAATGGCCGGAACATCGTGGTGCTTGACACCAAATGGAAGCTGCTCGACGTCACCGAAACAATGCGAAAAGAGAGGTACAATCTTTCACAAGGCGATTTCTACCAGCTGCATGCTTATGGTCACACTTATCTCGAAGGGGAGGGCGACGTGGTACTCGTCTATCCAAAGACAGAGGCGTTCCGTCACCCACTCGAGCCGTTCTTCTTCCCGAACGCACAAAACCTTCGACTTTGGGTGATGCCGTTCTGCCTAGACACCGGGGCACTGATATGTCCTGCTAACCAGCCCAATAGAGTTTCCTTTCCGATGATCCTTCAGCTTGTCGACAGACAACTGAGCAGGCCGGATGGAACGCCTTCCCTGCTTTGATGAAATGAGGATCTACCTCAGTGGCAGTGACCTCAACTACGCGCGAAAGGTCGTAGGCTCGGCGGTATTTGGGGTGCGTCATTATGCTTCCAATCAGTGTGTTGAGCGCCGCCGCCAACTATCCCTTCTCGGTGCATTCGGTTGTCATGTTGATGGCGTTATTCAGGATTTCGAGCACCTTCAAGGTGCATTCCAAGCCAAAACTCTGAAGGCGAAGGCCGCTGCCGTTCGTCACGAACTTGCGGTCTGTGAAACCATCCCGATCACGAACGTCTTTCGGGCTGATCTCCCCGACACCAGCATTTATGCTGCTGACTGGCTGACAGTGCCGCCAACAGCCTCAATGCTCGGATGAACAAGAAGTGCCAGATGCGTTGGTCGCCAATTGGCGCTAACAGGGTTCTTCAGGTCCGAGCCGCCGTCGCGGATGGTCGACTTAAGCAGGCAAAGCTAAATCGTGCAGCGTAACCCCTGGTTTTTCCCGCTCCCGTAAGTTAGAGCCGCATAGACAATCGAACCCCTTTTTTCGTAAGATCGGCTAGCGTTTTGGCTTGGACTTGAGGTGTAGCGTTGAAGATCGACAGACTTTTCCTTCAGGAATTCCGAGGGATTCCCAAGCTGGAGATCGCCTTCGACGACCGCATAACTGTGATCGTTGGTCGGAACGGTCAAGGCAAGACCTCGATCCTTGACGCTTTGGCGACGATACTTCAGTCAATTCAATTGTCATGGCCGTCTGAAGGTGCGCCAGGCCTTTATCATGCCCCTCAAGTCTCTGTGTCCGATCGCCGCCATAAAAGCAACCAGACGAGAGTTCGGCTTGATTTCTCGTTTGAGAAGGCGGAATCGCTCGGGACAATTCCCGTCCCTTCGATGCTTGAGGCGGGTTACACGGATTCAAGCGATAACCAGCAGCTAGGGCGTTATAACGAATTTTGGCAATATGCTTCTGCCGGTGGGCTGGCCAGGGAAGAGCGCCCACTCATGGTCTATTACCGTCAGGATCGTGGTTTTGATGCTAATCCACACGCAACCGAACCGGTAGACCGGGCCAGCACGATCATGTCGTCGCTGAATGGTCAATTGAAGGCAATCAGCCATCTTGAAACTTGGTGGGACAAACGGGATGCCCAGGAGGCAAGGCGAGTTCGCGATAAGGATCAAACCTACCGTGATCCGCAGTTAGAGGCGATCCGTGCTCTCATCAAACAAATCGATGGCTTTTCTGATGTCAGCTACTCTTCAACGAACGAGCCAGAAGGGCTCTACTTCGAGAAGTTGGACGGAACGATGGTTCATGTCAGCGTGCTGTCGTCTGGTGAGCGGTCGTTTATCATTTTGCTCGCCGACCTCGCTCGCCGCCTTCAAACAATGGAACCGGGTGTCACGCTCGCTGAAATTTCGGGAATCGTTTTGATTGACGAAATTGAGCTCAACCTACATCCCGCCTGGCAGAGCAAGATAATTACGACCCTGCAGTCAGTTTTTCTGAAATGTCAGTTCGTCATCACTACCCATTCGCCGCAGGTTGTGTCGGCAGTCGAGAGCGACCACGTTCGCGCGCTGTCGACCAGAGATGATGGCGAGATCGAAGCGAAGACACCTTTGCGAACCAAAGGCCAAACGAGCAACTATTTGCTTGAGGGCGTGTTCGAAGCAGACGAGCGCCTTCCTGAGGTTGCGGGGATGTTTGATCAATTCAATATCGCAATCGAAAGCAAGAATCTCAGGCAGGCCAAGAGCATTCTGGCTAAGATTTCTAAATCCATTGAAGGCGATCCGCCCGAGCTGCTGGTTTTGCGCAAGCGCCTCAAGCAGCTGGGTGACGCAGCATGAAGGGAAGCCGAAAGGGTGTTGCCCCGATTGAATTGACCGAATGGCTTGCCTTAGAGAGCGATGATTGGAAGCCCAGCTATGACTTCGATAGACCGGCAGTAAAAGTTGCCGTTCGCGACAGCCTCTTCATCGATCAGAGAGGACTATGTGTCTATTGCGGTCGAAAGTTAGATCGATCTTTGCCCGGAAAGACCTATCACATTGAGCATTTCCGCCCGCGATCCCGTTATCCTGAACGGCAGGTCGCATATGAAAACCTGTTTCTTAGTTGCGGGAATGAGGACAGTGGCGGCAAGCCCGCACCGACGTGCGGAAATGTGAAGGGTAATTGGTTCGATGAGGATTGTCATGTCTATCCGGACTACTCAGCCTGTACTGAAAGATTCCGCTTCCGACTAAACGGTGCGATTGAACCGGCGGAAGAAGGTGACAAAGCAGCAGAAGCTATGATCGACAAGCTCGCTCTTAATCACCCGGAACTTCAGAAGGATCGAGCCGATATTCTGGCACTTCTCGATATAGAAGAGTTGGACATATCGGACTTCTGGCGGCAGACAGAGAATACTGGAGAGAGTTACGCTCATGTCGCTTTTCAGCATCTAGGCGCCATTCTTCCTTAGGTTAATGTCCGTACCCGGAATCGGGATGCGGTCTCTAAAAGCAGATTTGGTCACGCACGTTGAAACGTCAACATGATGGAATCTATCATTCACCGGATGTCGCAAAATCCAAAGCTTGCCAGTTTCGTCTACCCTGCTGAGATCGTCGCTAGCGGCGTTTCGGCACGGTGATCGTGAAAGTTGTCCATGCATACATGCATAGGATGTGTCGTTGAAGTCCGTAAAGTACGATTCTTGATGCACCCGCATTCCGCCTTCCAAGAGCAATTTGCCCGCCTGGCTTGCTTGAAAGAGACCCATTCAATATCCCTGAATGCCGATTCCGATGAAGCCGCCCCTTCGTTCCGAGATGATTGCGCCCCTTGACCAAAGCCCGATCAGAAAACCATACTTAGAGGTGGCTCACTTCTCGGTGGAAAAACCGGCTCAGTTCCGCGTGGAAACCAACAGCTCGGCTAATGAGGCTGGCAGCCGAGCTTTGTCGTTGATGGGAGAGTGGAGTTCACACTGAACGGAAGCCTCGGGCGATAACGATCTCGTCCAGTGGTGGCCGAATCCCGCGGGCCTTCAACGGCTGAAGCTCTAGCTACGACGCCGCCACGACACGCTAGCGCGATATGCCTTATGTAGATGATGCGACTATTCTCGTCTCGGAAGGCTCGCCGAACTAGGCTCCCAGCTCCTCCTCGGCAAAACGTCCATCCCTCGTCTTTCTCTGGCTCCTGCGGAGATCGCTCTCCTGGGAAGCCTGGGGCCGTCAGGTAGCTCCCTGGACGGAAGCTTGCTCGGTCGCTGGTGCCAGCTTGGCCGAGCATAACCAAGATTCATACTTTAGGTGGAGCTATCTTGGATGGTTTCAATTTTCGAGTATGATCGGCACTTGAAATTTTACCCGCGATTGTATTGATGGAGTGTCTGCCAATTTCCGCTATCCGCAAATGACCGTCCTTTTTCCTATCTTCGAAAGCCTTTCCGTTCGAAATTACGAACTCTACCCCGGCGCCGCGGGCGATAACGGCTTTGATTTTGCCTTCCAAGGCGACGAGAACCTCGTCCTGGGTGTCAATGGTCTCGGCAAGAGCACGTTACTTCTCCTCCTCAAACAAATGATCGAGGGGCCCGTCAGGTTGCGTGCACCAGGTTTTGCCGGCGAACGACAGGCCGACTGGTTCAGCGGCGACGCAAACATGTTCGCCGTCCGCGCGAACGACCGGGGAGCCAACGCCTCGGCCGAACTCGTCGTTCGTTTCGGTACGAGTCGCCTTCGCATCCGGCGCCGCCTCAGCGACCTGTCGCTGATAAACCATGATATTGGCGCCGACGGTGCCGCAATGGAGATGAAGGACAACGGGTCCTACAACGACGATCTTGCCCGCCTCGCCGGCGTCGGATCCTTCGGCGACGTCCTGCGTCTATGCGACCGGGTGGTGTTCTTCCTCGAGAACCGCGAGCGACTGCTCTGGGACTGGCGCGCTCAATACGAGGTATTCCGTTCGCTGCTCCTGTCGACCGAAGATGCCGCGAGACTAAGGCTGCTCGAGTCCCAGATCGTCAGTGCCGACAGTGCGGCACGTAATATTCGCGCTACGATGCACAAGCTCCGAAACCGAAGGGAGAAGGAGGTACGCAAGCTTGTGCAGGAAGAGGACGTGATGTCGGCGATCGCTGAGGTCGATCCCAGGATTGAGATCGCCCAGCGACTCGAGATCGAACTGGTCCAACAGCTCGACGGCAGGCGTATTGAGGTTGCGGACGAGCGCGCGCGGGTCTGGAAGTTGACAACGGATGAGGACGCCGCGGCTGCCAGGTACGCACATCTTAAGTATCGCGCCCTTCGGCACTCGCTGCCCAAGGCTAGCAACGACGTGCACTACTTGCTCCTCAAAATTGCCGACGAAGGCCATTGTCTAGTTTGCGACACCCACGGGCTGGATGCCATGTCGGCGGAGGTTCAGCACCGACTCGGTCATGGGCGGTGCATACTCTGCGGTTCGGCGCTCGCCAACGAGGATGCGACGACGACCACAGAGGTCCTCATCGCTCAAGCACAGGAGGCGCATCGGGCACTGGAAGAATTGAGGGCGAAGGTCGCCGAAGCGCAGTCGAGGCTGGAGGCCGTGACGAGCGAGGAGCAGGCGCTGGTTGACAGATTGCGACGCCACCGCGAAGAGGTCGATCTGCTCCAGCGTCACCGACGGAACCTCGTCGGGAGACTGCCGAAATCGGATCGGGCTCAACTAGCGCGGGTCGAGAGCGAGATCGATAACCTCCAGTCCAGCGCGGAGCAGTTCGAGAAAGACCGCGAGACCGCCGAGGCAGAAGTTGACGTGCTCTTGGCAAAGCTGCGTGAAGGGGTAGCGCGCTATGGGCAGTCAATCGAATCCACCTTCCTGCAACGGGGCACATCCTTCTTCATTGAGGAGATACGGCTGGTTTACGCGCCACGACTTGAGAGGATCGCGCAGCTCGGACAGAAGTTTGAATTCCCCGCGTTCGAGGTCGATATGACGAGCGGCGCCACCGGAGCCGTATTCGTTCGTCGGACCTACGAGCAGGCTTCTCTATCACAACGGGAATACCTCGACATCGCATTCCGAATGTCCGTGATGGAGAGCTTCGGTGGACAAGAATGCAGTATCGTCCTCGATGGTCCGGAGGGATCGGTCGATGTTGTATTCGCGGAGCGTGCCGGCACGATGTTGGCGGCGTTCGCCGTGTCGGGTAACGGCACCGCCCCCACACGTCAGATCATTGTGGCCTGCAACGTCGTAGAAGGCGGTTTCATACCGTTCTATCTGCACGATCATCGCAACAGAGTAGATCGGGCCGTGCGTACGATCGACCTCCTGACCATCGCTACGCCAACGGCAGCATTGGAAAAACTGAGGCCTGCCTATGCCGAGAAGGTAAACGAAGTACTGTACAAAGGTGCTACGCCATGACCGAGGATGAGAGAACCGAGCTGCAGGTCAGAGTCGTTAGGCTGATGGGCGCTCTGATCGAGGCCGGCATGGAGGACGTGACGCTTGAAGATTTCCATGCGTTCGCCTTCTTCGCAGACGCCTTGGCGCCGGTGTGGGGCAATCTCCCGCCGGTAGGGGACGTGCTGAAGGACGAGGACGGCCCGCACTATCCGGCTCTCCAAAGGGAACTCGACGTTCTCGTCGGCCGCGGTATCGTGACCGTCAGCCACCTCTCACCCGACGACCGTGGTGGTCGTTGGCGCCTCGACATCACTTTTTCGCTGGATCTGGAGAGGGCCTACGCTTGGCTCTCGATCGCTGATCAGATGCCCGACGAGGATCAGGACCTCGCAGGCTTTCTAGCCGAGTTGGCCTATAGCTTCGTTGAGATTCCCACAGGAAGCCGCGATGACGCGGCGCGCTTGGACGCGGCCTGGTCGGCGCCTGAGACTTCTGTGGGGCGTTTCGTCGAGCTGGACGGCAGGTCACCAACAGGGCGGGCCGTGCCTAATCATTCGGTGGAGGCCGCCCGTCGTTTCCAGGCATACGCACCCGCCGGCGTCGTGCTGACACCAGCCGAGCAAACTTCACTTTACATGAGCCTAATGCGTCGGAGGGCCGGTGGCTAACGGGTTCATCGGAGGTATCCCGGAGCGGGAGATAGCAGAGCTTTACGAGGCCAAGGGCATCCCGAGCGACGCGGGTGCGGGCCGCGTCATTCGATTCCTGCGCAAGCTCGCGGATCTGATCGCCAAGCGATGGGCCTCTGGGGAAAGCAGCGACGGCGCCGTCTTCCTCCTCGCGGAGAAGGTTTCCGATGCGATGAAAGAGCGGGAAGGGGTGTCGAAACCCGCTTTGGTGAATGGAAATGATCCGATCACCGGACATGTATGGATGGTCAACGGCCAGTTGGCGAACGCCCACTCTCTTCGACTGGAATGGGAGACGGGCGGTAGCCTTTCGATGGTTGTGGACGCAGGTCTTGGCGATCTTCCGGCAGTGACGATTGATCTTCGCGACAGATCGAGACCGCCCCAAGTGCTGTTCTTCCCGAACGGCTGCGGAGATCTCGACTCTATGCTGACTCTCTTTGTGGGCGACCACCCGATCGACAAAACCACTATGAAAGGCACCTTGGACGATTTCTATCAGAATACTCTAAGGACGCCTATGACCGTGCTCGCGGGGCACTCGCCCGACAGAGTCTGGAAGGAAAGTGGCAAAGGAGTTCCTCAATCCCGTCCGGAGGAGTCGATTGAAGGCATGCTTCTGCGCCATCTGAAAGCGGTTTTCCCTGATCACGATCCACGCGCTCAGGGCATGACCGAAGACGGCTATACTGACATTACCGTCCATTACGCTGATAGAACGGTTCAAGGGCATCCCGCTAGACGGTGCGACTGGGTGCTGGAACTGAAGGCCCTAGCAGACCGCACCACCAATGACACTCCGAGCTCAACCAACGTCGATGAGGCGGTAACAAAAGGCCTTCGACAAACCATCGCCTATTCGACTGCCGAGAAGAGCCTAGAGCGCGCGTTGTGCGTCTATGATCTGCGCGACGTCGCCAACGATGATGAGTCCTGTTTCGACCATGTCCGTGACGACGCTACGGACAATGACGTCCACCTCTGGCGTTGGCGACTGATGCGATCGGCAGAGGAAGGACGCCGAGAACGGTATCCATTAAAGGCGGATTCGCACGGAGCGTGAGGGCGACTACCTCGCCAGGCCGGTGCAACCCAGAAGAACGAACAGACGCTCAGCGCTTGATCAAGTGCACCAAAGTCTCATCGAGGTCGTATGTTCCGCCTTGTTGCGCGCTAGATCGCATTGACCGCATGGAGGAGAGATCAACAAGGTCGAAGCCGATATCCCTGGCGAGCTCAACCAGAATCCTGCCGACGTCGATCGCCACGCCGGCATAGCGGCTGTCGCCCACCACCATCATGACCGATCCATCGGTGGCGATCTTTCCATGCAGGGCGGTTAGAATTGTTACCAAATCATCGAAGTACGCCCGGACCATGTCCGGAATGTTCTTGTCCCACATTTCCGCCCGGCGCGCTATCAGATCCGCCATGGTGCGATCGAGCACAGGGGAACTAGCAACTGCATTGAACGAGCGCTTGACCTGCACATGCGACCTGAGTGTTGCCGTACGCAGTCGACGATTGTCATCCGCCGTCTTCAGGTAACCCAGCATCCAGAGCTCGATATTATATATGTCGGTATAGTCGAACGAGTTCGGATAAGGTGGCGAAAAGAGCGCGAAGTCCGTCTCCGCGGCTTCGCACAGGGCGGTCCGGGCGTCTCCTCGAAGTAGCGAATAGTCTCGGCAAGGCCGGTCGCCAAATCTGACCACGTCCTCCAAAGCATTCAGGAACGCCGCCTGTAGGGCTCGCCCCACCTGCGTCGGATGCACGATCCGGCGCTCCCAGCCGGAGCGATAGCGACGGCCCTTGCCACTGATGATTACGTTGCTCAATTCCACTAACGTTGAACCCAGCAGGACTCTGAAGAGCCTCGCATGCGCAGGATTGCTCAGCGCCTCGATAGCGCCGCGGTATGCCAGAATGCGCTCGGCGACTTCGGCCGAATAGATCCATCTTCCGTTGACGCCCGGTGCGACCATTGTCTTCGGTGCGCTCGCGAGATCCGCCCAAGGCTCCGTGGTATTGCTGGAAACGAAGTCCAAAATCTGGCTGTAGGAAGCAAGGAGCGACTGCGGATCGTAGGACTGTAACTTCGCCTCGATCAGGTCGGCGAGGAATGGGTTCACCTCCACCGTGGTAGGCCGGATGCCCAGGAACTGCGCGGTCAGGGCCGTGGTGCCGCTTCCTCCGAATGGATCAATGCAGGAACGTGGAATGCGCTCGAGCTTGCTAAAGGCATCGACGACCGCGCGCGGGGCGAATGCCTCCTTGAAGCGATACCACCGCTGGAAGGGCAGGTCGTGGGTGTCCTGATTTGTAGAAGCTGGGCCTAGGAAGGCGTGCCGCGCGAACCAGTCGCGAGCAATCGAGCGCGGCGTGGCACCCAACCTGTCGGTCAGGGCGGCCACGTTCGTGTTGAGTTCTTCGCGCAGATTGTTCACGTAGCCCTTCTACACAAACACGGTTAACCTAATGTTTATCACGCTATAAAGAATCGCCGTTGGCGTGGATGGCCGTTGCATGCCATGACTACCATCTGAGCTGCCAGGACGTCACACTTAAAGCGTCATCAGTAATGCCCGGCTGTCTTCGACCTTACCGATCAGATGGCGGTGGTGAAGCAATATCTACGCTGCTCTTAAGACAGAAGCTCTCTCCTTACATCGACGTATCGTGTAGTGGCTATGGTAGTGCTACACCGCCTTCCTATCCGCGTTCAAGGTTCAGTGCGTGACTTCTCTCCAGGCTTTGAGGTGATGCGGTTATGATCTCGTTGATGAGATCGATGTCGCCAACGAGGACAACGGTCTCGATGCCGCGTGTTATCGCGGTGTACAGCATGGTCCGATCCAGCAGCTTCGATCGGACAACGGGGATGATGACCCGCCTGAACGCCGATCCTTGTGCCTTGTGAACGCTGATCGCCCAGCCATGGGTGAGCTTCTCAAGGTCGGCCGTGGCAATCACGTCTTCAATTGGTGCAAGTCGGCGCCCCGTAAAACGAAATATATTCTCGGGACGAATTGGCGATTTGCAGCGAAACAGTCGCAGCGTTTGCAAGCGCCGTACCGGATATGATATCAACTGCAAGTGCAAAAGATTTCAGCATTTTCCTCATTAAAGTCCCTTATTTGGAACGGCACGCCAATAACGTGCAATACAATCATAGGATTCATTTGTGACAAAAGCAGTGTCAAAAAACCACCATAAATAATTCAATATGCGCTCATAGGTTACCTTTCGCACACAAACTTCTAAAACCGCGTTGCACGTTTGGGCCGCGCGTGCTCGTCGGATTTCCGCAAAAAAACAACCAGCGGAAGAATATTAACCGAATATTTAATCACACGCCTTACGCTAACGATTGAGGTATGAAACTCCTTCGTTTTTTGGTCGTCCATGATTGTCGGGCGCGGTTACCATCTAGGAGAAACCTATGATCTCGTCCGTGAATCCGCGTTCCGGTGTTGCCGCTCTATCGCTTCTTGGGGCCGTCAATCAAACCGCGTCTTCCAACAACCAGCCGTCCGTCGCGCAAAAGTTACTGCAGGATGTGACCGGAAACACCGATGATACGTTCAAGGCCGGCAAGGCGATCGGAAAGATTATCGAACTCGTGGCAGGCATGAAGACCTCAGACGCGCCTGCGTCGTCCGATTCGCATCAGCTATTCACTATGGAAGGCGCTCAACGCACCGATTACGCCGATGGCAGCTACAGCGAAACCAAGGCCGGCCAAGGCATGTCTGTCTCCGATCAACAGTTCCAACAAACTGTGCTGGATACAATGCAGCAACAAGCACAAGGAACAGGCCCGGATGCCACCAAGGCCGAGGCTTATTTGGCTGCCTATGCGAACGGCACTATACAGGAAACCGATCTCTCGACTTCCCAAAACGTATCATCAACCATGACGTTGACAAACACCTATTACTCCGACGGAACTGGTAAGGGCACGGGATTTAGCATTAAAAATCAGGGTCTGGAGAACTACATGCAGGCACATACGTATATGGGCGACGATGGCATTCTCCACGACAATGCAACCGGCAAATACGCCTCGATCACCCAGAACGGTACAAAGATATCCTACATTGTTTTTTGATGGCAGTAGCTCTGTGAACGAGCCCGTGCACACCGGCACGTTTGTACTGGCCGACCGATAGTAAGCCTTGCAAGGCATAGCGTAATTGATCGCGTGTCCCTGTCGCAGTTGATAAACATGGCGATCGGCTATCTCGGGCAGAAATTCCAACTCCCGGATGGGGGCACGGAAAAGGTTGCTCTGCATGCCGCAGCGGGAAGCACTCACCGCACTCGTCGTCGGCGGCAACGTCTCAACCGGCGCATTGGCCGGTGCCGGCCAGGAATTGATCGGCGCTATCATTGACAAGGCGTTGGCTGATAATCCCAATCTCACGCAAGACGAGCGCAACGCGCTTGGCCAATGGGCCTCTGCGCTTGTTGGCCTGGCGGCCGGTGGCTCCGCAGATGCGGATTGCGCCGCAGCTTCCTCAAGCGCCGGCGCCGTTCCTTGGCGATGTCATCGGCAACCGTCGAGAAATAGCCACTGTATTCCGGGAGCTCGTGATCTCGGAACGTATTGCGCCTGATCTCACGATAGATCGTCGAGCGATGCCGACCGAGTTGGCGTGCCATCTCGTTGATCGGCACCTTGCGCTCGACGAGGTGATGGAGACGCCGTCGATCGGCGAGGGTCAGTTGCTGATAGCATCGGGACATGCCAAAATCTCCAAAGTGAAGCCATTGAAATCATTGGCATGTTGCGCTTGAAGATAGAGCGTAAATAGTTAGCCAGCTAAAAAGCAGATAAGTTTAACTATGGAACTAGCGCCGCTTTACCGTCAGCCAGTGCATCCCTCGATCTTTTGGAAAGCATTCAATTTCCGACATCCATTCCCGGCCGAGGCGCAGTCGCCGGAAATCAGTCCTGGCGGCAATAGTTCGGAAACAGTTTGATGACCTTCTTTGAGAGCAAGTCTGGGAGCGCGGACGAGGAGGTATCTTTCAGAAAAGGGAGCGGAAATTGGTATTTCTTCAATCGTCCGGACGATCAGAACCATAGCCGTTGAGACCGCGAGCATCAAATAGGATGTTTCGGCGGAATTCGTGGTAAGCCGACCAATCCGCTGGACCTGGACGCCACACTGCCTCGCCGCCGAAGAATGAGATGGCTGCGACGCATGCTGCGTCTAGGTTGCTGACGACGATGTCCGGCTCGGGTTCGGCCCGGATCATGGAGTCGCATCCCTCGGCGCTGGCGAGGTCGAGCGCATGGCCGCGGGCGCGACTGCCGAGGTGTGTCACGGCCGCATCGACTTTCTCCCTTGTGCGGCCATTGATGATCATCTCTGCGCCGGCATGGTGGAGCCCGCGAGCATCTCTTGGCCATCGGATCATCAGCGACATAGGGACGGTTTCTCCAGCGACGGAGGTGCGCAGCACCGTCATCAACTTCCGCGATCCCTGGGATTTCTCTGAAGTCTATACAAACCTCAGAGACTTTGCCCGCAGCTACAGCTTCGACCCGGACACGGAAGACTATCTCGTCAACATAACCACAGGCACGCATGTGGCGCAGATCTGCTGGTTCCTGCTAACCGAGGCCCGCATCATTCCCGGCCGGTTGTTGCAGCTTTCACCGCCGCGCGATCGGGAGGGGGAACAGGATGTCGTCGGAACCCACCGGATTATTGATCTGGATCTTTCCCGTTACGACGAGATCGCCAAGGGTTTGCCTCTGAGCGGGCGGATGCAGCCTCCTTTTTGAAGTCTGGCATATCGACCCGCAATGCCGCCCTTAACAGGATGATCGACGAGATCGAGAGAGTGGTGATCCGATCGACCGCACCCGTCCTGCTGACCGGGCCGACCGGAGCCGGCAAGTCGCAGCTTGCCCGCCGCATTTACGAGCTGAAGAAGGCGCAACGGAAAATCAATGGCCCGTTCGTTGAAGTCAACTGTGCGAC
Source organism: Rhizobium sp. P28RR-XV (assembly GCF_012641385.1). Taxonomy (NCBI): domain Bacteria; kingdom Pseudomonadati; phylum Pseudomonadota; class Alphaproteobacteria; order Hyphomicrobiales; family Rhizobiaceae; genus Rhizobium; species Rhizobium sp. P28RR-XV. Next base: position 107,012 of record NZ_JABAIG010000014.1, read on the forward strand.
ATTGCGTGGTGACCAGGCCATGTCGGCGCTTTTCGGCCATGTGAAGGGCGCCTTTACCGGTGCGGCCAGCGAACGTGCGGGCCTCCTGAAATCCGCCGACACGGGCGTCCTGTTCCTCGATGAGATTGGCGAACTGGGCCTCGATGAGCAAGCCATGTGCCTGCGCGCGATCGAGGAGAAGAGATTTTTGCCCGTCGGCGCCGATCGGGAGGTCGCGGCAGACTTCCAACTGCTTGTAGGCACCAATCGCGATCTCGGCGAGGATGTCCGTAGGGGACGTTTTCGCGAGGACCTTTACGCTCGGCTCAATCTGTGGACCTTCCAACTGCCGGCTCTGCGCGAGCGTAAGGAGGATATAGAACCAAATCTCGACTTCGACCTCAGATTTGAGGATGTTAAGCGACAGTGACCGCCGGCGGGTGCGGTAGTGCTTCAAAACATCGAAAAGCGAGTTTCATAGCTAGGCTTGATCTAAAATGTAATATGATCGAAGACTTGGCGAGTTTATGGGTTGTTGAATTGCCGGGCCGTTAGTTCGACTCCCTTCAAGCGTTACGAAACTCCTTTGAGCTCCTCGTAGCCGATCTCTACGAACCATGTCGGTGCTGTGCTTGCCCGCGATTCTATTGAGACCGAACAGTCTGCTTGGCGACAATATTCGACAATACTTTGGTTGGCACCAATTTAGTTTTTACCATCATTTAAGATTTCAGCCCCATTATTGGGGCATCTCGATGTAACCGTTGAATTGCCATGATGGTGGTTCTGACTGAATTAGTTGGTCACGCGCGACATTTGGTCATCAGACTAAACCTGATCCTAAACCTTCGCTTTCCAATTGGTTCCTTTTTCATTCGGTTCGCCATCGGGTGACCCGGTAACGCAGACATAGATTCGACGAACGCAAGGGTGCCAGCATGTGCGGCCTCTAAATCAATTCCACGGAGCGATCTCTTAATGTTCGGCAATTCCAACAAGTCCCGCATGCAGATAGCCTCACTGAAATCGATCACCGCCAATATAATGATAGCCGATGCCAATCTGAACATTCGTTATATGAATGACGCGGTGATGGCCCTGCTCAAAGATGCCGAATCGGACCTTAAGAAGGAGCTGCCGCGCTTCGACTTCGCAAAACTTGTGGGCAGCAATATCGATATCTTTCACAAGAACCCGTCGCACCAACGCAATATGCTTGTTGCGCTGAAGACGCAGCATCGCGCGACGATCTGGGTCGGACATCGCGCTTTCGATCTAATTGTTACGCCGTTGTTGAGCGGAGCAAAAACGACCGGTTTCGTTGTTGAATGGGCCAACGCCAAGGAGCGGCTGCAAAATCTTGACTACCAGGGGCAGATGGTGGCGATCAGCCGCGTACAAGGAATTATCGAGTTTACGACGGAAGGTGAGATCGTTACCGCCAACGAAAATTTCTTGAAGGCAATCGGCTACCGCCTCGATGAAATCAAGGGACGGAGCCACAGCATGTTGGTTGAGCCGGAGTATGCCAAGTCTCCCGAATATAAGGAGTTCTGGGAGGCGCTGCGCCGTGGCGAGGTTCAGGCGGCCGAATTCACCCGTTACGGCAAGAACGGAAAACTTGTCGTGATTAATGCCTCTTACAATCCAATTCTCGATGCCAAAGGCAAGATCACGAAGGTCGTAAAGTTCGCGACCGACGTGACGGAACGCGTGCATGCGGTCAGCGTGATCGGTACCTCGTTGAATAAGCTTGCTAAGGGTGACCTGTCCTTCAGCATCGAGCAGCCGTTCGCACCGGACTTCGAAGACTTGCGAAGCACGATGAACGAGGCGCTCAGCCAGATGCGTAATACGTTAGGCGCTGTGGCGCATTCTACCGACCAGATCGACACCGGAACTCGCGAGATTAGCCAGAGCGCAGGAGATCTATCCAAGAGGACCGAGCAACAAGCTGCCTCACTCGAAGAGACAGCGGCAGCGCTTGACCAAATCACTGTCAACGTCACCAATGCTGCCAAGCGCGCGGATGAAGCCCGTCATGCTGCGTCAACGGCAAGCGAAAACGCCGAGCGGTCCGGCAAGGTCGTGGCCAATGCAGTGGGAGCGATGTCTCGGATCGAGACCTCGTCCAATCAGATTTCCAATATCATCGGCGTCATCGACGAGATTGCTTTCCAGACCAATCTCCTGGCGCTCAATGCAGGCGTTGAGGCCGCCCGGGCTGGCGATGCAGGCAAGGGCTTTGCCGTCGTCGCCCAGGAGGTGCGCGAACTTGCCCAGCGCTCCGCCCGGGCGGCCAAGGAAATCAAGGAGCTGATCCGCAATTCTTCGGAGGAAGTCAGCACTGGCGTCAAGCTGGTCAGCGAGACAGGTGAAGCGTTGCAAACCATCCAGCAGAATATCGTCGCCGTTAATGAACATATGGAAGCAATCACGAGTTCAGCAAAAGAGCAGGCGACAGGCCTTTCGGAAGTCAATTCGGCCGTAAACCAAATGGATCAGGTCACGCAGCAGAACGCGGCGATGGTTGAAGAGACCAACGCGGCGAGCGCGACGCTCGCCCAGGAAACCGCGCGTCTTCGCAACTTAGTCGATGCTTTCCAACTCGGTGGAAACACTTCGGCTGCAGGGTTGTCAAGTCGACGGCCAGAAATCGCAAGGGCCGACCATAGGTCAGTCCCGTCACCGGCCAGACAAATGCTTGCAAAGGTTCGAGCCACAGCCGCGGGAGGCGGAAGCGCTAAGGAATGGAAAGAGTTTTGAGAATCAGAATGGTTCGTGCATTCGGAAAGCAAGCTTCTTGCGGCTACCCAGGAAAATCCATGACGAACATTATTTGCCTTTCCGCCGTGCCCAAGGATTTTGGTCTGAAGAGAACGAAACGCTCGAGGGTGATTGAAACAAGATGTCACGACTTTGTGGATTTGGAGAAAGTACGCGACCGCTTAATGTCGGTCACGAAGGACCTGGAGCTTGCTCATGCAAGCCTATCGCAGGCGGCAACCGACGTGTTGCCGGCAGGGGCGGGCTCGGAATTACCCCCTGCACGGGAATGAAATAGAGTTAAGGCTCCGCTAGAACGCGAGGAGCACGTAGGAAGACATCGATGGATTTCGAAGCGTTTTTCAAAAATGAGTTGGACGGGCTTCATGCCGAGGGCCGTTACCGGATCTTCGCAGATCTGGAACGCCGCCGTGGCAATTTCCCGCGCGCAATCCAGCATACGGCCAATGGCCCCCAGGAAGTGACCGTCTGGTGCTCCAACGACTATCTCGGCATGGGCCAGCATCCGAAAGTGATCGAGGCGATGAAAGAGGCCATCGATCACTGTGGCGCGGGTGCGGGAGGCACCCGGAATATTTCTGGCACCAACCACTATCACGTCCTGCTCGAACAGGAACTCGCCGATCTGCACGGCAAGGAATCGGCGCTGATCTTCACGTCGGGCTATATCTCCAACTGGGCGACGCTCGGCACGCTCGGCGCGCGCATCCCCGGCCTCATCATCTTCTCGGATGCGCTCAACCATGCATCGATGATCGAAGGCATCCGCTATGCGAAGTGCGACAAGGTCATCTGGAAGCATAATGATCTGCACGATCTCGAAGCCAAGCTGAAGGCGGCCGATCCCAAGGCGCCGAAGCTGATCGCGTTTGAATCCGTCTATTCCATGGATGGTGACATCGCCCCCATCAAGGAGATCTGTGATCTCGCGGACAAGTATGGCGCGATGACCTATCTCGACGAAGTGCATGCCGTCGGCATGTACGGCCCGCGCGGTGGCGGCATTGCCGAGCGCGAGGGACTGATGGATCGTCTGACCGTCATCGAAGGCACGCTCGGCAAGGCCTTCGGCGTCATGGGCGGCTATATCGCCGCTTCGACCGCGCTCTGTGATTTCATCCGGTCGTTTGCCTCCGGCTTCATCTTCACCACCTCGCTGCCCCCGGCTCTGGCCGCGGGCGCTGTCGCTTCTATCCAGCATCTGAAGGTCAGCCAGTTCGAACGCATGCGCCATCAGGATCGCGTACGTAAGCTGCGTGCCCAGCTCGATGCGGCCGGTATTCCGCATATGCCGAACCCGAGCCATGTCGTGCCGGTCATGGTCGGCGATGCTGCCAAGTGCAAGTGGATTTCGGATCTGCTGCTCGACGCCGGCGTCTATGTCCAGCCGATCAACTATCCCACCGTGCCGAAGAAGACCGAGCGCCTGCGCATCACGCCGACGCCGCTGCATTCGGATGGCGATATCGAGCAGCTGGTCGGTGCGCTGCATGCGCTGTGGTCGCGCTGTGCGCTGGCCAGGCACGTCGCCTGATCAGGTGTACCGAGAGCCATGTTGATCGTTAAGTTTCGATTAACCTATAGCCTCCATAATTTGGGTGGAAGCAACCGGAGCGAGCTGCCATGCCCGTTAGCGCCCTTTCAGTCCTTGATCCCGACGCGCTAGACGATTACATCGACCTGAGATCGGTTCCGAAGCACCGCTATTTCGGGCGCATCGACATGATCGACCGTCTGCGGCTCGCAGTCCCGTTCGATTACATTTTCATCACGGGCCTTGATGTCGACCACTACAGGTTCGGTCAGGGCTTCTCAATCGACACCGATCTTCCACCCGCCTTTGTCGAGGCATATATGGATGAGCAGGTCCTAAAGGAGGACCCCTTCATTCGGGCCGCGAAGGCTTCCAACAGTGTCGTCGTGGAAAGTGATGTTTATCGCGAGAACGAAGTGTCGCAGCGACTACTCTACCTCCAACGGACCTTCGGCGTACATAACCGAACACTTATCACAGTTATGCGTGACAGCACAGTCTACGGTGCGGTCGGTGTTACCCGGACAACCCCGTTCAACGTGGACGAAATCTCGTTTTTGTCTCTTGTGGCCGAATCAATCCATACCGCGTTCACAAAGCCATTGCTCGATAGATACGCTGCTGACCAGATGAGGCTCTCGAAAGGCGAGATTGCCTGCCTCGCCCAAGCGAGTTTTGGTCTAACCAGCGAGGGAATTGCAAAGGCGACCGGCTACCAGCTTGATACAGTCAACAGCTATATCAAATCAGCGACAAAGAAGCTTGGAGCGTCCAACAGGACGCAGGCGATCGCAGACGCAATCCGCCGCAGGCTAATTGCGTAGTCGTGCGCAAACCACGCATTGGGCAGCTTGCCGCCTTCCTGGCTGGCCGGATCGGGCACGGGCTCAGCGAAGAATCGGGTGACCGGGACGAGGCATGTTTCGACACGCCAATCCATCGTCTCCAGTGCCGCAATTTGAGTTTGCGTACATTGATCGTGCCGCAAGACCGTCGTGACGTATCACGCGCCGTTAACCCGTTCGATCGCCGTGCAAGCTCGAAAGGATTCGCTTTCCGCCTGCTACGCGTCCGACTTGGAATGGTTGATCATGGAAACCCAGCCGTCCAGGGTACATGGTCACGTACATTAACATGTGGCGTATACTCTCGGACGCACGCGGCTTGTGGCGAACCCACGAGGTTACCCGGGAGAGCGTTCAGGGTTCGACCCGACTTTGACGGTCGAATTGTAGCGCGGGTGGTAGCGTGTCCGAGATGCTTCTCTGGGGAGCATGAGCAGTGCGAAATCGTACGCGGCTTTTATCAACCAAAGACAGCAAATTCCATGTGAAACAGTATCTTTCATGCGATTCTTCGGTCAGTCCCGAAGGAGATAATTATGTCTGAATTGATGCTGGCGATGCTTTCCAATATTCGGACGGTTGAAGACATGGTCGCCGCGTTCCGGGACGAGGAGCGTTGCCGTCGCTTGCTGGAAAGCATGGTATGGCCGAATGGCAGAATTTGCCCTGCCTGTGGTTACAAGCGCTCGACCGCGATAGCTGGCCGCGACATGGGCAAGCGCCGCGCGCGACCGGGTCTTTACCAATGCTCCAGCGGTGATTGCCGCTTCCAGTTCACCGTGACAACACATACGCCCCTGCACGCCACGAAGCTTCCGTTGCGCATCTGGCTCAAGGCGATGTGGCTGTTGCTGCAGTCGGATAGCCGCGCGTTGGACAAAGGGGCAAAGCGGGTGGCTGATAAGTGTCAGAGAAAGGTCAGGCATAACAGCTCTCATAGATAAGCAGAGGGAAGGGGGTCAGATCGCCTGGCCGCCCGAGATGTCGAACGTAGCGCCGTTTGCTCAGCCCATGCCGTCGGACAGGATCGCCGCGACCGCGCCGCCGATGTCGTCGGGTTGACCGACGCGACCGAGCGCTATGGTGCCCGCAACATAAGCGTTCACGTTCTCGTCGTCGCGAACTACGCCGCCGCCGAAGTCTGTCGCGATAGCGCCTGGCGCAATCGCGTTGACCCTCATCTGACGCGCGCACCCAACTCGACCGCCATGAATTTAGTAATCGTCTGGATCGCCGCCTTTGTAGCCGCGTATATTCCGTAGCCCGCTATCGTAACTCGCACCAAGGCCGAGGAGACGTTAAGAATGCGACCGCCGTCCGCTATCAGTGGCAGCAACTTCTGTGTCAGGAAGACCGGGCCACGAAGATGTGCGTCGATTAACGAATCGAACTGCTCCTCTGTCACATCAGTCAGGGGTGCATGGGTGCCGTGGCCGGCATTGTTGACCAGGAAGTCGAGGCGTTCGGCGTCGAACTTGGTCTTCAGTTTCTCGGCGACTGTCGCGGCAAACGTTGGGAAAGTCGCCGTGTCGCGGACGTCGAGCGCGATCATCTCCACCTTTCCGCCGAGCGCCTCTATCTCCCGGGTCAGTGCATCCGCCTCCTTCGAGGCACTGAGATAGGTGCCGATGATGCCAACGCCATGCTTGGCGAGATGCACTGCAATGCTACGCCCGAGGCCCCGGCTGGCACCGGTGATGAGTGCGACTTGGTTGGTCATAGGATGCCCTTTCACTGGCTGGTCCGGCTGGGAACTGGGTGCGTTGTCGCGACTTCGCTCCGACAGCAGGGAGATAGGCCATTTAGGCATTGTCCGCTCGCCCAATGCTCTCAATATCTTGCCTGATTATCTCAAGCTCTTTTCTTCCTCGCAAAACGATGCCATAAACCTGTCATGACCGATCATCTCCAGCCCCATCTCAATCTCGCCCTGCGTCACGCCCGTTCTGGGGTAACCGTGACGCCGATACCACGGTTGGAAATTGGCGTGGGACAAGCAACGTCCGGCACGTCGCCGTGTTTATACCGCTCAATGATTTGCTTTATCCTTCAGGGATCGAAAGATGTGGCGATTCATGATAATCTCATGCGCTACGACTCCGAGCAGTATCTTGTCAGCGCGCTGGATCTTCCTCTGAGTGGCCAAATTTACGATGCCGATAGCGGCCGACCGTATGTATCTGTCTCGCTGGTCTTGGATCCTGCTCTGCTCGCTCAAGTCGCGGCCGAAATGCCGCCGGTGCGGGAAGCCGATGTGCCGGGAAGCGGGATTGCGATCAATCCGATGACGCCGGCGCTACGCGACACGCTTCTGCGTCTGCTAACCCTGCTTGACACCCCGAGCGACATTCCGGTTCTAGCGCCTATGGCAGAGCGCGAATTGCTCTATCGCCTTCTGCAGGGGCCTCAAGGACGTTTGCTGCGCCATATCGCTCGACCAGAAGGTGCTCTTGGCCGAATTCGGCGGGCGGTTGAATGGATCCGAGATCATCACAATACGCGGCTGCGAATCGAGGCCTTGTGCGATGCCAGTGGTATGAGCCGTGCCAGCCTGCACCGACATTTCGTGGCGTTGACCGGCCTCAGTCCGGTCCAGTACCAGAAGCAACTCCGTCTGCAGGAAGCGCGGCAGTTGCTGCTCGCAGGAGATCATAGCGCCTCCGACGTCGCTTTCGCTGTTGGCTATGAGAGTGCCTCACAGTTCAGCCGCGAATATCTAAGACAGTTTGGAGCTCCACCAGTGCGCGACGTGCGTCAGATCAGGCAATCGATAGGCGGCTTGGCATAGCGCTCGGTGTGCGGAGGTCTCAAGCTGAGTAACCCGGCTAACGTATGGGGATTTCAGTTGACAGCGGGTCGCCCTCCGGATGGCGTGAGTTATGAGGAATAATCTCTCTGCCCAAACGATAGCTGCCGTTCTGGTGTAGGTGGAAAACTGCCAGGATTTCGGATCTCCCAGATATCGTTCGATGCACGATGTCTTGCATGAGCAGGCATCCGGCAACAACGATATCTAGGAGAAACGATCAATTCCATCCAGCCATCGTCGGTAAGGGAAGTCGGCCGAGCCTTGCGGCAGCGTCGAAAGTATTGCCATGGACTCTGAGCATCATCGGCAGCGCTTCTGGCGACAACGGTTGGCGTGAAAAGTCTGGGCGGCCTTCCGCATCGGTTCACTTGAGACGATTAGGCAAAATGTTGAGCGTATTGGGCGGGATTTTCAATCCGCCGGTCGTTTATTTAGAGGTCGATCGACACGCAGCGTGGTTGCGATGAGCACCGGCTCTCCCCGTCGATACGATACCTCAAATAAACGGACATAGTCATGACACGCCTTAGTGGAAAACGTACCCTGATCACCGGCGGCACCTCGGGCATTGGTTTCGAAACCGCCAAGCAATTCCTCAATGAGGGCGCACGCGTTATCGTGACCGGCAACAACCCGGACTCGATCGAAAAGGCAAAATCCGAGTTCGGTTCCGAAGTTGTCGTTCTCAAAGCCGACAGTGCAAGCGTCGAGGCACAGCAGGCGCTCGCCAATTCGGTAAAGGACCATTACGGCCAGCTAGACGTCGCCTTCCTCAATGCTGGCATCTCCGTCTGGCAGCCGATCGAGAACTGGACCGAAGAAGCCTTCGACCGTTCCTTTGCGGTAAACGTGAAAGGTCCCTACTTCCTGGTGCAGGCACTGCTGCCTGTCTTCGCAAATCCGGCCTCGGTGGTGCTCAACACCTCGGTCAACGCCCATGTCGGCGTCGCCAACTCGACGGTCTATGGTGCGACCAAGGCAGCCTTCCTCAACCTCTCGAAGACGCTTTCCGCCGAACTCTTCCCCCGTGGAGTTCGTGTGAACGCGGTCAGTCCTGGCCCAGTCGCGACGCCGCTTTACGACAAGCTTGGAATTCCTGACGCCTATCGCGAGCAGGTGGATAAGGACATCGTCGCGGGGATTCCGCTTGGCCGCTTCGGCAGCCCGGCAGAAGTCGCTAAGGCAGTCGTTTATTTGGCGTCGGATGAATCCGCGTGGACGATCGGCTCGGAGATCGTGGTCGACGGCGGGCGAACCCTGAACATCTGATCAAGCACGGCTACTCGCGAAGGTAGGGCTTGGCGCCGATGGATCAATCTCAGGAGAGAAATCCGCGGCGTCAAGCATCTTTCAAGCGCATTTTGAAAGAATAATCGAGTGACAGATTCAATAGGCGCATTTGTGCCAAGGCGGATTGCATGACGGCTGCTCATCCACAAAATAAAGCCACAAGCGTTGTCCTGATCCATGGCGCTACCATGGATGGATCTTCCTGGCGCCCCGTGCACGACATCCTGAAAGGGAGGGGGCTCAATACCGCTGTCGTGCAGCTTCCGCTGACAGGCCTCGACGCGGACGTCGCGGCCGCGCGTCTGGCCATCGGCCGACAGACGGGGAGCGTCGTTCTGGTCGCGCACTCTTACGGAGGGGTCGTCGCTTCGGTAGCAGGCACCGGTCCGAAGGTCAGCGCGCTCGTTTACGTGGCCGCCCTGCAGCCTGACGAAGGCGAGAGCCTTGCCAGTCTTGCCGCTCGAACTCCTTCCGAAAACCACATGCTGGATCTCGGCGATGGCACGGTCATCCTCGACCCAGCGCACTATGCAGCCGACATGGCAGATGACCTGCCAATTGAAGATGCCGATTTTCTTGCGGTGTCGCAGCGCCCGACGGCTATGGCCGTCTTCGGTGCTCCGGTTGGTGAGGTCGCGTGGCGCGATAAGCCGAGCTACGGCATCATCGCGACAAGGGATCGGATCCTCAATCCGGATCTCGCGCGGTTCATGTATGCGCGCTCCAACGCGACAGTGGTCGAGATAGAGGCGGGCCATGTGCCACACCTCTCCCATCCGCAGGCCGTCGCGGACGTTATCGCCTTAGCAGTAGATCGGTCGGTAAGCTCCAACGAGCCCCACCAACGCGCAAGGCGTCAAGTTCCATAAATCAATCTTATGCCACAGTGACGTCATTTCAATGATTTGGACGACTGGTTAGTAGGGCCGCCGGTTCAGATCCTCTCAAGGCGTTAAATTATTCCGTGCATTTTGGTATCGTAGTATCATGCCGCCCAATACGGAATATACCTCGCATTGCGCTTGCCTTGATCCGGGTCCGCCGGAGCAATACGGCCTAGTTTGATTGACTCTGCAATCACAGCGGAAACGGCCTGATACTCTTCCGGAGCCAATGAAAACGCTCGCGTAACGTCGCATTGCTCATGTAATCGTGGGTGAGCCACCGAAGGACGCAATGAAAAAAGCAAGCACGCAATTTTTCCGCCTTTGACATCTGGCCGAAGCCCTTCGGCGCAAACAGCACCACACGCATCGAATGCTCAGATGAGATGAAGTCTGGGGGAGGCAGCCGCTGCGCTTCGATTTCTATCAGGGTTTTGTCGAGACCGCCGCCGCGCTCCTCACACAGTCCGAAAGAACGCATGGTTGCAGCAAGCTTTTCGTTTCTCGATCGACGTTCGTCCAGAATACGATCGGTGTTGATTAGGGAGTTGCCGGGATTGGTAACCTCGATGCGGTTGTCGTAGATTTCAACGACTGGTCCAACGCCGGTTGCCATAAAGTCCTGGTGAATAAGAGCGTTCGCAATAACCTCGCGTACAGCGGTTTCCGGGAAATGCGGCACCATCCGTCGAACGCCATCGATATACCGCTCGTCCTTCGGCAGCCTCTCCATCAGAAACCGCATCATTGCCGTGAAAGCGACAGCATACCCCTTCCTGCCCTCCTGTTCGAAGTCGGAACGGGACTTATCACGGCCGGAATATTTGACAATGCGAACCGTCTTCCCCGCGATTGATGGGAAAACCGTTACATCACGCGCTAGCATAATTGCGCCTAAGTTGGTGATGTCGAACCTTCCCTCGAGATTGTCGAGAAGGAAGCCTGCATCAACCATTTTTCGAATGATTTCTTGATTATTTTTTGGCCTTGGCTCATCGGTCAGATCATAAATCGGATCTGGATCCAGCATAGCGAAAATATCGTCTGCCGTTACATTCGACGATGCAACCGCAGTTTCGAAACGTCTTCGACCAGTCGCTATCCAGAGAGCACGTTCGTGTTCGGGAAATTCGGCAAGCTTCTTCTTGTTTTCGCCAATCCTGATAAATTCCGCACCGGAAAACTTCACAGGCCGCTCGTAGGAGGGCTCAATGGCGACGATTGAGTAAGCCAAGCCGTCGCACATAAAGTCCAGCACCTCGATCAGCACCCGGGGCTCGACCATTCGGGCGAGCCAGTTGGTGAAATCCTCGTTGCCCTGCTTTAGTTGCTGCAGGCGGAGTTCGGTACCGACACGTCTCTTAGTCCTGTCTTCTATCCCAAAGACGAGAAAGGCACGATCTCGGCCAAGCAGCATTGCCGAGTTCGCCAGCGCCGACACGTATTCTCCGATTTCACGCGGATCTTTATTGTTGACCTTGAACTCGAGCCACGCACTCTCACTCGGCTCTTGCAGCAATCGATTGAGAAGTGCGCAGGGATCATGAATTGGCATGTCGGGCCTCTTTTATCCCCCTTATATCAGATTCGGTGGCTTCAGCAGCATTTTTCGATCAAGGCCAGCAACAATTCGGAATAAAAACAAAGCGATGCGGTAAGGCCGTCAAAGAGGTTTTTTATCCTCGTTTTGAACCAGCCTTGCTGCAGCTGCCTTGCTAAGCGCAAATTTGGCCATCCGCTTTTATCCCCGTTATATCCGAATCTAATCATGCGCGAAGGACTTCTATTATGAGAAACAATAACTTAGGTATCTAAGCGGTAGGCGGTTTATATCGTCTTGAAATTGTGCCGCCCCATAGCCCCTATCGATGACTAAGCGCCGCCTTCCCAAACCTGATTAAGAATCTTGGCCGCCAGTGCGGCCTTGTCCTGCGGCAGGAAACGACCGTAGTGCTGCTGCACGACATCAGGCGTATCCTGAATGGCGTAGCTGGCCTGCTCGTACGAGCCGGTCTGTTTGAGGATATGGGTGGCGAGAATATCCCGTAGGTTATGTGGCCCATGCGGCAGCAGCCCTTTGATGGCGCCACGGCCGGTATAGGGATTGTAGATCCCATAGCGCTGGATCACAGTTCTCCAAGCCTCGTAGAACTTGGTTGAATCGTAGGCGGCGTCAATACTGGTCGTCTTCACCGTCTTGACGAACAGCGTGCCTGGATCCTTGGCGCTGCCGAGCAGCACGCCGCGATGTTTGTCGATATAGGCCTCGAGGTATTTGTAGAGATCGAGAAGATCCGGAAGGATCAGTCGGAATGGCTTCTGACCGAAAAACGATGACCCGGAATTCTTGAACGCGACCGAAGGGATGAGGACTTCCCAGCCGCCATCGCGATCGCTCCAACGGAGTTCGCCGCATTTCAGGTCCTCGAGCCGTCGCTCCGATGTCGGGAAGTGTCCGCGCGGGCAGACATGCAATTGTCGCAGGTTCTTCTGGCGAAGGCCGAGATGCAGGCCAAGGCGCAGGAGCAAGAACGATCGGACGGCTTCGGCAGCCGGCCGCGGGTATCGATCTTCATCAGGCATGCGTTTCAGGATCTCGTCGGTTATCTTGCGGTATTCGGCGAGCGGGCTGTCGGCCTCGAGGATGCACATGATCGGCTCGAACGGATCACGGTGGACGCGCATCACCCGCTGGATTTCCTTTGAGCGGTTGGCTGCATGCCGGTGGAACGCGTCGCAGGCGGCGTTCCAGTCTCGGGTTGCGAACTCGATCTCGTCCTGTTCGATCAGCCCTTCGATCGGCCGAACATTCTTCAGAAGTTCCGGATGTTGTCGGATCCAGCCGACGTCTGCTCGGGTGAGAGCCTGTGCCACCATCAGCATGTCCTCTTCCCACTTGGTATAGAAGCCACGCCGCTGCTCGCGCCATTGCAGGTACCAGTCCCAGACGCCCGGGAAGACCAGCAGGCCAAAGCTCAGTTGGCTGAGCGGAACGCCGCGACCTTGACGATGCTGGAGGGGGAGGCGGCAAGTGCGACAAACATGAGGCCAAGGTGTTCGATCTTCTGGGACGCGGTTTCCTCTCCCCAGACCCCGTTTCGCTGGAAACCGATCGCCGTGAGGGTCGAAGTCTTGAAGCGGATGAGATCCGCCATTTCCATCGCGAGCCGCGGCGGTGCATCGACGACGCCTGACAGCAGGTCGGGATCGTCGAGTTCTTCAACAATATTCTGGTTACCGTTGGCGGCAGAGGCCAGAGATCGGGGTGACAGCGAACCGCCGCCATAGGTGACACCGGGAAATCGGATCGCATAACGCTGCTTGCTGGCTGCTGCCTGGTAACGGCGATATTCGGTCGAGCCCGAAATGATCACCCGGCGGACCCAGTCGAGAATCTCTTCCCGTTTGGTGAAGGGCAGGCTGCTGAAATCATCCGGCAGATGCAAGGAGATGCGACGTCGCTCGGCCGGGCTGATATCACCGAGGTCATGACCGTAGAGCGATCGCGCCTGATGCGGCAGCTTTGCCTTGAAGTATCCCTCTGACAGTCGGTAGCGTGTTTCAATGCGCCGCAGGATATCAAAGCTGGCAACCGACTGCGGCACGCGTTCGCCCTGGATCCAGGACAGAAGCGTCTTGCTGTCGAAAGTCTCTGTTAGACGGACCACGGCACCATATAGTTGCCAGTAGCTGTCGCCGAACCGACGCATATGGTAGATCAGCGCATCCTGAAAACTCGCCGGATCGTCGGTCGCTTCGAACAATGGATCCGGAAACGGGCTGATGGGCTTCGGAGCCGGCCCACGTTGAGCAGATGTAGTCTGGGCGAAGATGCCGTCCTTCGCGGCGCGCTGCGGTTTTCTGGTTGAGGATGCAGCCGCGGGCTTTTTGACGGGCTCAACCTTGCTTGTGCGCATAGACAGTTTCGCCGACGGAACGTCTTCTGCGACGGGTGGAGCTTTTAGCCATCGGATGATCGTATCCAATGCCGGCCGTAGCTGCTTCTTCAATTCTGCCGTCATTTCGTCTTCGATCCCGCAGTACTCTCCGATCGCGGTCCAGTCGAGCCGGCCGTTCAGGACCGGCGGTCGCTTGCGGTAAATGATCAGGCTGATCAGATAGGGGCGCACATTCTCCAGCACCCGCTTTGAGGATATCGGCGCAATACGCACCTCGCAGAATTCCGAAATTTTGCGCTGAAAATGACCTGATGAAAGATCGTGTTTGGCCATGCTCATTCCGTTTCTCGCGACTTAAGTGCCGAGGGCGAGCGGAAATAGAACCGGAGCTTTAAAAATCAGTTTATCGCCTTTGGTGGCGGTTTATTTGGTTCGTGCTGGCTCTCGGCGCATTTACCCATGAGAATTAAGGCTTATAACGAAAGGCCTTGGCGATACGGGGGGAATGCCAGAATTTCATCCGGCAATGCGCGTGAAACTTCGGCCGTTATCAAAACTTTCAATATCGCCGAGACGGTTCAGAGATATTAGGACATCCTGAATTTGTGGGCCGACAAGCTTTGGCTCCCTGAACTCTGCAGCGATCTCGATTGCGGTGAGCGGCATTTGATGCCGATCGAGAAGAGCAAGCACCTGGGCCGCCTGTATCTTCCTTTCGTCTGAGAAGCGGGACTTGCTTTTCGGCTGTTGAACGGTGGACATCGACTGGATGCGGTCGGCGCGATGAACCAGAGGTCCCATCTTCTCTATCTGATAATCAGCGCGCAGCCAGCGGATCAATCCGCGGCGTTCTTCCATCATTCTTCGCTGGTTGAGTTCGACCAGTTGTGCCAATATCTCGCCCTCGGCAAGATGGATATCGAATCCGTAAGCCTTCATGACCGATATGTCGATCTGCTCATGTAGATCCTTGAGGATCCGGATACGTCCGCGCTTGTGGAGTTCACGGTCCGCCGCGGAAAGTGCCTCTCCCGATCGGGAAATTTCCAGCATGTTGTACAGCCCGGTTAGGGTCAGATCGGGACTTTCCGCAAGAACCAGCTTTCGCGTGCTATCGAGTTCTTCGGCCAAGTCCGCGATTTTTGTGCGCCATGTTATTGTTGCGTCCGGGAATGGATACGGATCGAAGCAGCGCGACTTGGAATAACGAGGATCGTTACCGACACCCTGACGCCCGCCTGCGCGAAGGGACCATATGATATGGGGGCGAGAAGACAGAACGCCGAGATCGAAAGCATTGTCTGATGCGATAGCTACCAGCATATTGTCTGGCAGTATGCTGGTATCGAGAAACTGAAATACGCGATGTTTCGATGTCTCTACCGTGGCAATATAGCGACTTATGGTCTCGAGTGCCGGTCGCATTTCCCGTCTAGGCTCGCCAAACTGCCACCACCTTTCCCGATAAGAAGGCCGGTTATTCCTGTCTCGCTCGGGTTTCACGAATTCGAGCAGGTGTTCATAAACTTCCGGGTAGGCTTTGCGCACAAAAGCTGCATCCAGACCGAAAAGATCGATTACCATAACCCCACGCGATCGTGCCGTCAGATCCCGACCATTTCTATAATCGCGAATGTGCCGATCAAGACCTGTCCGTTTTCCGAGACCCAGTTCAACGGCCTTATTTCGGGTAACTATAAAACCATCTCCGTGGAGCTTCATGCCAGGTGAACACAGCCAAGAGTTCGATAGCAGAGATTGAGCTCTGGTAACGTCAGCACCTATTGATAAATCTGCGTTGATGGTTCCGTGTCGCGCGACGAACGCGATTTTCGGTTCGTCAGTATCGATCTCGTCTTCCGTCCTGACTTGGCGCAAGACGCCCTGCACGTTGCCTGCAGCAGCCACGGTAATGGCGATACGCACGGCGGCCGCATCTTTCGTCGCTTTTGTCCAGGGATGGTCCGGTATAGCCAGCAAAATGGAAACTGGTGAGGCCGCAGACAGATGACGCTCCAGCACCCGACGCTGAAACACCTGTGTGATTGAATTGGTCGTAACGAAGCCGAAACGGCGGAGTCGCGTTCCTTTTTTGGTCAGTAACTCAGCGGCGCGGTCCCACCAATACATGACAAGATCTGCAGATGGGTTGATCTGGGGATTCGCCTCCCACAGAGCCTCTGCATATCCGCCTTCAAGCCGTCCGCGGATGTCCTTCCCGCCGATAAACGGTGGGTTTCCGACTATAAAGTCCGCATCCGGCCATTCGGGCCGCCTGACATCTTGAAACGAATAGACCTCGCGGCCCTGCTGGTCGCAGATGGGACGACCGAGCTTGTCCCGTTTCACATGGCGGGTTGGATAATCTGCCCAGGTGAGGAGGGCGTCCTGCTCTTTCACATGATCCGCGCTGCCGATGACCGGCTCCGGAGGGACCGTCGTCCGGGTTCTCATGTGCCATTGGATATAGCCAATCCAGAGAACCAGTTCCGCAATCTCCACGGCACGGCCGTTCAATTCCATTCCGAAGAATTGTTCCGGCTTTACGGACAGATGATCGACGTTCGCGATTGCCTGATCGCCGCCGATATCCTGCAGTTGCTTCAGAACCTCGCCTTCTAGTTGTTTCATCCTCCGCAAGGCGACATAGAGGAAATTGCCGGTGCCACAGGCCGGATCCAGAACGCGCACCGATGATAGAGACCTCAGAAAGTCTTCGATCTCGCGAATGGCGGCCGTTTTCATACCGGCCCGCAAGGCGCGTTCTGCAGCCGATTGATGGCCGAGCCAATCTTGCGTCAGGGGCTCGATGACGGTCGCATTCACCACCCGTTCGACATAGGAGCGAGGGGTGTAATGCGCTCCCAGGCGCCGGCGTTCGACCGGATCGAGCGCCTGCTCGAACAGCGTGCCAAAAATCGCCGGCTCCAGGTCGCACCAGTCGGAACCGGAAGCCTCGCGGAGCAAGCGCATTTCATCCGTCGTGAGAGGCAGCGCCGCCGCATTCTTAAAAAGCTTGCCGTTGAACCGAAGCAGACGTTCGCCAATGCCTGGCGAGTAACTGCCTTGGTCCATGTGCTTCCAGAGATCATCGATCTCGAACGCAAAGCGTCTGGGGTCTTCGATGCACCGGTCGAGAAGTTCAGTAAACCCCTTCTTTCGAAGCAGTCCGACGTCCTCAACGAACATCGTGAAGAGACAGCGCATCAGGAAGATCGCGACATTGCGGGGATCGAAGCCTCGGCCTTCGAGTGCTTTCGAGATATCGGCAAGGCGCCCGGCGATTTGTCGCGTCACTTTCGCAGTTTGCTTCGCGGGATCCAGACTATATGGATTTTCCCAGACCATCCGCAGAAGCTCTCGCCTCTCTGGCTCCTTGAGATCTTCAAGGTGGATGCGAAACGTTTTTGCATCCGGAAACTGCGCATAATGTCGCCCGTTGCCAGAGAAGTCGGCATAAAGTTCGAGAACGCGTCCTACGTCGCAAACAATCAGAAATGGCGGATAAGGATGCTCGGCCGGAAGCGCGCCGGCATAACGCTCGGCCTGGCGCCGCGCCTGAATCATCAGGTGGTCAATAGCGCTGGCGTCGTCCTTACGGCTATGAGACTTGGCGGAAACAAACAGGTCTCCTTGCAAACCGACGGGACCGTCGGCCACCGCTCTTTGTCGACTTTGCTTGGCTTCAAGGATGAAATGTCCGCGTTTGTAGAGATCGATACGGCCCGCTTCGGGGCGACTTTCAGATAATCTTCGCTCGACTCTGCGCTCGAACACATAATCGTTCAATTCGTGAGAAGCGCCGGCTGGATCTGGATGGGCAACTTCGAGAACATCGCAGAGCTCGGTTAAGAAAAGAGAATAGTTTGCTCGTTCCTGCCCGCCCTCCCTATTCGACCAGCGCGTGACAAAATCTGAAACTCTTAAAGATTTACTGCCGTTATCCACCCTCATGGAAACTATATTGTGGATAACGAGTGAAAAAATATTTAACCAAAATTTTTGGTTGAAGTTCTGTTGGGGCTGCTGAAGAGAAATGCTGCGGGGACGAAAATCAAGTTAAATCAATAAGTCTTATGACCCTTTGGGGGAGGCGCTGGTTCATATCCTTTCACATCAGGTCTTTTGTCAATTGTTCATTCAAGTGGCATCGAATTTCTCCTTGGTGAGCGGATCCGCGGTCTGAGCCCATAGCAATTACCGGCCCGGTTTCTCGGGCCTATACAACCTCACATCCGGTCGCTGCTCTCGGCGGCTGCACCATTTTCCCGCATTCGGCGGGCACGGGCTCAGGAGAACGGGACCAAACTCAAGATCGGCGTTTAAAGGCCAAAAGGATTCCCGGTCCGTCCACCTGGATCCGTCAGGACTGATCAGGTCCTGAGGATTCGAATTTTCGTTTCACAGACACTTCCGGCTTCAAGCGATTTTCATGATTGCACCTTCGATTACGACACCGGAGCTCACATACTTCCAGAGAGCGACGAGCAGCTTACGCGCGAGCGCCACGATCATCGGCGTCTTTAAGCGGCCGGCGTTGCGAGCAATGCGCTCTTTGAACCATAACGTTAATTTCGATTTCGGTTGATGCCGCAACCATAGCCAGGCGAGCTCGACCATGGTGGCTCGCAAACGTGGATTTCCCGCCTTGGAGACGCCCTGTTCGCGGTTGACGTTACCGCTTTGCCAAGGCGAGGGGGCAAGGCCTGCGTACGATGCGATTTGGCGTCGGTTGTCGAAGTGTCGAAATAGCCCTTCCGTGTAAAGGACCGTAGCGAATTCCGGCCCGATCCCTTTGATGCCCAAAAGAGCGGTCGCTTCCTTTGGTGTCTCCAACGTCTCGTGGACGATCAAGGCATCTCGCTCTGCTTCTACAGCCTTGATTTGTGTGAGCAACAATTCGAGGCGATCGAGTTCTCTGCAGACTTCGGCCTTCAGGTGTTTTGATAGCGGACGCCCATCGCCCGTTCGAAGCTCGTCCAGGCGTTGGCGGCGATCTCGATTGACAGGTTCGTATTCCCGAATTCCCTGAGTGAAGAGTAATCCCTTTATGCGATTGACGTGGAAGACGCGTTCGGCAATCAGAGTTTTCCGCTCCCGCCCGATCCGTCGGTTGTCGTCTTCCTCGGGTGTGAGAAGCCTGACCATTGAGCACGCACGAGGCTCGCCGCGTTTCCATGCAATCAAAGCGCGGATCAGCGTCTCACCATCGATGCGGTCGGTCTTCGCCCGGCGATGCCGGCGCGGCATGGCAATCGACGCGGCTTCCACAATGTGGCTCTCTATCCAAGTTTCCTTGCTCAGCACTCGTCCTAACCAGAAGCCATCGAGCCCCACCTCTTGGATCACGACCAATGGGTACAATCTGTTCTTTCGTCGTTTGACCTTCTGGCGAAGTGCTGCAAAGCACGCAAACAAACCGGCGATATCGCCTCCAGTGACGGTGTGACGGGACATTTTCTTGCTGCCAGGCGACAGAGCCGTCACCAGCCATCTTGACTTGCTTAATTCCAACGAGACGAAAATTACGCCAAGATCGACGAGAGTAGTGGTCTGCGCTTGAGATTGATCTGCTGTCATCGGCATGGTTGGCCTCCAGAGAGTTTTCTAGCGACCTCACTCTGCCACCGTGCAGGCCGCTACTCACCCCTGATGGGATCTCAAGGCGTGTGAGAGCGGTTGAAAACTTAATGGCTTCTGGACATTTGATCTCCGCAAATCGTTCCTGCCAGTCGGCGCCCTGGATCGGATGACTTAGAAATTGACTATTGTCGATGTCAGGAAATCGGTCGGGGCTGTCGGAAAATGGGCCGCTGGTGGCTGGGTGCGGTTAGGGGCGGAGTGACACCCAAGGCTTTGCGATCCGGTTCCATTGGGGCCGTGTTCTGGGAAAAATGAGCCTGGTCGTTTATACGTTGGGCGGAGCGTCATGCCAACGCAGCGAGCCTGTCACGCAGCCACCTTTGTGCTGGATGGTTGGTTGTGCGTTCGTGCCAGATACTGGCGATGGCGAATCCGGGTATGTGGAGCGGCGGTTGCAGCACCTGCAACCAGTCTGACCAACCGTCTGCGATTCGGCGTGGGATTAGCGCGATCATATCGGATCGTGACACGATCTCCGGCACGATCAGGAAGCCCGATGTGGACAAGGCGACCGTACGACGGTGGCCGATCGCCTCAAGAGCCGCATCGGTAGGCCCGGCAAAGCCGCCTCCCTGAGGGGAAACGACGACGTGGTCCAACGCGCAGAACAAGTCCAAATCAAGAACACCGCGTACGGCTGGATGCCCCGGTCGCGCGACGACCACATACTCCTCCTCGTAGAGTTGGCGCTGGCGCATCGCAGCCGGCGCCTGTTCGGGCGTGCCCAAGGCCAGGTCCACCTCGCCACGCTCCAACTGTGTCGTGAGTGCCATCATGTCTAGCGCCCGCCAGGCGATGCGGACCATCGGCGCCTCGGCCCGCAAGGCGACCGAGTAGCGTGCCAGCAGCGCATACTGGACGTAGTCGCTTGCCGCAATCACCACGGTCGCACGCAGGGTCTCCGGATTGATCGGCGCTCCTTGCACGATGACGCGGCGAACACCCTCCAGTGCCTCGTGCAGTGGCTGCATCAGCTCGAGTGCCCGCTGGGTCAGAACCATCCCGCGCTGGCCCGGGATCAGGAGCGGATCGCCGAGTGCATCGCGAAGTCTTGCCAGCCGTGCCGACAAGGCCGGCTGACTGAGGTTCAGCCGGCGCGCGGCGTGTGTAACGTTGCGCTCCGCAAGGAGGGCCTCAAGCGTCACGAGAAGTCCGAGATCGAGGTTCCTGGTATCCATCGTATCGATAACAACATGTAAAACGTTCGATTTCAATACTCAACGTGATCGCACTATTTAGGCAGGAGCAGGTCAGATCCTGCGGCGCCTCAATCGACGACATGGATACATCCGCCTATGAAAGCAATCCAGGCTTATCCGTACCGAGGGCTCGACGGCCTGACGCTGGTGGACCTCCGCGACCCCGGCGCACCCGAACCGGCCGCCATCCCCGTCCTTCGCTCAACGCCGCGCTCCCGGCGGATCGAGGCGGGGCGCGCCTCTAATGCCAGTTTAGCGCTCGGGGCGGTCGGTCCAACCGCCACTGGGGGCCACTTCGGCAAGATCGTCGTCGAATACTGACAAACCCCAACTATCAAAAAGAGACCATCATGAAAGTTCTCATTGTTTACGCGCACCCCGAACCCACTTCGCTGACACGGCAGTTGGTCGATGTGACTGCTGAGACGTTGTCGGCAGCGGGACACACCGTGATCCATTCGGACCTCTATGGCATGAAGTGGAAGGCGGTATATGACGCCGATGACTTCCCAGTCCGTGACAATCCCGAGCGGCTGTCGTTCATCATGGAATCGGGACATGGTTACGCAAGCGGACATCAGACGCCCGACGTGATCGCCGAGCAGCAGAAGCTGCTCGCGGCCGATGCTGTGATCCTGCAATTCCCCATGTGGTGGTTTGGCGCGCCCGCGATCCTGAAGGGCTGGATAGAGCGGGTCTATGCCTTCGGTTTTGCCTACGGCTATCAGAATGGCTCCAACGAGTTCCGATTTGGTGAGGGCATTCTCAAGGGCAAGCGAGCGCTGGTCAACGTGCAGGCCGGCGGCCCAGCGGCCGACTATGGCCCGCGGGGTATCAACGGGCCGATCGAGCAACTGCTGTTCCCACTGACCCATGGCGCGCTGTTTTACCCCGGCATGGACGTGCTCCCTACGCACGCGGTCTATGGCGCGGGTCACGTTTCCACGGCGGAGGAAGTGGACGCGATCAAGGCAGCATGGCGTGTGCGTCTCGCCGGGCTATTCACCGACACGCCGATCCCCTTCCGGTCGCAAAATGGCGGTGACTTCCCCGATCGCCACACCATGGCCGACCATGTTGCGCCGGGCCAGACTGGCCTCGTCGCGCATGTTGCCGACCCGGTCGACGCATAAGGAGATGAAAATGGATGTAGCATTCATCGGACTTGGGCAAATGGGCTCGGGTATGGCCGCCAACCTCGTGGCGACCGGCCACCAGGTTACCGTCTGGAACCGGGACCGGACCAGGGCTGAGCGGGGCGCGACGGTCGCCGCTGATCTTGCCGCGGCCGCTCGGGCTGGCACCGTCGTGACGGTGCTTGCCAATGACGCCGCTGTGGAGGCGGTCTCGTTCGGCGACGGCGGGCTGCTCGCTGCAGGTCCCGGCATGCTCCATATCTCGTGCAGCACGGTCAGCGTGGACCTCACCGCTTGGCTGGCGGAGGCGCATGCCGCGGCAGGACAGCGGTTCGTGTCGGCGCAGGTTTTGGGCCGCCCGGACGTCGCGGCGGCCGGCAAGCTGTCGGTCATCGCGGCAGGCGCGGCGGACGATCTGGACGTAGCACAGCCCTTGTTCGACGCGATAGGGGCGGCGACACATCGGGTCGGCGACCGCCCGGTGATGGCCGCGGCGGCGAAGCTCGCCTTCAACGCCGGCATCCCCGGCCATCATGCAGATGCTGATGGAGCAGTTCCGCATCGTTGCCGCCCACGGTATCGCCGCGAATCGGATGGCGGCGCTGCTGCTTGAAGTGAACTACGGCAATCGCCTGATTGGTAGTTACGGACCGATCATCGCGGAAAAGCGGTTCGAGCCGGTGGGACTCCCTATGCGATTGTGCCGCAAGGATGTGGGCTTGGCGCTCGCGGCGGCAGGCAATGCCGAACTGCCGCTGACGGAGCTGATCGCCAGACGCATGGACGCGATTATCGCCGCTGGCGGTGGGAGCGCGATTGGTCTGCGGTCGGCCAGACAGATTAGACGTCGAGGAACCTCACCTGATTCCGGACTGAGACGGAGGGCGCTGTCGTCTTCCAGTCAACGCCACCATCGGAGAAAACCAAATGCGCATTCTGAAACCGTTCCTGCTCCCGCTTATATTCGCCGCGTCATTGCCGATGGCGACTGTCCAAGCCGCTCCCGCCGATGTGCCGGCGGCCGTCGCCGCTCCCGGGAGGCCGGGCGAGGCGGTCGCGCTCGACGAAAGCCGCAAGCCCGTCGAGGTGCTGAAGTTTCTCGGGCTTGAACAGGACGACCGCGCGCTCGACCTGTTCACCGGGACCGCGGCCCCGTTTACGCGCGTCGGCTATTATGCCGAGATCATCGGCCGCGCGGTCGGTCCCAAGGGTGCGGTGGTCGCGTGGGAGCCTGCCAATCTGCTCGACGATGCAGGCAAGAAGAACTTTGCGGACCTGATCGCGCGCGTTCCCAACGTCCACCTGATCTCGAGCACCGCCGCCGATCTGACGCTCGACCCTGCGAGCTTCGACTTTGTGTTAATGCACCTCGTCTATCACGACACCTATTGGGAAAACGAAGAGTTCCAGTTTCCTCGGATGGACCCGCACGCGTTCCTCGCCAAAATCTTCGCGGCGACCAAGCCAGGCGGGATTGTCGGCGTCGTCGATCACGTCGCTGCGCCCGGCGGCGACACACGCGCGGTCGTCAGAAAGCTCCACCGCATCGACCCGGCGGTGCTCCGCGCGGATTTCGCGCGCGCGGGGTTTAAGCTCGAAGCCGAATCCGATCTGCTGCGCAACCCCGACGATGATCATTCGAAGCTGTCGCTCGATCCCGCGATCCGCGGCAAGACTGACCGCTTCATTTACCGCTTCCGCAAACCCCGTTGAGGGCACGCTGTCATCCCTGAACTTCCACGACCTAGGCGCGGGTGACAGGGCGGCAGCCGGCCGTCGATGGCCGTATCCCCATGGCCGATGGCGCCGGGGTGGTAGAGGCGGCTGGCGCGGAAGTCACGGAGTTTAAGATTGGCGACCATGTTGCGCCGGGCCAAACCGGCCTCGCCGCGCGCATTGCCGATCTGGTCGATCGCATAAGGAGCAACACCGATGTCGCCTGCATTGTTCGCGCTTGCCGTGGCGGCCTTCGCCATCGGCACGACAGAGTTCGTCATGATCGGGCTTGTCCCGGATGTCGCGCGCGATCTTACGGTAACGATACCGCAAGCCGGTCTGCTTGTGACTGGCTATGCCCTGGCCGTGACGGTTGGGGCGCCGATGGTCACGGCCCTTACTGGAAGGCTTCCCGGCCGCGGGCTTGTGGCTGGGCTGATGGGCCTGTTCACGCTCGGAAATCTGCTCGGCGGCGCTGCGCGGACTTATGAAGTGCTGTTGGCCGGGCGGATCGTGACCGGAGTGGCGCACGGCGTGTTCTTCGCAGTCGGCGCACCGATTGCGATGGGCCTAGCGGATCGTGAGCGTGGCGCGCGGGCGGTGGCGACGATGTTCGCAGGGCTTACCCTCGCAATGGTCATCGGTGTCCCATTCGGCACAATCGTCGGGCAGAGCCTTGGGTGGCGTGCACCGCTGCTGGCGGTGGCTGTGCTCGGATGCCTCGCGACAGCGCTATTACGACTTTTGCTGCCGCGGGAAATCCCCCACGTTCGGCCCGCCGGATTGCAGTCGCAGTTCGCCGTACTGATGAAGCCCCGCCTGCTGGCGCTCTATTTCATCGCTATGACCGGGTTTGGTGGATCATTCGTGGTTTTCACCTTTCTCGCACCGCTGCTGAGGGAGGTAACCCATGTGTCCCCGGCCGCAGTCAGCTTGGAGCTCATGGCATTCGGCGCAGCTGCGGTGGTCGGGAATTTTGGCGGAGGCCGGCTTAGCGATGCACTCGGCACGCGGCGCGGCCTCATCGCAGCGCTGGTCGGTCTCGTCCTGGCGCTTGCAACGCTGCCCTTTTCAGCCCCGCACGTCCTGACAATGTTCGCCAACCTGCTCCTCTGGTCTGCCTGCTGCTTCTGTCTTGGCCCCATCGTTCAGTCGGGCGTGGTCGCGGCGGCGGAAGAGGTCGCGCCCGACGCGGTCGCGACGGCTTCGGGCTTCAACATCGCCGCGTTCAACTTCGGCATCGCAACATTCTCCGCGATCGGCGGTCTGCTTGTGGCCGGCCCCGGTATTATGACGACGCCCTGGGGGGGCGCAGCTGCTGGCTGCGCTGCTCTTGTCGCCAGTTTGTTCGTCCGCTCACACCAGCCGGGGCGCATGCCGATTTCCGGCGAAAGATCCAATCCTGCAGCCTAATCAACACTTAGCGAAAGGACTGTCTTATGGAGACCTATGTCGTGCGCCCCCCCGGCGGTTTAGATCGTCTTGAAATCGTCGAGCGGGATGATTCGGGCGAGCCCGGACCCGGCGAAGTACGCGTGGCGATCCACGCGACCTCGCTCAATTTCCATGACCTGCTCGTCGCTAACGGCGGTATCCCTACGGAAGATGGTCGTGTTCTCGTGGCCGATGGCGCTGGCGTCGTCGAGGCAGTGGGCGCAGGCGTTGCCGAATTCGCCCCGGGCGATCATGTCGTTTCGACTTTCTTTCAGCATTGGATCGCCGGCAGGCCCTTTACCGCAGTCGGCAACTTCGCGGGGACACCGGGCGACGGGATCGACGGTATGGCGGCGACGCATGTCGTGCGCCCTGTTTCAGCCTTCACCCGGGCGCCCAAGGGCTGGAGCCATCCCGAAGCTGCGACTATTACCACCTTCGGGCTTACCGCTTGGCGCGCGCTCGTGATCGACGGCGCGCTGCAGGCGGGTCAAACCGTGCTGACCCTGGGCAGCGGCGGGGTGTCACTTGCCGCACTTCAACTCGCCAAAGCGATGGGTGCGCATGTAGCAGCCACCTTCTCCTCAGACGAAAAGTTCGAGCGCCTACCCCGATCATGCGGCGGAGCACTAGATGCGGATTGAGCAACTTGTTTCCAAGGCGCAACATCTTGTCCGGCTTGCGGACGAACCCTCGGGTTGCACCTCCCTCATGGAGGAGAAGAAACGGTGCCACCTGCCGGGGTTGGTGGTAATGTGTAGGACGCACCCTGGTCAAGTTGAGGCGTCGATCTGCGGCCCCGTCTTTGGGTTAGTTCTGCAGGGATCGACGGAGATTTCTGCCGGCATGCAATCCCTGTCAATTGCGTCGGGCGACCTATTGGTCGTCAGCCATGACTTGCCGGTCGCCACACGCGTCACACATGCCGCTCCCTTCGCTCCTTATCTTGCGGTTTTAATTTCTGTCGATTTGACAATCATAAGGAGCCTTGCTGAGCAGATCAGCGAGGACTGGGCGGAGAACAAACACGCTCAAACGCTGGAGGCGGGATCGGCCGAACCGGCTTTGATTGAAGCCGTTGATCGATATCTGTCGCTCCCGGAAAATTCGGTCGCGGCGAACGTCATAATCCCCTTGATCCGCCGAGAAGTTCATTTTCGTATTTTGGTCGGCAGGCATGGCGGGATGCTGCGCAACCTTTTGTTGCCGGGCAGCCATGCCAGCAAGATCGCCAAAGCTATCGCGCTGATCCAGGATGGCGCTCGCGAAAGACTGTCGTTGACCTCGCTGGCCAGCGCAGTGGGAATGGGTCTGTCGTCGTTTCACCATCACTTCAGATCGATCGCTGGGACAAGTCCGCTTCAATATCAAAAGGACCTTCGCATGACCGAGGCAAAGCGTTTGTTGTCGCGCGGTGGTCGCACTGTCACGTCCGTCGCGTTAGAGGTCGGCTACGAAAGCGCCAGTCAGTTCAGCCGGGAGTATTCGCGTAAATTCGGCGCGCCCCCTCGAAATGATTTCCCCCGTACCGGCGGCGCCAAAGGTCGCGCCGCTAAAGGACGAACGCTTAATTTGTGATTTGCTCTTGCCGGCAGGATCAGGTTGATCGATCAAGGCAACGTAGGACTGTTCTTCACCTACTACGATCAGACCAGTCTCTGGACTTTCCAAGCGCTGCTGCGGGGACTGGGCGCAAAGCGCCCGCCCGCGCTTCGGAAACGGAGAGCTCCACCTTCAGGAGCGCGCTCCCGACACCGTCGCGATAAAGGCGCGCAGGTCGGCCAGCATCAGTTCCGGCTCTTCCAGCGCGGCGAAATGGCCGCCCCGCGGCATGTCGGTCCAATGCACGATGTTGTAGGTCTTCTCCGCGAACGAGCGCGGCGGCGGCAAGAACACCGGATCGGGGAAGGCCGCAAAACCGGTCGGCACCTGGATGCGGGTGCCGGCCGGAAGCATCCGCGACTCTTCAAGCCGGCTGCCGTAGTAGATCCAGGTTGCAGTCACGAACGATGCGGGCGCGATGTAGAGCATGATGTTGGTGAGGAGTTCCTCCTCGGAAAACTTGCTCCAGATGTCCGGGTCGCCATCGGCGGTTGTCGGAAGGTCGGCCCACTTGCCGAACTTTTCGAGTATCCAGCCCGCCGCTCCGACCGGGCTGTCGGCCATCGCGACGCCGAGCGTTTGCGGGCGGGTTGCCTGCTCGTGAAAGTAGGCGCTCTCCCGATCGGCAATCGCCGCTCGCTTGGCGGCGAAGGACTTCTCCTCGTCGGTCGTCAGAGCGGCATCCTCCGCACGCACGGTCATCATGTTGATATGGATGCCGAGCAGAGCGTCCGGTCGATCATGCGCTGCCCAGGCCGCGATGCCGTGGCCCCAATCGCCCCCTTGAATGAAGTACCGCGCGTCGCCGAACAGTTGGATCATCAGCCCATGCACGAGCATAGCAGCCCGCCGCGGGCCAATCGGGCGCGTGATCGGGTTGGAGAACGCGAAGCCAGGAAGCGAGGGGACGACAACATCGTGCCCGTCCGCCGCGAGCGGCTCCAACAGCCGCTCGAACTCGAGATACGAGCCGGGCCAGCCGTGGAGAAGCAGGACGGGCGGCTTGGAGCCGTCGCCCTTTACATGAACGAAGTGCATGCGCTCGCCTTCCACGTCGACCGTGAAGTTGGGGAGTGCGTTGAGGCGCAGTTCGACCGCACGCCAGTCGTAGCTGTCCCGCCAATAAGCGACGAGCCGCTTGAGGTCAACAACCCCGACTCCCGCCGACCAGCCTCCCGCATCCGGCAGCTGGCTCCAGTCATAAGCCTCGACCTTGGCTCTGATCCTGGCGAGCCGTTCGTCAGGGATGTTGATCGTGTAGGGTGAAATCATGATGTTTTCCGCTCAAGCTGGGATGCGGTTCGATGGAAAGGGCGTCCACCAATCGGCTATCCGTATTATCGGTGGATGATTGAGAGCCTAAGGCCCCTACACATACTACTCGGTACGTCGCCGAGGCGGAAATCGAACCTTCTGAATGTTGTTATCTAACGAATGGATACCAAAAACCTCGATCTCGGCCTGCTCGACGCTCGAAGCCCTTCTGGCGGAAGGAAACGTTACGCGTGCCGCCCGGCTCTTGAACCTGAGCCAACCTACCCTTGTCGGCACGGCTGGCGCGGCTTCGCGATGAACTCGGCGATCACGGCCTGCAGCACGGCCGAACGTCATTCGTCCGCCCCTTGGCTGGGTGAGCCCCCTCCGTTCTAGCGCTTGTCCCCTCTCTCCAGCGTCCAATGTGGATTGCAGCTTCACTTGTCGCAAATCACGTCGCGGATTTTATACCACCTGCGACAGACTTAACCGACATATGAAATGCCTGAAAAACAAAGGAGGGCTGATGCTGTCGCGTAGTTGGGAGTTGTGCAACACAGGACGGTCGCCTCCTATCCAAGACGGTCCCGTCCTGCTGGCCTCTGCGCGAAAAGAAGCTTCCCTTCACCATTGGACGCAGATCTTGCCGAAATGTTCGCCGCTCAGCCGATATGCGAACGCCTCAGGCAACTCCCCGAAGGCAAAGGTGCCGTCGATGACGGGACGGACGCCGGTCGCTTCAAGCGCTGCGATATCATTCTGCTGATCGCGCCGACTGCCGACGATCAATCCCTTCAGGTGAATTTGCTTGCGCATGAGCTCCACCGTCGGCACCCGACCCTCGAGCCCGGTGAGCACGCCGATCAGCGCGATATGCCCGCCAACCCGTATGGCCCTGATCGACTGTGGCAAGGCGCCTGGGCCGCCGATTTCGACGACATGGCTCACGCCTTCTCCGCCCGTCAGCCGCAAGACCTCGCTGCTCCATTCGGGCGTGGCTTTGCAGTTGATCGTGTGATCTGCCCCGAGCGCGCGTAGGGTGCCGCGCACGGCAAAACGTGTGCCTTATGCAATGTCGAATATTTCGCTATCCGGTGCTGCGCGCCGCCGCGGCGAGCATCGATGGACCGGATAGCTGCTCGGCTATGGTTGAGCAGGAAGGGGACCGTGACTGCTGATTGATTGCCTTTCCAGATCATTTTTCCGCGCCGGTGTGGCCCTGAAATCGGCCAGCTGCCTTGAACGTGTTCCCCACTCTGGAGAGAGCCTGTATGTCCGATGTTTTGCCATTTTTCCGCACCTGGGCGGCACATCCGCTCCGCATTGCCTCTGTCGTTCTCTCGGGAAGGCGTTGGGCCAATTGATAACGTCCGAGATAAGCGCAGGTGGTGGTCCAGTCCTGGAACTTGGACCTGGAACGGGCGCTCTTACGCAGGCGCTTGTCGAGCGGGACAATCCGAACTCGAGTTGGTGCTCGTCGAATGTACGACGCGGTTTGCCCAGATTCTCTGTCAACGGTACTCATCCGGCAGCATCTATTACACCACTTCGTGATGACACTTTCTGTAACGTCCGCGCTCGCCGGAACGAAAAGAGGAATTGGTTCAAACAGGAAGGAATGGCTATGGCCATGATGTTATCAGTAGAGAATTCCCCACTGCGAGCTTCAGCGATTTCGTTTGCTTGGGGATCCATTGTTTCCGCTGGCAAATCCTCAAGACGGTAAACGCATCTTGGCTAAAACGCTCGTTTATCTCGCAACTCGCAATCCATAGCTTGAGGCACTTTAATGCTCAAAGATAACGAAAAAAAATTCGGTAAAGGTGTAACAGCGCTAGGTCTGTCGTCAGTCGATAGCAGTGGACGGTTCATTGAGGCTCGTTACCTCAGGACATGGCGTGGTGATGACGATGATCATACAGGTACGGTTCGCATCGACGAAGCCGACCTCTCGCGACGCCTCGGACGATCTTTCTCCGGCGTCGCCCGACACGACGCCGTTCGGGACGTTTACATCGTCCCGATTCAAACCAAAATCCGCAACCTTCACGAGAAGGCGGTAGATCTCTGTGATGTTTACTTGCGCCTTTACCTCCTAAGCGCCCGCCTGGCGACACCTGATCAGGTCAGTCTCGCGGGCGCTCTGGACTTTTTTGTCAACGTTGCCTGGACTTCGGTGGGCCCCTGTCTACCAGAACGCGTCGAGGAGGTGCAGCACACGGCACGAATTAGCGGGCAGGGAGTGACAGTCGGGAGTGTCTGGCCTTTCCCGCGTATGACGGATTACGTTGTGCCAACGGGCGTCAAGGTTATGAACACTGAGAATGTACGCTTGGGCGCTTATCTCGCGCCAGGAACGACTGTGCTCGGCGCTGGTTTCTGCAACACGGGTTCCTCGACTCGTGGGGCGACAGCGATCGAGGGACGACTTAGCCTCGGTGTCAGCGTTGGCGAAGGAACGCACATCGGCGGTGGCGCCTCCCTTATGGGGACGACATCCGGCGGCGGCAAGCAAGTGGTGACGATCGGCAGAAACTGCCTGGTCGGAGCAAATGCCGGGGTTGGTATCGCGCTGGGCGACGATTGCATTGTCGAAGCCGGTTGCTACGTAACCGCCGGTATGCCGGTCAGCCTTCCTGACGGCCAGATCGTCAAAGCAATTGATCTCTCCGGCAAGCCGGGGCTTCTATTCCGCCGCAATGCCGTGCAGGGAAACGTAGAGGCCTTGCCATCGCCTGGATGGAAAGGGTTGAACATGATGCTCCACCAATAGATACGTCGGAATCGAGCGTCGGTCTGTTTCACGTTCCTCACGCAGTTTTACGCGATCAGCTCGGGCAGGATTTCGGAGGTGATTGGTGCCAGGTAAGTGGGTGACAGCGGGTTCATACGTGAAGTCTGACACCAACCGCCTCAACGACAGCGCGGTGCGCACGATCCGTCACGAAGAAGCCGACCGCCGCTCCAAGAAGGAATATCTCCGCGCCCTTCGTCCTACAAAAGAAGCCGAAGGGCGCGAAAACTAACGGACCTCGGGAGAGGCACGATCTTCTTAGACCACCATAAGAAGGCCACGACCTTTGCCACGCTAGGCGGAAGGCTTATGGCCCGAATGAACTGACAAGGACATATTCATCATGAAACCAAGCGAATTTCGCCGCCAAGGCCACAATCTGATCGACTGGCTCGCGGACTATTACGAGAACATCGAAGCACTTCCCGTACAGCCGAAGACGAAGCCCGGCGACGTCAAGGCACTGCTGCCGAAGTCGGCGCCAGATCAGCCTGAGCCATTCGATAAGATCATCGATGACCTGGACCGCGTCGTGCTACCGAATGTAACACATTGGCAGCATCCGCACTTCTACGGATATTTTCCTTCAAACTCCCTCGGGGCCGGTGTCCTTGGTGACTTGGTGAGTACCGGCTTAGGCGTCTTAGGACTGTCTTGGCAGTCCTCACCGGCTGTTACCGAAGTTGAGGAGGTGGTGGCCGACTGGTTTCGCCAGATGGTAGGGCTCTCCCGAGCTTGGTTCGGCGTCATCAATGATACCGCCTCGACGAGCACGCTGGTTTCCCTGCTTTGCGCGCGTGAGAAGATCACCGGCTATTCCATGGCGGTAGATGGTCTGCAAAGGGACAGCCAAACGCTCGTCGTTTATACCTCTGCCAGCGCTCATTCTTCAGTCGAGAAGGCTGCACTGCTTGCTGGGTTTGGACGCTTAAACGTCAGAACCATCGATATCGATGAAACCTTCGCTATGCGAACGGATCTGCTCGAACAGGCCATTTTGGACGACATAGCAATGGGCAAGCAGCCCTGTGCTGTTGTCGCCGCAATTGGTGGTACAGCGACCGCATCGATTGATCCGCTATCAGAGATTGCTGCAATCGCTCGCCGCCACGACGTCTGGCTCCATGTTGATGCCGCGATGGCAGGAAATGCGATGATCCTGCCGGAATGCCGCTGGATGTGGGATGGGATCGAACAAGCAGACAGCCTCGTCATCAACCCGCACAAATGGCTTGGGGTCCCATTCGACTGCTCGCTCTACTTCGTTCGCGACGAGCAGCATCTCCAGCGGGTCATGTCGACCAACGCCAGTTATCTTCAATCCAGCGTCGACAGCCAAGTCCGCAATCTCCGTGACACCGGGATCCCGCTCGGCCGTCGGTTCAGGGCTTTGAAACTTTGGTTTTTGATCCGGGAACAGGGAGTGTCTGGTCTCCAAAAGCGGTTGCGACGCGATCTTGAGCTAGCCCAAAATTTTGCAGCTCAGGTGGCCGGCACGACCGATTGGCACCTAGTCGCACCCGTGCATCTTCAAACGGTGTGCGTCAGATACCAGCCGGCAATTGTCCCTGAAGCGCGGCTGAACGAATTCACGCTAGCCTGGGCCGAGGCATTAAATTCCACGGGGAAAGCATATGTCACTCCAGCTGCGGTGAACGGCAGATGGATGGTAAGAATCTCAATAGGAGCACCCGGCACGGAGAAAGCCGACACCGAGCGTCTATGGTCCTCTTTGAAAGAAGTATCGGCTGCTGTAGCTCAGGAGCTCAGTAGCTAGTTCCGACATCCTTGCCATCGCTGGGTAGCATTGTTACCTCTGGCATACATCTGAATCATGCAGTTACCTTAGATCCCTTGCTCATCCGCCCGGCCGATGAGCAAGGGTGAAAGCCTCACCACTGTGCGGTTGCGATCCCTATCCTGAGCGATCTCCACTGACACGTTGAGCGTGTACTAATAGACTTTATCGGGCATAGTGGCGGCAATTTACACAAGTCGGAAGCCGCAGCGGAAACAAAGGCCCAAAGTGAATTCAGGATGGTAGTCGTTTAAATTCTTGGTACCGCATCCTCTCGGAAATTTGATGCCAGAGGAAATTGCCTGCCTTCGCCCGAGCCTCGACGCCTTTCTTCAGTCCAGTGTTGATGAGGCCCCCTCGTGATTAGAGCCTTTCTATTTTCGTATTCTGTACTGGCGGCGATGTCGGGCCCCTCGTTCGATGCGGTTCCTTGCGGCGGCTCCATGGCCTGTCCCGTGAACGGCGGCGATTGTCCGTCGTCGAATGATTTGAGACTTTTTGGGCTTTGGAAGAATGGAGTTTCCGGCTCGGTTTGCGTTTTGATTTAAGCCGCTTTGGCTTGGTGGTTCAAGCGGCGCTGTCTGATCGTGTCCCGTTTGATCCTTTCGCGTTCGAGCAATATCATCTGACCGCGTTCAAAGTAGACGTCGGCTGGCGTTGCGAACCTCCAAGGAGGCTCTCTAGTTTCTTGGCAAACATTTTGTCGCGATACGGGAAAGTGAAGTATTCCATGTTTAGTTGAAACAACCCGTCAGGCTTGATCTCTATCAGCTTCTCCAGGATCAGGGACGCATATGTGGGCTCGCCGTATGGCGCTAGTCCCATGACTTTATACTCGCCGGAATTCACCTTAAATCCCAGCAGCGCGGTGAAGGTGGAATAGAGCAGGCCGATCGAGTGGGGGAACTACACAGAGTCATTGAGTGAGATCTGGGAGTTCTGACCGAACCCGAGGCTCGTCGTCACCCCCTCGCCTACCCATCGACGACCAGGATTGCTGCGTTATCAAAAGGGGAGGGGAAAAACGCGCTCGCCGCGTGAGACAGATGGTGATCAACCTCGCGGATTCTGCACCTGTCATCTTTGATACCAAACTGTGACCGTAGCTCCTTGCGAATCCGATCCTCGGCGGAATATTTTCCGGACCACCATTCGGGCAAGAATCCAGAGAGCATGTCCAGTGATGACGGCATGTGCGTCATTATTGTTGAGACTATGCGCGAAAGCTTTTTCCGAGAGTTCTCATAATATACGACAAGCTCAACATCCCTTAGCTCCAGTCCGGCGGCTTCCAAACAGTAACGGATCGCATTGCCCGGAAAAGAAGAGTCGTGCCTAATTCTCGTGAAGCGTTCTTCCTGGGCCGCCGCCAGGACCTTCCCATCCCGCGTGATGGCGGCCGCGCTATCGTGATAAAAGCAAGAAATACCCAAAATAACCATTTCAACCGCCCCGGTTGGTCGGTAGTTCCGCGATTTAGTCTATGCTCCGGCGGAGATGCTGTCGAGCCCATAGGTCTGTTGCCGTTGTAAAGGCGTTCTCAAGCTTTTGAAGCAGTTTAAGTAATTGACGAATGATTTTGCAATTTTTGCAAGCCGAAGAGCAATTTCAAACCTGGGTCTTTAGTGATTTATTTTCAATGGCTTAGGTGGATTACTGCCGCTGCGACGAGGTCTACGAAGGTTCGTATCCCTTCACATCAAATGGATCCGGTTTTGTTGACTGCGGGTCGTGACCTTTAATAGTGCAGTTGCAGCCAAGTGCGGACGACTGGTTTACGCGCCCATTTCGGACAGCGAGCGGTTCGCTGGACCGTCTTTAGCGACTAGGATGTGATTGGCAAACCGGCGGATTTTGGCGATTACATGCGTCTGGCCGTCATTGCCGATCAAAAGCGAGTAGGACAGCATGGCGTCATCGCGCTAGCAAGAGCTTTGTGTCAGTCTTCATGCGTGAAGTCGCGGATACGGGCTACAAAAGAGGGCAAGATAACCACTTTCTGAGGTGCATCTTTTACGATGAATAATGTAGAGGTTGGAAATGAAAGAAGCCGACGAGCATAAATCGCTTCGAGTTATTACTTTAGGCGAAAAGATAATTCGCCTCTTCATACTGGGTATTCTATTCATAATTTGCTTTATAATCGTCGATATATTTAGTTATAACTTTGTTATGTACATTGTTGGCTGTTCCTATATTTACATATTCTACTGTGTAATGAAAGGGGAAAAGATTTTTCCGGCGTTCTTTTATAATCGCAACAGAAACCGGAATTAACATAGGTCTTCCTCACTTTATGTGGTTAGCAAATCGTTAGCGATGACGCTGGTATGAACTTGCATGCAAACGAAATCGAAATAGTCGACCGGCCCGGGCGTTAAAGTGCAGAGCGTCGTATCCGTCGACAAAGGCGATTAGGTTGTATCTGCGTGCGTACCACCATCTGGCAGTCATGCCCGGCTGAACCTATCGCCGCCCTCTGAACCTGTCGAATGCCGTCAGACGCTGGACCGGCGGATCTGCATCTTCCCACCGGTAAATCTCGTTTCGCAGGAAGCGGAACTCGTCTTCCATGGCCTCTTCGGCGACCTCGATCCACCATGATTTCGGCCGACCGTCGCTTCCGTCTGACCAGCGATAGCCTCGCTCTTTGAGCCGATCCTTCAGATCGAAGGGCGAGTTCTCCGCAAAGATGCGCATGCGGGAACGCTGGCTCGCCTGATAAAGCTCCGCAAAAGGTGCTTGATCATTATCTTCCCGAGAGAGTGCCAGCACCTCCAGCAGCGCGAAACAATCATCAACGGCGCGGTGTCCGACGTGGAAATAGCCACTCTGGTTGATGAGGTAGCCGAGCTTGGTTCCCTCATATCCCCTGGCGCTCCAATCGATCTCGGAATTGGAACAAGCCCAGGCCTTTCGAGTAAAGATCGAGGAGAAGGCCTCGCAGAAGGGTCGATCGAAGCCGGCATTATGAGCAATGACGAGATCGGCGGGCTCGATGAGCGTGCGAACCGCCGGCAAGTCGATTATCTGGCCGAGGACCATGTCGTCCATGATGCCAGTCAGGCGGGTGACCTCGGCCGGGATCGGATTGCTCGGCTGCTGTAGCCCGCCATAGACATCAGTGACATCACCGATTTCGCCCTCTTCATTGAAGGTGAAGCCGATCAGACCGATTTCGATGATCTCGTCCTTTCTTGCGTCGAGACCGGTCGTCTCGGTATCGAGGATGACGCCTCGCAGCGGATAGCCAGGTCTTGCAGCAGGGACGATCGGGCGCTGTTCGAGTTTTTTCAGGATCTGGTAGCGCCCGGTCGCTTGCAGGATCCGCACCATATCGGCTTCGTCAGGCGCTGATCCAACCTGTCGAACGGGCACGGTTCGCGCCGACACTCTGCGAATGGACTCCGCACTCTCCGAAAACATGTCTAGCTGAGACGTCATGGCCTATCCGACGAAAATTATCGCCCAAATCTAGAGCGTCAGCTGTCTCATGAGAAGGGATTAGCGCAGCCGGGCAGGCCATACCCACCGATATTGAGCGTAAAGGCTGGAAGAGAGAGTTTCGCTCGAACTGTGTGATCGTCTATTGGCACACACGGAGGTGGGAGGCTCTGCCTCGTTGGCATGAGGCAGAGCTGAGAGGCCTTTGCGAACCTCATGCGAAACTTCGATTGGGGGCGCCAGTCTCGCACGGGTCAGCCGTATCACGAATAGCTGAAGGTGACCTGAAGCAGCTAAACCAAGCTCGTGTTAGCCATACTTGTGGCCGCGCAGGAGTAATGCCAGCCACGCAACGGCTTCCGGCCGCTTTTCAGCGGCTTCATAGCAGCGAGGTCGTCGGCCACCGGAGCGAAGAACTCCGAAA
Source organism: Rhizobium sp. P28RR-XV (assembly GCF_012641385.1). NCBI lineage: Bacteria > Pseudomonadati > Pseudomonadota > Alphaproteobacteria > Hyphomicrobiales > Rhizobiaceae > Rhizobium > Rhizobium sp. P28RR-XV. The sequence continues at coordinate 143,483 of NZ_JABAIG010000014.1, forward strand.
GTTCGAATCGGCTCAAGAGCTCCGCCTAAAGGTGGGGCGCTTGAAGGGTGACGAAAATTAAAGCGCCGGAATAGCTTCCGTCACTCTGTCGCGATAGATTTCACAGCGGACGCCACGACGGCGAGAGCATTCTCATCAAGACCAATTACACCATCCTGCTTTTCACCGATCAGTTTGGGCTTTGCACCGCTGTTGTCCCAAATCCAGGCTCTGTCAGCACGTTCAAGAAACCAAGGGAGTTGATCGAGAGATCTTGCGTAGCGAGCACGTACCTTATCGGCGGGAACGTCATGTCCACCCTTCGCGACGCGTAGCTTGATGCGCTCGATCGATCGTTCCGGACTGTCCAAAACGGTGTAGAAAAGCCATACAGCAAATCCCAAGGCCTCAGCGGCCTCCACAAGACGTCGATATTTATCTGTAGATAACACGGTCTCGACGCCGATTGTTTTATGGACGGCTATGGATGAATGGATCCAGGCCTCGATGCGTTGAACTGCAATCAAATTGGCTTCGGAGAGTGGTTTCTTTTCTACTTCACTGATCCTGGCTGCTAGAAGATCAGGATTGACAATCCATACGGACCGCCCTTCCAACTCAAGATCTGCATTTGCATAGACGCTACTCTTACCGGATCCGTTGGGTCCTGCAACGATCAGAAAGACAGGCCGCTCAAGCTTTTGCAGGAGCACGGTCGACGACGCCTGTCACAGCTTTGTTATCACGGCGAGCCTTGGCCACATTCTTGCTGAAGACGTAGGTGATATCTTGTCCAAATGTTTGGCTTTTCGCGTCAATCGTGCGCACAGTGACGAACTGCCCGCTGCTCGAATCGCGAACTCGCTTCTCCGTCACCGCGTTGCCACGCACTCCGGACTTTGGGCCACTAAGCTTTTTGACGACGACTTTTGCCATGTTTACTCCAATTCTTCACCGTCCAATATAGCAAGCATCATCGAGCCCGAAAAGACCAATCCGAGCAGGTTGCGAATGGGATTGTTGGACGGCAGCCGGCCGGTCGAGACACGAGCAATCAGGTTGCAGAAGCATCGTGCAAGCTGCCTGCGCGCATTCTACGTGTGCGGCTTGGCCGAGTTCCCCGGCGTGGACATGCTCCCGCGCGCGTGATGGAGTTCAAAGATACTTTGCTGGATGGACAGGCTCATTGCCAGCGTTTCCTTGATGATGCCCGAGATCGGCGGTATGGAAGTTGCCGACTTCAATCGAGTTCTAAGCGAGTTTGAAAAGCTTCTGGCGACGCTCGATGACTTTTTTGCATACCACTACGCTGCATTGAAGGGAGGTCAATTTCATCTGGACGACGACGAGACGTCTGCCTCCGGAGCAGACATCGAGTAGGCGAAGCCTGTGACATCTATATCGCTCCAGACCCGTACGGCACCAATCTGCGTGCATGATCATAAATCCAATCAGTCCGCTGAGCGCAGAGAAGCCGATCAGCACCTCGGAAAAACGCGCCGGGGTGCCTACGCCATGACGATGCCGGAGACGACGCCCCTGGCGAAATTGACCGAAAATGTGCGACTAGAAATGGTTAGACTGCCTTTCAACGGACTTCGATGCTGAACTCAATGTCAACAAAACAAGACACGATTCTTTCCGGCAGTTCGATTTCATTCAACTGCAAAGCCACGGCGGAGCGGCGGGGTCTCAGATTCTAGTCAACACGAGACAATGTTTTTCGAGATGGTTCCATCTGTCCACCATCACGGATGGCTTCAGACTCCATCTCTTCGATCGGCACACCAACGGCCGGATCTCCATGCCCAGTCTCACGAAGCCTCGCCTGCTGGACCGGCACGCACCACGCCGAGATTGAAAGGAGGAGGTGGTGCCGCTGTCGCTCCACGTGACTTCTGGCTCATGGTATGAAACCGACGACTACACCGATCGTGCTCAGTAATTGAGCTTCGGATACCAGTCCGCACCGCGCCCAGCAGGCGTCATGTCAAGAATGTTCCAGAGCGGCGCGATGTCGACCGCCCCCCTTGGATCCTGGCCCGGGTCCGCCGCTTCGATCGGCATCTCGCCATTGTAAAAGACGCGGACATCTTTCCCATCCTTCTGGTAGACGGTGAATCCGGGGTTTTCAGATCCGCTTTCATTCAGCAGGCCTAGGTCCCGGGCGTAGTCGTCGCCGACGGTCTGGACGAAGTCCAGGTCGCGCCAGCCGCGCTCGATGGCGAAGGCACGTTGCCGTGCCACCGGGCTGCGACCGATGATCTTGAAGGCAACACGCTGCTTGATGTCCGCGCCGTTGCCGTTCGCTCCGCCAAGGAAGTTCGTGCACATGGGGCAGGGCCGTTCGCGCTGCGGGCCGAACATCCAGAAGTACGTCATTAGCGTATCGTAATGACCGAACATGTCCGCGAGACCGACCTCGTCGCCGTTCTCGTCCCTGAAGCGATAGTTCTTTTGGACAACCGGGCCTGGAGGCAGACGGCGCCGTTGCTCCGCAAGCCTCGTGAGATGTCGCCGGACTTCGATTTCCTCCGCCAGTAGGGCCGTCCTCGCCTCGGCGTATTCCGGCGATTCGTTCGTGAACTTGCTCGTGCGTTTCTCCGCCAGTTCCTTCGCGGGTCTCAATTCGCTCATGTCCATGTGCTCGCTCCTTGGATCTATTCCGACCGTCTCGCGATGCGACCGGCAGTCGGCCGTCTTGCTTGCTGTCGGAAGTTGGCGGGCGCGTATGATGATTTACCGCGCCCTCACTTGAAATAGACGTATGAGGCGATCCGTTCTCGACAGGAGCTCAATGTTTTTTTGGTTTCAGTTGCCGTCGCTTCGCTTAGAGAAGGTCGGCCATGGTCCAGCCGTCCTCCTCTGAGCGAGGCAGTTTAGCCGGTTGGAAGCAAGGGCGGCGGCAGCGCGCGTACTTGAGCTTCAGCCTTCGTTTCGCTGCGGCCGTCAGATTGCTGGCGTAAATTGCTCGCCGGAGCTCGCATTAATCCTTGGCGGCGCCTATGCGACGCGCGGTTGCCGGAGTAACCTAGTGCCCGGCAAATCGGCCGCAGCCGCATGGAAGGCACGGTTGTCCGGCAATGGTCTACGTGCCCTCGGTTCGATCCTTTCAAGAGCACGCGGCTGGTGGTCTCATTGGAAGGGCGAGGTTCAAGGCCCGGCGCGGTGTCGTCCGGTATCTGGATAAATTAGCCGTCTGATTGCGGTCTACGGATAGAGGATAACATCCATGAGTGCGTAGCGGCAATCTAAGTGAGATTCGTATTGCCTCACCCAAGAGTGTTCCCAGAGAATAATGCCGTTGCCTCACTCGGATGTTCTCGAATGCCTCACGGGTTGTTCCGATCATATCCCCGCACCTGGTGCAGGTGACGGAGGTAGCGAAGCCGCTCGCGAGCGCGCCCTCAATAGCGCTGCAGCGAGTGGGCGGCTTCGCGGGCGGTCATCAGTGTTTTCCGGTAGGGTCGGGTTGTCGAAGACCAACCTGACGGCAAGAGCGCGGGCGCCGATCCTGCATTGTTCGGTTATGATCTCACTGCACGACCTCTACGATTTCCGTCTGCCGCGCGGCATCGGCGAATGGCCCGGACACCAGCGCATTGGCCCGTGTACTGCGCCAGATCTTCATTCGGCGCTGCACGGTCCGAATGAGGCCGTCGGGATACACGCCGGGGTATTTGACCTGCAAGCGTTCAAGCAACTCTCGCGAAGTTCGCCAAGGCTCCGCCTCGAACCATTCCTCGAGTTCGGCAGTGACGGCGAGTAGAGGATCGGGCCTCCGCCGCTCTCGCTTGGCCGCAGGCTTGGAGCGGACAGTCGGTTTCACTTCACCATCACGCCAAGCAATCCGTAAGCCAGACAGAAAGTCTTCGAGCGGTAATGCCTCGCCGTCGGTGGCAGGCGAACCATCAGGCTTGTCAGCAATTTCGACCAATCTCTCTTGGGCCAGGCGTATGTCGCGGAGCAGCCGGACCGGATCGAGCGTCAGGTACATCGCCTTGAGCCGAAGGCATGTATCCTCCGGCGTGCGTGGGTCGTCAAGCAGCCGCTGAAAGGGTGTGGCGGGACGATGATAGCGCTTGATCACCTTGGCTCCGTCACGGTGCTTTTCTTTCAGCTTGAATGATGGCTGAAAGAAATTCACGAACAACCGCATTGACGAATAAAGCTTGGCCAGCTCCCGATTTTATGCCCGATGCCACGGCTCAGCTGCTGATCGACTATCAGGTCGGGACGTTGCAGCTTGCCAAGACCAATCGTCCCGCTGTGGCGCTGCGCAATGCGACCACGCCCGCCAAGGCGGCGCTCACCTTCCAGATGCTGATCGTCGTTACTTCCGGCCAGGAGGAACGTATCCAAGCTCGCATCAATGAGCCGCTGCAACATGGGACTCTCGATGCCTACCTGATGTGCTGCCTGTGCCGCATCCCGCGCCGCCTGCGCGAGCGCCGTTGGCTGCGCCATCGCGAAGGTTTCAGCCTGCCAGGGGAAGGACAATGTCGAGGTTCTGCATCCGACCAGTATGGTCCCACGGCGGCAAGTTGTAGAATTCATATCCACCATTGCCATCGGGCAGGAATATCTCGCCTGATGTTGCGATCCAGTCGACACTGACGAATTCGTAGGCTCGGAATATTTCCGCGTAGGGGCCCGCGTGGTTCGTCGAAACATAGCGGCCGGCCCGGAACTGCAGCGGCGACAGCGCGGTATCACCGACAGGAAAGCCCTGATCCACGACCGCACAGTCGTACCGCACCAGTTCTCCCGGCGTGATCAGCGGCGTATCGAGAATGATGCCTACCGGCCGTGCCTCGCCCATCGGGAAGCCGACCCGCTTCAGGTACTCGCCGAATATCCGCCAGTTCTCCTCGACCAAGGCATAGGACCCATAGAAGCGCATGGCTAGAAGCCTCATTTTCGGCCGCCTGCCGACTTTCACGCGCGCCAGATCCGCCTTTCTTAGCCGCGGCCGCGCCGGTAGCACCCTCTGAGCCGCGACACGGTAATCCGAGGGCGTTGCCCCGAACTGTCTCTGGAAAGCGCGGATGAACGCCTCATGGCTGGCATAACCGGCATTGAAGGCGATGTGCGTGATCGGCTGGGCGCTCATCTGCAGGTTCATCGCCGCCCGGTCAAGCCGTGTGCGGCGCATGTAGGCGCTCGGCGATTCCCCCATCACCTCCTGAAACTGCCGCTGGAAATGAAAGGGACTGAGCCCGAGATGAGCCGAAACATCCTTCAGCGTCGTCGATGCGGCGGGAGTGCGCTCAATCATGCGCACGGCGCGTACAATCCGGTGATGGTCCAGCATCCGCGGCGGCGGGGCCTTCCGCAACACGGACGCACCGTAACCGGCGGGGGGCGGATCGTAAGCCAGAACCGGATTGGAATTTTCAAAATCGTCATTCATTGAATGATGGCAAAGACCGCAGATGGATAAGTCAATCAACTTAGCTTCACCGCAAGCTTTATCAAGTCGTCCGGCACGCTTTGAGTGTATAGAACGGAGAATCATCGTGAAAATTTAAACCAATGCGAGTTTTTCATGCCGTTCCCCCTGCTCGGTTGTCGTGCCCTCACTTTTCTGCACTGGTTCGAGAGGCCGGGGAGTAGCGGCAGTCGACATACGCACGCTCCTACGTCCCGAATGTTTTTGCAGCAGTCCCTGTTCGGTCCGCTCTGCGTGATTCTTCTTTCGGCTATCGTGCTGATGAGCGCGGCGACCTCTTCTGCGCAGTCCGCCCCGTTCGTCACCTCCGTCTCTGCCCCCGCCAATGGATATTATCGCGGCGGAGACAGCCTGATCTTTGGCGTGCAGTTCAGCGAAAACGTCATACTGAGCGGCGCACCCAATATCACCTTGGCGGTCGGCAGCACATTGCGTCAGGCCAACTACCTCGCCGGCGGCGGAACGAACTCGCTTCTGTTCGCATACGTGGTCCAGCCCGGAGACGTGGACTTGGACGGAGTGTCGCTTGGGGCCGTCAATCTGAACGGCGGCACCATCCAGAACGCCGGAGGGGCCGCGGCCGACACCACCCTCAACAATGTCGCCTCGACTGCCGGTGTTCTGGTCGACACGCTCGCACCGACCGCTGTGACCGCTGTCATCGGCACACCGCCTTCGGACGCCACGCAAGTGGCATTCCAGATCGTGTTTTCCAAAGCCGTGACCGGTTTCTCGATCGCCGACATTGTCCTGACCAGGACCGGAACCGTCACCGCGACGCTGTCCAACCTTTCGACGGCCGACAACACCACCTACACGGTCGTAGCGCAGGACATTTCCGGCACGGGCACGCTGCGTGTGGACATTGCGGGTGGTGCCGTCATCGATGCCGCTGGCAATACAAACATGGCGGCAACAGGATCGCCTTGGATGGCCGGCGCCGGGGTGCCGGGGGCGCCAACGATTGGCATGGCGACCGCTGGCAACGGCCAGGCGGCGGTCGCTTTCACGCCGCCAGCCTCGAACGGCGGCGCCGAGATCACCGGCTATACCGTGACTTCCAGTCCTGGTGGGTTCACTGCCAACGGCAGCAGCTCGCCGATCACCGTGATGGGCCTCACGAACGGGATGTCGTATACCTTCACGGTGACGGCAACGAATTCGGTCGGTACCGGCAGCGCCTCCGCGGCATCGAGTTCCGTGATACCGGCTACCGTGCCAGAGGCGCCGACGATCGGGTCGGCGACCGCCGGAAACGGTCAGGCCCTCGTTGCCTTCTCAGCGCCTTCATCTAACGGCGGCGCGGCCATTACCAGCTATACGGTAACTTCAAGCCCTGGCGGTTTTTCGGGGACTGGCAGTGCTTCGCCGATCGTGGTGGCCGGCCTCGCCAATGGCACCTCTTACACCTTCACTGTGGCCGCGGCCAACAGCATCGGAACGGGCTCGCCCTCAGCAGCTTCAAATTCGATAACGCCAGTTGCATCACTTCAGGTGCCGATTGCAGGCGATGTCTCGGCAAGCGTTGCGGCCAACTCCTCGGCCAATCCGGTCACGCTTTCCCTGTCCGGCGGCGCCGCAGCTTCGGTTGCCGTGGCAACTGGACCGGCCCATGGCACGGCCACGGCCTCAGGCACCGCGATCATCTATACGCCGACATCAGACTACAGCGGATCTGACAGCTTCACCTATACCGCCACCAATGCCACGGGCACCTCCGCGCCAGCGACCGTCAACGTGACGATCTCCGCGCCGACGCTCACCTTGTCGCCGCCAAGTGGCGCATTGCCGGCCGGTGTCGTCAATATCGCCTACAGCCAGGCAGTAACGGTATCAGGCGGCACCAGCGCATATGGCTACAGCGTCAGCGGCACGCTGCCCGCGGGCCTGTCGCTCAACCATGCCACGGGCGTCATCACCGGGACGCCGACTACGGCAGGAAGCTACAGCTTCTCCATCAGCGCCGCTGATGCCAACAATGCCACAAGCTCGGCGGCCTATACGATCGTCATTGCCTTTACCTTCTCGCCCTCAGGCGGCGCGCTACCACAGGCCATGGCCGGCGAGGCCTACAGCCAGCAGATCACCGCAACCGGCGGGGTCGGACCCACGATCTACAGCCTGGCCTCCGGCGCACTGCCGAACGGCCTGGTGCTCAACATCTCCACCGGCCAGCTCACCGGCCCGCTCGCAGCCGGCGCGCAAGGCGACTACGGCTTCTCTATCCAGGCCAGGGACAGTAATGGATCAACGGGTACCGCAGCCTATACGCTGAAGGTCGGCGCTCAGGCCGTGACCGTTGCCGACCAGACCATCGACGTCCCCGAGGGCTCAACACCGCCGGATGTCTATCTGAACCGTGGGGCCACGGGTGGTCCGTTCACCTCGGGGGTGCTGGCATTTGTGGAGCCCGCCAATGCCGGCACGGCGGCGATCATCCAGGGGCAGCTGGCGCAGGCGGGCCCAGCCACGTCCCCGGTCGGCTGGTATCTGCATTATACGCTGAATCCGGCCTATTCCGGCCAGATCCGCGTCGGCTACAAGCTTGTCAGCGCGCTCGGAACCTCCAATACAGCCACGGTCACCTATAATGTCAGCTACGACGCCGGCAAGGTGGCCGAGGATATCGACAATCTCGTGCATGACTTCGTGCGGTCCAGGCAGAACATGATCGCCAACACGATCGAGGTGCCGGGGCTTCTCCAGCGTAGGCAGATGGAGACGGCGACCGATCCGATCACCGCGCGCATGATGCCGTCGCAGGAGGGTATGACGCTCGGCTTCTCCACCAGCCTGTCGCAGATGCGGGCGGCCGGCGGCGATGCGGATGCTGCTTCCGCGCCCTTCAACGTCTGGGTCGGCGGCGCTTTTCTCGCCCATGACGACAAGAACAAGAATGACAGTACCAGCAAGTGGGGCAGCTTTGCCATGATCAACATGGGGGCGGACTATCTGATCTCCGAGCGTGCGCTGATCGGCCTGTCCCTCCATTATGACCGCATGACGGATCCGACCGATGAAGACGCCGAGCTGACCGGCAACGGTTGGCTCGCTGGTCCCTATGCTTCACTGGAGGTCGGCAAGGGCGTGTTCTGGAACGGCAGCCTGCGCTACGGCGGGTCCAGCAACACGATCGATACCCAGTTCTGGGACGGCAATTTCACGACGACACGCTGGATGGCTGATACCTCCATCGAGGGTCAGTGGAACCTCGACGAGGACACGACGATCTCGCCGAAACTGCGGGCGATCTACTTCTCGGAAAAGGTCGACGATTATACCGTCAAGAATAACTCCGGCGACGCCATCACCATTGACGGCTTCAACGAGGACCAGTTCCGGGTCAGCTTGGGCGCCGAGATCGCTCGGTCCTTCGTGCTGGAGAACGACACCAAGCTGACACCGAAGCTCGGCCTTACCGGCGGCTTCTCCGGCCTCGACGGCGCCGGCGCCTTCGGTGCCGTTACCGCCGGGTTGCAGCTGCAGACCACCAACTTCTGGATGCTCAATACAAGCCTGCTCTTCAACATCGAGGGCGACGGACAGAAATCGGTCGGCGCCAAGGTCGCAGCAGCCAAGAAGTTTTGAGGAGGATTATGCCTGAAGTCGGAAACCCGATGTCGGGACCATTTTGCGCTGGCTGCGACTGATCACCGTCAAGAAACTGACAAAGGGTCCTTTCTTATCTTCCTTATATTAGATTCAATTGTTTCAGGAGCTGTTTTCTGGCTTTGCTTCGGAGACGCGGACAGTTTCTTGAGTGTCGTAGACGGCACCACGGACCGCGCGGGTGGAACGGATAGCCGAGGCAAAGCAGTCCGGAAATCTTGCCCATATGGCGAAGCTCGTCCGCAATCATCCTGGCCACGCGACCGCTCATGGATTTTCCCGCGATGACGAGGGTCCCTTGCGAACCGAGCCGATCTATCACAGTTTCATATTCCTGCTAAGGGTTCGGCGGGTAGGGGCGGCGACCGTTTTCCGGTGGAACGTCGTCCTGCCATGTAATCGAACTCGAGTCGGACAACCGGCTGGCCCCTGTCAGCAAATGTGGAAGACATGTTTTCCACACTTGCCGTGTCCATTGCACTGCCGGCCCCGTGGGCAAGGACGATCGTGATGTCAGCGTCTTGAGCACCGGTGACGAGGACGTCATGAGGCATTCAGGATTCTCCTGGTTTCGGGGAATCTATGTCAGTTGCGTAAAATAAATGCCGCTGCTTCCCGCATGGCCGTGGAAACCGAGGGGCGGCACCGATACTATCGTCTTGCCGGTTCCCATATCGCGCTGGTGTACCATGCGGTCACTGCGGCGCGCCCGGAAGCGGAGGAAGTGCATGTTAAAGCTTTTGGGGCGGCTCTCCGGTGGAGTTGGCTGATGCCATTGTCTCACTCTTTGAACTGGACATCATCGCCAAAGCTGTAATGGTTCCAAGAACCAGCACCGACCATCCGAGGACGTCATAGCCTGCGCCGAAGACGGCGCTGATGGCGAGGGCGACCAACCCGGCGCTGCCGATCTGAAAGAACCCGACCAAACCGGACGCTGTCGCTGACCGTCGATGTTCGCCTGCAACAGCGCCGGATACAGCCAGCGATAAGGACGAACCGTTGGCGAGGCTCACTAGGCACATCGGCAGAATGATCGTCCAGATGCCGGTCGTTTGCAAAAACGCGATACTGACGAAACTTAAGCCACCGCATACGAAGAAGGCGATCCCCGTGCCCGTTATGACGTCGTAGGGTACACGACCAAGCAGCTTCTTACTGACCACATTGGCGGCAATGATGCAGGCGGACAGAGGCAAATAGAGCCAGCCGCTCTCAGCCTCGCTCCAGCCTTCATGCTGAAAGAGGAACGGCGATTGGGTGAGATAGACAAACCACGCGCAGTAGATCGAGCAGACGATCACCACATATTTCCGAAAACTCCGGTCTGCCAGAACGGCGCCAAACCCGGACAACATTGCCTGCTTGTCGTGGCGCTTTTCCTTGGGGGCAGTCTCCGGCAAAAACACCAGCACGAGGGCGAGTGCCAGCAGGCCGAAAAGCCCGACGAACACGAAATCTGCCCTCCAGCCCCATGCTTCGGCGAGATGGCCGCCGATGGCGGGAGCCAGCGCTGGAGATAAAGAGACTATAGGATAGACGATGGCGTAAACATGGGCGGATGCGGTCTTGTCGCACAGATCGGCAATGACTGCGCGTCCGATGACAAGACCGGACGCCGCGCCCACACCTTGCAACAGCCGCCAGAAAAGCAACGCGTTCACGCCGGATGCCGTGGAGCAGCCGATCGAAGCAGCGACGTATATCAGGATTCCGGCGATGAGCACGGGCTTGCGCCCATAGTGGTCGGACAAGGGGCCGTAACCCAATTGGGCTGTCGCAAGCGCGAGCAGGTAGATCGAAATGGTGGCCGGCATCAGCCGGTCGCTGACCGCGAGATCAACAGCCATGCTGGGCATAGCAGGAAGATAGACATCGGAGGCGATGAGGCCGAAGGCGCTAAGTATTGCGACGACGAAGATGAGGGATGGGTGCATAAGAGGGTTCCGGGGTTGAGCGCATCGGCGCGTAGACAGTCTGTGTTCGGAACCTATCAGCGCGCCTGGGGTGTATAAATGCAGCTGAGCGCGGTACCATGATGCGAAATCGCAGCATGGAGGCATAATTGAACTGGGATGATGTGCGCCTTTTCCTGGCTGTCAGCCGATCGGGAACTCTGCGCGGCGCAGCACTGGAACTGGGGATTGATCAAACGACGGTCGGCCGTCGCATCGGCGCGCTCGAACAGTCGCTTGGCAGTCAGCTGTTCCTACGAATGCGAACCGGTCTGATCCTGACGGACGGTGGCCGTGATGTGCTCGCCGTCGCTGAGAACATGGAGCGCATGGCAGTGTCCTTCATGCGGAGGTCCGAAGGGAGGGACGCGGAGATTCAAGGTGAAGTTCGCGTCACCACTACAGATTCCCTTGCCTTGGATTTCGTCATACCAGCCATCGACAGCCTCCGGCGAAGCTACCCCGATGTGCGCGTGGTGCTTGGCACAACGACGCGGCTTCTCGATCTCGGCCGACGCGAAGCGGACGTGGCAATCCGAACGCGACGCCCGGAACAGCCAGATCTCATCCAGCGCCGTCTGGCTACCTGGCCTGTCGGGCTGTTCGCCAGCCGCTCCTATATCGAGCGCTGTGGCCTGCCGACACCCGGTAACGGCTTCGCAGGCCATGACATCGCCGTCTACAGACCGGGCGTGACCGAGCGGCAGGACGAGACGTTGGCAGGCGAGCAACGTCAAAAAGGCAAGATCGTCGCCGAACTCGATTCCAGCCTGATGCTTCAGACTGTCATCCGCTCGGGCATGGCAATCGGAGAGTTGCCGGAATATGTGGCTGAAAGGGACGACGGTCTGATACGAGTATGGCCCGAGAAGCAGCGCCAGCGCCCCTATGACGTGTGGCTTGCATTGCATAGCGACCTTGCCGCAACGCGGCGTGTACGCGTCGTTGTCGATGCCATCGCAAGTGCCTTCACGGCTCGTCGGAACGTTCCCCGCGAATAGTGGGCAAAAGGCATCTTCTTGCCAAAATCAGCGTTGATGGAAAGCAGCACCTTTTGGCCTGCCAGGGGACGTCGCAAAGCCAACCGAGCATGTTCGAGCTGCTATATTCAATCTCGTCGGGAATGTCCGTCCGACTTTCGACAAGGTTGACGTTGAGCACCAGCTGGATGCCAAGCCCGCGGCAGTTCAGCGTGGATTGAAGTCTGTTTTCAAGCCCAAATCGGCGCGGGTTCTTCTGGTGCTGCTTCGCTACGCTGACTGCGCGACGCGACGATGCGCAGCAGTGCCGCAAAATCCTTGTGGTTATGCAGGAAATCAGCTGGCATGGGCGTCCGCTACGAGGCCGTTGAAGAATTTGCGAGTGCGCACTATGCCGTATTCCTTGGCGGCACGGGTGAGGGCGCGACGATCGCCTTGTAGGGCACGTTCTTTCACGCGGGCCAGTACCTGTTCACGGTCTTCGGCCAGATGGTCGAGATTGTTGACCAGGTCGACCAGCAGGAACTCTTTAGTCAGAGTTTTGGGGAAGGCCGGCTTCTTACGAAACTCGAATTCCCGACCGCCCAGGGTGAAGTTGCCATGGCGCTTATGGTTGTAGACGACGGTCTTGTTATAAAGTTGCGTCGCTCCGACACCCAGGCTGTTATAGGCGTTAGGCGAGGTGACGAGATAACGGTCGTCTTTCAGAAAGGCTTCGACGAGAGCAGCATCTTCCGCCGGCGCCTTGCCGAACGCGGTCTGCTTCGGCCGATGATAGACGCCGGTCGATAGTTTGGTCAGGTACCCCTCAGCCAGCAGCTGCTGCAGGTGCCGATCGACAGACGACGACCACTGAGCTAAGTCCTCCCGACGGTAGACCTTGCCGGACCGCAGATGCTTTTTCAGTTCCTGTAACTTCGTCATGGGATAGCTCCTGCACCCACCGTAGCAAAATATGGGGGTGAATGCAATTTTTTCCAAATTTCATGCAAAATGATGTGTGCCCTGGAGACCTAAAGAGCTGATATGATGAAGCTATACAGCACATTCCTTCCGAAGATCCCCCCACTGGAACAATGTAGACTCGGAGACCGCCATACCTTCTGCAAGGTCATGGGCGACGGCGGCTATATGCCGTGCCGTGTCAAACTCTATGTATTGGCCCGCATGGAGCAAAAGAAACTCAAAGGCAAACTCCATTCTAATCAATAATTTGCCAGTTTTCCTGGGGTGTTTTTGGTTCGAATCCCTTCACATCATACGGATCCGATTTTGTTGAGTTTGGGTCGTGATCTTTACAAAGTCGCTTTGCAGCCGAGGCGGGATGACTGCTCTGCGCCTGCATTGCTGTCGTCGAACAAGTGGTTCACAGTCTTAGAAGCTGCCGCCCCGGACCGGCCAGTCACGGCCGCCGACACATTGTTGCCGCCGCGCAGCCGTCGACGCATGCCGAGACTGCTGCCTGAGAAATATCAACTACGAGCGTCGTTGCGAGGCTGGTTTGCCGCACAGTAACGGATCGCGAACCTGTGTGGGGCGTGCGCCTTGGGGAACGTCAAGGTCCCATCATGATAGCAAACCGCGCCAGTGCGAGCGGAGCACTGGCGCGATCGACGAGAAGTGGTGCGTCGCTCAGAGGCCCAGGTCACTCAGCGACGGATGGTCATCCGGACGGCGGCCAAGGGGCCAGTGGTATTTGCGATCCGCTTCAGCGATTGGCATCTCGTTGATGCTGGCGTGCCGATGTGACATCAGTCCATCCTCGGCGAAGAGCCAGTTCTCATTCCCGTAAGCGCGGAACCATTGCCCACCGTCGTCACGGTATTCATAGGCATAACGCACCGCGATGCGGTTGTCCGTAAAGGCCCACAGCTCCTTGATGAGCCGGTATTCGTGTTCTTTGTTCCACTTGCGCGTCAGGAAAGCCCGGGCCTCTTCTCGATTGGTCGCGAATTCGACCCGGTTACGCCAGCGTGTATCGAGTGTATAGGCCAGAGCGACCTTCGCCGCATCGCGCGTGTTCCAACCATCTTCGGCCAGGCGAACCTTTTCGATGGCAGTTTCTCGGGTGAACGGGGGGAGTGGGGGACGTGTCATGATGTTTCCTTTCGTGATTTGAACGGTTGCGGCAAGCGCGGAGCCCGCAAGGGCCACAGCGGGGATCGCGGTAATGAAAGTGCGGCGTTGCATACGAACAGCGTGGTCAAAACGGCTTGGTCGGAAGGTACTTGCCATCCAGCGTGATCACGGCGCGCGAGCCGCCTTCCTGATCTTCAACCTTCTTGATGTCCAACTTGAAGTTGATGGCGCTGATGATGCCATCGCCGAATTTTTCGTGGACCAGAGCTTTCAGCGTCGTCCCATAGACCTGCACGATCTCGTAAAAACGGTAGATGGTCGGATCGGTTGGTACACCGTTCCCGATGCTGCCGCGGACCGGAACTGTCTGCAGCAGGGCGATGGCGTCGTCGTCAAGGTCGATTTTCTTGCCCACGGCTTTGGCGGCGTCCGCCGGAAGCGGATGCTGGCCGAGCAGGGCGGCGGTGACGAAGGCCTCCGACAGACCGGTGCCCTCAGTGATCTGGGCGTAGGTCAGGTCTTTCTTGAGCTTTGATGCGAGGATGACTTCCGTAAGGTCCTGGCGAGTGGTCTGTGTGGCTTGGGACTGTAGCATTGGTATTCTCTCCGTGGTTGGGATTTGGGGTTCAGGCAACTCGCCTGGCTAGATATTTGATGGCCTGGACGTCGGGATTGTCCGCAAGGGAAACGAAGGCGCCCCTGCTGCCATCGAAAGCTTCGATAAAGCCGCTCGCGATGTCGTAAATCCAGCCATGCAGCGCGACGCGCCCCTCTTCAAGGGCCAGCCGCACCGATGGGTGGGTCTGGATATTAGCGAGCTGTGCGATGACGTTTTCGCGCACCATGGCTGCGACCTTGGCGGACTCATCCTTGTGCTGGCGGGCTTCGTTCACGACACGGGCAGAGTCTGCGTAACGCAACCAGCTGCCGACGGCGGGCATGTGATCCAGGCACTTGCACGTCGCGATGGCGGTCATCGCGCCGCAGTCGGAGTGGCCACAAATCACGATGTCCGAGACCTGTAATGCCGCGACAGCGTACTCCACCGAAGCAGAAACGCCGCCCGGCTCTGGGCCGTAGGAGGGAACGATGTTGCCAGCGTTTCGAATGACGAAGAGGTCGCCCGGCTCGCGCTGGGTAACCAGCTCAGGCACCAGGCGGCTGTCCGAGCAGGAAATGAACAGGGCGCGCGGGCTCTGCTGATTTGCCAAGCCCTTGAACAGCTTAACCCGCTCAGGAAAGACCTCCCTCTGGAACTTCAGAAAGCCGTCAATAATGTCTTTCATCGCTGCAATATCCGTTTCTCGATCTGTTGAGATGAAGGCTACGGAAGGCGTGGCATAATGTAAAAGTCTCGTTTATTATGAGGTGGATTAGATAATCTTATAGGTTCGACCATGCTCGCCCGACAGGTTCGTTATTTTCTCGCAGTGGCGGAGCATCAGAGCTTCACACGGGCCTCAGACGCCCTGCACGTCTCCCAGCCGGCGCTTTCGCAGCAAGTCAGGTTGATGGAGGAAAGCCTCGGCGTGCAGTTGTTCGACCGTTCAGGGCGCACAACGCGGTTGACGGATTCCGGAGAGGTCTATCTGCAATATGTGCGCCGCGCTTCGCAGGAGTTTCGGGAAGCCAAGCGCGCTATCCACGACGTGAGCGATCTCAGCCGTGGGGCGTTGCGCGTTGCAGTGACGCCAACGTTCACGACATATCTGGTCGGCCCTCTCGTCGAGGCGTTCCACAGTCGCTACCCGAATATCTCCCTCAACGTGCGGGAGATTTCCCAGGAGCATATGGAGGACCTGCTCCTGTCCGATGAGATCGATGTCGGGATCGCGTTCTCCGCCACCCTGACACCCGACCTCGATCTCGATCATCTACTGGTGGAGACCCTCGCTCTGGTCGTCAGTACGGATCATGCCCTGGCGAGTGAAACGTCGATCGGGCTTGAGACCCTGAGCGCCGAGTCATTGGTGCTGCTGAGCGCTGAGTTCGCCACTCGCGATCAGATTGACCGATTCTGTCGGCAGCACGATATTCGCCCGAAAGTACAGATAGAGGCCAACTCCATCAGCGCGGTGATCGAAATTGTCCGTAGGACGCGGCTGTCGACACTCCTGCCTGCAACAATCGCGTTCGCACATCAGGATCTGAAAGCAATTACCCTCGATCCGGTGCGCTTGCAGCGCACCGCCGTTCTGATGCAGCGTAAAGATGCATACAGAAGCGCGGCGGCGCGGGTCTTTATCGAGCTTGCGAAGGAGGTAGCTACTGAATTCGGCGGATCACTGATTTGATCGATTTATGCGGAATTGGAAAGCCACGGCCACTACAGGCCAAAGCCAGTGCCGCAGCCGCGCGAACGCAGATCGCAGCGGATCCCACCGGGCCATCGTCGACCAAGAGAACCCCAAGCTATCGGACGTAAGTGATGCGTCTCTAGCTGCCGTATCGGATCCCAATATGACTTTGTTGGCAAGACTGCGCTGATCGGTGGCGTGCCGCGGCAATCCGGAGAGAGACGTCAATCCTACCGAAGGAGGCCGTCGCGCCCGAACTCGTCCCATCCACTTAACGTGGTCGCGGCTTCCTCCGCACGTTCAGTTTGTTCGGCTTTTTCCTTTTTCTTCAGCGAACGCGTCAGCTTCGCCTGATACGCGGCCCTCCTGCGATTTTCCGCTTTCGCCGCAGCGTCTTCCTCCCTCCATTCGTCCACGGCGCCGCGATCGAGCAGATCCTCAACAACTCGGGGGTCGAATACGTGAAAGGTAATTCTCCTTGCGCGCCCTTGCAGCCGAACCGTTCGCGTTCCGGCGCTGGGCAGGCGACCGTCTTCAAGCCAGCGCTTCCGCTCTGATGCGGTGATCGTCAGAATATCCTCGATCTCACGAGGAATGATCGGAAGGTCTGCGATGTCGTCGAGCGCACTGGAAACGGCCAATGCCGCTGCTCTGAATGCCGTCTTCGAAGTCTCTGGCATGACGAGGATGAGCCCGCCTGCCTGCATATCCAGCGACTTCCGGACCGGAGATGGTAGCCGGGAGCGGATTTCCTGCAGGATTCCCTTCACTCTGACACCGGATCCGAGGGTCGCAACCACGGGAAGCGGCCACTCCCTGATCAGTTCGGGATCGTCGCTTTCCTTCTTTTTCGTCTTCGTCTTGGGCATGTCGCAGCAGATGGTGTCGAAGGAGCCGCGCGTCAACGGAACTTGGATTGATTTTCCCACGTTCTCGCAGCGAGAGAAACCCCGTAGTCAATGACGCGAAACAGGTCGACGTCTAAAACGCTATTGAGAAGGAACTGGACTCCCTTAGAGCCACGTACGACCGCGACCAGCGTTGGTGCGCGGATCGTTAATCGGATTGGCGTAGGCGCACGAGAAGCTTAATAATCGGTTTGTCGCAGTCATGCCTTTCAAACATAATGCATCCCGCCGTCATCGCATCGGTAAGATGAAGTTCAAGGTGACGAACTGGCAGGAGTATGAGGTTGGACTTCGTCGACGTGGTAGTTTGACCTTATGGCTTACGCCGGAAGCCCTTTCGTCGTGGCAGGCGCCAAGACGAAAGACCAGAGGTGGCCAGCCCCGCTATTCCGACTTGGCGATCGAGACGGCCTTGACGGTTGGCCTGGTATTCGGACTGCGGCTACGCCAGACAGAAGGCTTGGTGGAATCGGTGCTGTCATTGATGGGGCTGAAACTCGCCGTTCCCGATCATACCACGATGAGCCGAAGAGCGCGGACATGGCCGGCTCGGATTGAGCGACATACCCGTCAAGTTTCGGACGAAGCTGTGCATATACTTGTCGATAGCACCGGCCTTCAGGTCTACGGCGCAGGTCAGTGGCCGGAGGAGAAGCATGGCACCGGATCCCGTCGCAGTTGGCGCAAGCTGCACCTGGCTCTGGATGCAGGTAATGGCGAGATCATCGCCCACACAATGACTGATCAGGACATTGGCGACGCCTCGCAGTTGGGGCCATTGCTCGACCAGATCGATCGTCCGATCGGACAGTTCATCGCCGACGGCGCCTATGACGGAGCGCCTATTTATGACGCTGTCATCAATCACAGCCCAGAAGCCGCAGTCGTCATTCCGCCGCGCGCCAACGCGATCGAATGGACCGGCGAGGAGCCTTCCTTCCAAAGGGATCGGCACATCGCAGCAATCAGCAGAGACGGGCGGATGAAATGGCAGGCTTCCACCGGCTACGGCAAACGCGCGTTGGTCGAGACCGCGATCGGGCGATACAAGTCCATCATCGGGCGGCGCTTGCGGGCTCGGTCCTTCCTCGCTCAGCAGACGGAGGTCGCCCTTGGCTGCGTCGTCCTCAACCGCCTGCTTGACTGTGCACGCCCGAAATCCGTCCGGCGCAATCAAGCGACCGCGTAGATAACACCATCAGAGACCGGCATCCGCTCAAATCCCGATCCCTGCACCAACGTCCACCGTCGAGGGCGCAGCCCCAACCCGCACCGCAATCGACTTGTGCCCAAGTCCTTGCTCGAAGCGATATCTCAATATCTCGCGGACACGCCGCATCTCCAGTCTCTCCGCAGGCATCCCGTTCCTTCCTCGTCACAGTCGAAGGAAGAAACTTCACACCGGCAGCACACCCACGCCGGATGCCTTCCAAAGGGGGCGGCATCATTTCGGAATCAGGGGGCGGATTACCTCGGAATTTGCACTCCTTGAGTAAGAGAATTGCCGACCCCGACAATGACACCTGGGAGGTCGTTGACGAAGCCCACTCCCGGGGCTTCGACACGCTCGTCGCCATCATCCATCCGTAAGGTCTCGCCGAGGAGGACGAAGGCTTCTTCGATGGAGACGAATCCGAGGAGGACTGATATGAAACAGAGATTCGAGAGCGAAAGCAGTATGCGCGGAGACCAGCAGGCGCGCCGATGATGATGGGCAACATCGGCATTGGCGAGTGCCTCGCCCTCGAACTTAGGAGGTGAGAATGATGTGGTTCATACCCATCAGGATCACGCTGCAGATACGAAAAACCCGGACGAGCTGGTCAGTGACCGTCCGGGTTAATCTCGTAAGCTAAGCAGTAAATTGGGAGGCAGGCAGTTAGCGCTGTCTGTCTCTCACTCCAGTAAAATAGCCCGGTCGGCCGTAGTTTTCAAGTGTCGAACGTTCGCCTTATTTCAACCTTGCATACGCATTGTCTGGCCTCTATTTGCTCCTGAAATACAATCAGGAGCCTGTAATGATCTACCGCGCTGCGGATTCCGACGTGAAGCCGGCCGCCAATCCGATCAAAGACCGGCCACCGTTCCGATCAAAGACCGGCCGGCTTTCGGCACTGAAGATCACTCCCTGGGTCAGCAACTTTGGCATCAAATACCTTGCGATGAACGAGGGGATTTTGATGCCGGCAAAGAGAAGGCTAACCATGAGACATTTGCGACAAATGCTGCGGCTTGCGGCAAGCGGAACCAGCTCGCGTGAGATTGCCGTCGTGTTGGTTGGTGTCAGCAGGCATCTGCCAGTCGGTTGCCCACGCCGACATTGCCTCTAAAAAATCACCCAGTTTGATATTTTGCCAACCGCCGGGATCCATTCTCAGTTCCTCACGCATTTGCGCCAGGGTGCAATAAACGCATGTTTGTCGTGAACTTATCTGCTGTCATGTTGACCCTCTCGCCAATCGAAGCCTAGGAAGAGTGGACAGTTATCTGATCGATAGGACGATTGCTGCGATAGTGACGACTGCGAGGTAGTTTTCGGCGGTTTTTTCGAAGCGCGTAGCGACCCTGCGGAACTGCTTGAGTCTCGAGAAGCAGCACTCGATCAGGTGGCGCTGGGCGTAGAGATGCTTGTCCAGCGGGTATTTTTGGGCGCGGGAAGGATTGTTGGGGATCACCGCCACAGCGCCTTTATCAGCGATGGCATTGCG